>CAMDJS010000008.1 GCA_945900685.1 Bordetella parapertussis
ACGCCTTGTCTGTGCGCCAAGTCTTGCACCTGATCGTCCCCAATGCGCCCCACATTGAAATAACACGCGTCCGGATGGCCGATGTAAAAACCGCTGACGCTGGCCGCCGGTGTCATGGCCAAGCTGTCTGTCAATGTCATGCCAATGTCCGCACATTGCAACACCTCAAACATACAGCGCTTGACGCTGTGGTCCGGGCAGGCCGGGTAGCCGGGCGCAGGGCGAATGCCTTGGTATTTTTCTTTGATCAACTCTTCATGGCTTAACTTCTCTTGTGCGGCATAGCCCCACAAATCGCGCCGCACACGCGCATGCATGCATTCGGCGAATGCTTCGGCCAAACGGTCCGCCAAGGCTTTGAGCATGATGGCGCTGTAGTCGTCATGGTCGTCCATGAAGTATTTTTCTTTGGCTTCGACACCTAAGCCTGAGGTGACCGCAAACATGCCGACATAGTCTTTGAAACCCGTAGGCTGACCCTTGGCATCAGTGAACGGTGCGACGAAATCAGACAAACAACGGTTCGAATTTTGCACACCGTCGTGCACCGGCTTTTCAGTTTGCTGGCGCAAACCGCACCAAGTCAATGCGCGTTGCGTACGGGTTTCATCGGTCCACAACACAATGTCGTCTCCTATGCTGTTGGCAGGGTACAAACCGACCACCGCGTGCGCGTTCAACCACCGGCCTTCGACCAAACGCTTCAACATGCGCTTGCCGTCGCTGAATACGCGTTGCGCTTCTGTGCCGACGATCTCGTCTTTCAAAATCGCAGGGAAGGGACCCGCCAAATCCCAGGTCTGGAAAAACGGCCCCCAATCGATATAGGTTTCCAACTCTGCCAAATCGAAATTTTTAAACAAGCGTTTGCCAATGAAACGCGGTGAAGCCGCTGTGTATGTTGACCAGTCGATATGCGCGGCATTGGCGCGCGCTTTGGCCAGTGGCAACAACGGGGTTTGTTTTTTGTTCGCGTGTTGCGTGCGCACTTTGTCGTAGTCGGCGTTCAACTCGGCAATGAATTGCGCGGCTTGGTCGCTCAGCAGCCCTTGGGCCACACCGACACTGCGTGACGCATCCGGCACATACACCACCGGGCCTTCGTAATGCGGCGCGATCTTCACCGCCGTGTGCACCCGGCTGCATGTCGCGCCGCCGATCAACAAGGGGATTTTGCGCATGCGGAAGTAATCGTCCTTTTGCATTTCGCTGGCGACATACTGCATCTCTTCCAGCGACGGTGTGATGAGGCCGGACAAGCCGATGATGTCCGCGCCCTCCACCTTGGCCCGCGCCAGTATCTCGTGGCAAGCCACCATCACGCCCATGTTGACCACGTCAAAGTTATTGCACTGAAGCACGACAGTGACAATATTTTTGCCAATGTCATGCACATCGCCTTTGACCGTGGCGATCACAATCTTGCCCTTGGTTTTCACCTCTTCGCCTGCCGCTTCCTGCTGGCGTTTTTCTTCTTCGATATAGGGAATCAAATGCGCGACGGCTTGCTTCATGACGCGTGCGCTTTTCACCACCTGCGGTAAAAACATCTTGCCCTGACCGAACAAATCGCCCACGACGTTCATGCCATCCATCAACGGGCCTTCGATCACATGCAGCGGTCGCCCGCCTGTTGCCAGTGTGTGTTGGTAGGCCTCTTCGGTGTCGGTGGTGATGAAGTCGGTGATGCCGTGCACCAATGCGTGGCTCAAGCGCTGCGCCACCGCCACCGGTGCTTCAGGCGTGCCGCGCCACGCGAGTTTGGCGCTGTCATCTCTTGCTGCGCCTTTGGCGTTTTCGGCAATCTCGATCAAACGCTCGCCCGGGCTCAAACGTTCTTCACCGTCTTTGTATTGAGGTTGACGGTTCAGCACCACGTCTTCGACACGCTCGCGCAATACAGGCTCCAAGTCGTCATACACGCCGACCATGCCTGCGTTCACAATGCCCATGTCCATACCGGCTTGGATCGCGTGGTACAAAAACACCGTGTGTATGGCTTCTCGCACCGGGTCGTTGCCGCGGAAACTGAACGACACATTCGATACGCCGCCACTTACCTTTGCGCCGGGCAAGTTCTGTTTGATCCAACGCGTGGCTTCAATGAAATCCACGGCGTAGTTGTCGTGTTCTTCAATGCCGGTGGCAATCGCAAAAATGTTTGGGTCAAAGATGATGTCTTCCGCCGGAAAACCCACCTCGTCCACCAGCACGCGGTAAGCGCGTTCGCAAATTTCGACTTTGCGGTGGTAAGTGTCGGCTTGGCCTTTTTCATCAAAAGCCATCACCACTGCCGCTGCGCCGTAGCGCTTGATCAGTTTGGCCTGGCGCTTGAATTCGTCCAAACCTTCTTTCATGCTGATGGAATTCACAATGCCTTTGCCTTGTATGCAACGCAAACCGGCCTCTATCACCGACCACTTGCTGCTGTCGATCATGATCGGCACGCGTGCAATATCGGGTTCTGACGCGATCAGGTTCAAAAACCGTACCATGGCCGCCTGGCTGTCGAGCATGGCTTCGTCCATGTTGATGTCGATGATTTGTGCGCCATTTTCTACTTGCTGGCGCGCGACCGCCAAGGCTTGTTCGTACTCGCCATTCAAAACCATGCGTGCGAAAGCTTTGGAGCCGGTCACGTTGGTGCGCTCGCCGATGTTGACAAACGTGGCTTGCGGCTGTGCGCTTAATTCGTCGTCGCTGTCTTGTGGAGAGCTGTGAGATTGGCTGGAAGCGATGAACACAGGCTCTAAACCTGACAGCTTCATGGGCGGGACAACACGGGAAACGGAATTCATAGACTCACCTGGTGGATGCAATACAGGTGAGCGTCGTTGCGAAGAAATGTCCCAAGCCTGGCTTTGTGGAAAGCTGCAACGCTCCTTGGGGAGTAAAGTCATTTTACGGCTTTCTGATTTTCAAACTTTGAGTATCAAGGTAGAGTCACCTGAAAGCACAAAATCTTGGCAATTTATCCCTGATCAGCAAGGCCAACTCCCGCACAGTGTGTGCACTCCTATGCGGCAAATCTGTACTCACCATGGCACCTGACCAACGCATTGCTAGGTTTGAACGCCGTGGTGACACGCCATCAGCGCCACATGCCACAACGTTGATAGCATTGACCACATGATGCAACCCCCTTTCATCCGCCCGGAACATCGCCGCTCATGGCAGGCATTGCAAACGCTTTCGCAAAACGCTCAACCGCATTTGCGCGAATTGCTGCCCGACCGGCAACGCCACGCGTCTTTGCAATTCAACGCGGCCGGGTTGAGTTTGGACGCCTCACACCAGCGGGTGAATGCTGAAGTGATGCAAGTGTTGTTGCATCTGGCCGAAGAGTCTGGCGTGATGGCCCAAGCAAACGCCATGTTTCGCGGCGAGAAAATCAACCAAACCGAAGACCGCGCGGTGTTGCACGTGGCTTTGCGCGGCTGCACGCAACCCGATCCGCCTTGGGGCGAAGTTATTTCATCCGCCGTTGCAGCAGAACAAGCACGCTATTGCAGTTTTGCCGAGCAACTTCGCGCGGGTGATTGCAAAGGTTTCCAAGGCGAGACCATCACCGACGTGATCAACCTGGGCATTGGCGGCTCAGATTTGGGCCCGCGCATGGCCACCGAAGCATTGGCGCGGACGGGCAGCGCTTCAACGATGCAACCGGTTCAGGTGCATTACGTTTCGAATGTGGACGCCTGGAGTCTGGCCACCACCTTGGCCTCGGTACAAGCCGGACGCACCTTGTTTGTGGTGCAAAGCAAGTCGTTCTCCACCCAAGAAACCATGCTGCTGATGGCCTCCGCCTTGCGCTGGTTGCAAGACAGCGGTTGTCCTGAGACTGAGTCACACCTGCATTTAGCCGCGGTCACTGCCAAACCGGCGCTGGCCGTGGCCAAAGGCATCTCTGCTGACAGATGTTTTCATTTGTGGGACTGGGTGGGTGGCAGGTATTCGCTCTGGTCCGCCATTGGTTTGCCTTTGGTGTTGGCCATTGGGCGGGACGCTTATTTGCAAATGCTGGCAGGCGCGCAGGCCATGGATGCGCATTTTCTAAACACGCCCGCAGCGCAAAACATGCCCTTGTGGATGGCTTTGCTGGGCATTTGGAACCGCAATTTTTCTGGCGCCACCACTCACCATGTGGCTCCCTACCATTCGGCGCTTGGCAAACTGGTGGCGTTTTTACAGCAGCAAGACATGGAGTCCAACGGCAAGCGGGTGCATATCGACAACAGCCCGTGTTCGGTGGCAACCGCGCCGGTTCTGTGGGGCGGTTTGGGCAACGACGGTCAACATGCGTATTTTCAGTTGATCCACCAAGGCACCCAACAAGTGCCGATCGATTTCATCGGCGTGCGGCAAGCGCACACCGGTTTGCCTTATGCCGAGGAACACCAACGCGTGGTGCTGCTGAATATGCAAGCGCAAGCGCAAGCGCTGGCGGTGGGCCGTACCGAAGAAGAAACCCGCCAGTTATTGCTCGCCGAAGGTTTGAGCCAAGAACAAGCCGCCCGTCTTGCGCCGCACCGCAGTTATGCGGGCAACAGCCCGAGCAGCACGGTGTGGATGGACCACTTGACACCCCACAGTTTGGGCGCTTTGATTGCCTTGTATGAGCACAAAGTGTTTTGCCAGGCGGCCATCTGGGGCATCAATGCGTTTGACCAATGGGGGGTGGAACTGGGCAAAACCATGGCTTTGGCCATCGAACACGCGGCTAACCCTCGCTGAATCATCCTCAGCTGAGGCGACACGCGTGAAACCGTGTTTGTCTGTGTCAAAAGTACATCATGAAAAACACACCGACATGATCGCCTTTGTAGGTTTTTTGTGTTTTCTCAGAGGTGAATTTGTCCGTGACATAGCGCAATCCCAGACCTGAGCTGATTTCCTCGCCGGTTTTTTGAAATTTTTATAGGGCTTGAAAAAATACGCTACTTGAACCACTGCACCCGGCTCAGAGGAGAAAGTTTCTGTGCCTAAAAAAGCGGCAACCCCGGTATTGACTCGCTTACTCTTATAAGACTGGTGCCAACCACCCCCCAAGCGCAGTCTGTCGCTGAGGTTATAGGTCAACATCAACTCTACCGGCAACCTTTTGAAAGCCACATCCCCGTTTAAACCATCGGTGGTGTCCACCAAGTAACCCACTGTCATTTGGCTGGACAATACCTCGTTGAAGGCATATTGCAAACCTATACCGCCTTGCAAGCCTTTGCCAGCTTTCACATCCCAACTTGTTCCAGAATTGGTGTAGTTTCCTTTGGCAATATTGTCACCACCGTTGTTGAAGCCACCTTCCAGAATCCATTGGTAGGCTTTGGTTGCCTCCAGATACATGTTCTGTGCGCTGACGGCGTTGGCGCATACGGCCAAACTCAAGCCCAAGACCATCGCCATGCATTTGTTTTTCATACCCGAACCTTTGCTTAAAAGCCGGATAGGTTAGTTTTAATTAATTGAAAATAGAGGTTTTTCAGATGAAAAAGCAGTATTTTGTACTTTTTCTTTGCGCTCGATGCCAGACTCTGGTTCAGGCCGCTTGGGAATAACTGCCGCCCATGTGCACGCCACGCGGCTTCAAAGGCGTGACCGCATCGCCAATCGCGCGGATGTGCTCTGGGGTGGTACCGCAACAACCGCCAACGATGTTGACCAGCCCTTCAGCAGCGAATTCATGCAACAAACGGCTGGTGACATCCGGTGTTTCATCGAAACCGGTGTCGCTCATGGGATTGGGCAAACCGGCGTTCGGGTAACAGCTGATGAAGGTGTCGCCGGCCACTTTGGCCAGCTCTTGTATGTAAGGACGCATCAGCGCCGCACCCAAAGCGCAATTGAGGCCAATGGCCAGCGGTTTGGCATGCCGCACGCTGTGCCAGAAAGCGGTGACGGTCTGGCCGCTCAAAATCCGCCCGGACGCGTCGGTCACCGTGCCGCTGATGATCAGGGGCAGGCGCTCGCCGCTTTGCTCGAAATACTCATCAATTGCAAACAAAGCCGCCTTGGCATTCAAGGTATCGAAAATGGTTTCCAGCAGCAACACATCCACGCCGCCGTCGACCAGCGCTTTGACCTGCTCGAGGTAAGCCACCCGCAGTTCTTCGAAATGGATATTGCGCGCACCGGGGTCGTTCACGTCTGGGCTGATGCTGGCGGTTTTCGGCGTGGGGCCAAGTGCGCCGACGGCAAACCGCGGCTTGTCCGGCGTGGAAAATTTATCGCAAGCGGCCCGGGCAATGCGCGCCGAGGCCAGGTTCATCTCCACCGCCAGGTCCGCCATGTCGTAGTCTGCTTGGGCGATGGTGGTCGCGCCAAAGGTATTGGTTTCGATCAAGTCCGCGCCTGCGGCCAGATAGCCTTCGTGAATGTCACGGATGATGTCTGGGCGGGTCAGGCTGAGCAATTCGTTGTTGCCTTTGATGTCGCGCGGGAAATCTTTGAAACGCTCATACTGGCTGTCCTTCCCCGTGTAGCCCTGGCCACGGTACTGCGCCTCATTGAGCTTAAAGCGCTGAATCATGGTCCCCATGGCCCCATCCAAGATGGCGATACGGTTTTTCAATAGGCCGGGCAAGGCTGCTGCGCGGGTGAAAACGGATGGGCTTGAGGTTGGCATCTGCGGAGTTTTTAGGTGTGTGGCGCGTGGAAAATGGGCATGAGCGGGCACGCCCCAACTTGGCTTTTTGCCGACAGTTTAAGGTCAGCCTCATTGTTTTAGAATGTCGATCTGTATTGAACCCAAGGTAATGCCATGTCAGACCCATCACAAAACACTGAAACCACCGATGTGGTTGAGTCCATTGTCCCGCTGATGCACATCATTTTGCCCATTGGCGGCGCTGTCCTGATTTTCATGTTGGCTTTCATTGCCATTTTCATGGCTTGATATTTTCAAGCTTTTTGAATTCCAAGTTTGTTGAAAAAACGCCCGGCGGGCGTTTTTTTGCATCCGATATCGACTCGCGCTAATGCCGTGAATAGTCTGTTCAGACATTCATAAATTGCCCGAACCCAGCTCAATCAAAGGATTGAGGTCAGCACCTCCCAGCGGGATGCTGGCCTTAATTTTTTGAATGAGGAGTGTCAGATGAATTCACCCGCTTATGTCAAGCACCCCCGGCTCATTGCCTGGGTCAATGAAATGGTCGCCTTGTGCAAACCCGACCAGGTCTATTGGTGCGACGGCAGTGAACAAGAGTACCAGCGCTTGTGCCAGCAATTGGTCGACGCCGGTACCTTCAAAAAGCTCAACCCGGCTAAACGCCCGAATTCTTTCCTTGCTTGCTCGGACCCCAGCGACGTGGCCCGGGTAGAAGACCGCACTTATATTTGCTCCGAGAAAAAAGAAGATGCCGGTCCGACCAACAACTGGATGGCCCCCACCGAGATGCGCAGCACTCTTCAGCCCTTGTTTGACGGCTGCATGAAAGGCCGCACCATGTATGTGGTGCCATTCAGCATGGGCCCGCTGGGCTCGCCCATCGCCCATATAGGTATCGAGTTGTCTGACAGCGCTTACGTGGCGGTGAACCAGCGCATCATGACCCGCATGGGCAAAGCGGTGTTCGATGTGCTGGGTGAAGACGGTGACTTTGTACCTTGCGTTCACACGGTTGGCGCGCCACTGGCCGCCGGGCAAAAAGACGTGGCCTGGCCGTGCAACAGCACCAAATACATCGTGCATTACCCACAAACCCGCGAAATCTGGTCTTACGGCTCTGGCTACGGCGGCAACGCTTTGCTGGGAAAAAAATGTTTTGCGCTGCGCATCGCCTCCAACATGGGGCGCGACCAGGGCTGGCTGGCCGAGCACATGCTCATCCTAGGCCTCACCAACCCGCAAGGCAAAAAATACCATGTGGCAGCGGCCTTCCCCAGCGCTTGCGGCAAAACCAATTTCTCCATGCTGGTGCCGCCCGCCGGTTTTGACGGCTGGAAGGTCACCACCATCGGCGACGACATTGCTTGGATCAAACCCAGCGCCAATGGCGAATTGCGCGCCATCAACCCGGAAGCCGGTTACTTCGGCGTCGCACCCGGCACCAATTTCCACACCAACCCGAACTGCATGGCCAGCCTGGACAAAAACGTCATCTTCACCAATGTGGCTTTGACCGACGACGGCGACGTCTGGTGGGAAGGCATGGAAAAAGACACCGGACACATGCCGGATCACCTGATCGATTGGCAGGGCAAAGACTGGACACCAGCGATCGCCAAAGAAACCGGCGCGAAAGCGGCTCACCCGAATGCACGTTTCACAGTCGCTGCGACCAACAACCCGGCGCTCGACAGCGCCTGGGACGACGCACACGGCGTGAAAATTGATGCGTTCATTTTTGGCGGGCGCCGTTCCACCACCGTGCCATTGGTCACGCAAGCGCGCAACTGGACCGAAGGTGTGTACATGGCGGCGACCATGGGCTCGGAAACCACGGCTGCGGCCGCTGGTCAACAAGGCGTGGTGCGACGCGACCCGTTCGCCATGCTGCCGTTCATGGGCTACAACATGAGCGACTATTTCCAGCACTGGCTGAACATGGGCGACACACTCAAAAAAACGGGCGCGACCTTGCCCGCGATTTTCTGCGTCAACTGGTTCCGCAAGGGCGAGGACGGTAAGTTTGTCTGGCCGGGATATGGCGAAAACATGCGTGTGCTGAAGTGGATGATCGACCGCATTGAGGGCGCGGCCAAAGGCCGTGAAAACGTGTTCGGCATCAGCCCGGCCTACGAGGAAATCACGTGGACAGGTTTGGATTTCACGCCTGCACAATTCCAAACCGTGACCCACATCGACAAGGCCGCTTGGGTGGAAGAATTGAAGCTGCATGAAGTGTTGTTCACGCAACTGGCTTACCACTTGCCCTCAGCCCTGACTGACACCAAAACCGCCTTGTCACAACGACTGGCAGCTTGACCCCGAAAGCCTTGCGCGCAATAGTGACGGGGTTTTATTGAATGCAAAGGAAAGAATCAGCATGAACACCAGGGAAGTGGTTTGGCCGGCACAACAAACGGAGACCCACTTCTTTCCTGAGCGTGTGTTGCGTTGTTTCAGCCACAGGCCCCACAGCCTGCACAGCTTGCTTGAAAACGCATTGCGTGCCAATCCTGACGGCACGGCCTTGGTGTGCAAGGACACGCGCCTGAGCTTTCGCGAACTGGATGAGCATGTCGGTCGATTGGCCGCTGGTTGGCACGGCTTGGGTTTGCGCCCGGGCGACCGTGTGGCCTTACAGCTGAGTAACGGTATCGAGTTTGTACTTTGCCTGCTGGCCGCCGCCCGCTTGGGTGCCATCACTGTGCCGATGAGCATTCGCGAGCAAACGCCCGGTCTGCATTACATGTTGTCGCACTGCGAAGCGGTCATGCTGGTGCATGATGCCGCGCTCGCCGATGTGGTTCCCGCCAAAGACACGCTGCCCGCGCTTTCATGGCAAGTCAGTGTGGGGGCTTGTGCAAACAAACTTGAGTTCAGCAGTTTGTTGTCAGCTCCACCACACACCGCTGTCGCGGCCGTGAAGGAAGAAGACACCGCGGTCATTTTGTATACCTCTGGCACCACCGGCAGACCCAAAGGCGCAATGCTGAGTCACTTGGGAATCGTGCATTCATGCATACACTTTCAAGCGGGCATGACACTGGACGCCGATTCAGTGGCGATTGCAGCGGTGCCGCTCAGCCATGTCACCGGCTTGGTGGCCTTGGTCACCACCTTGTTGCACGTGGCAGGCACCTTGGTCATTTTGCCGAGCTTCAAAGCGGCGACTTTCTTAAAGGTGGCCGAGCAAGAAAAAATGACGCATTCCCTCATGGTACCGGCCATGTACAACCTGTGTTTATTGCAGCCGGCTTTTGAGCAGACTGATTTAAGCCGTTGGCGGGTTGGCGCTTATGGCGGCGCGCCCATGCCTGTCGCCAGCATTGAGGCGCTGTCACGCACCCTGCCCAAGTTGGAATTGATGAATTGCTACGGCGCCACCGAAACCACGTCACCGGCCACGATGATGCCGCCCGGCATGACGGCCATGCACAACGACACCGTCGGTCAACCCGTGGTGTGTGCCGAGATCCAAGTGGTTGACGATGAGGGGCATCTGGTTGCGCCCGGTGAATTGGGCGAAATCTGGATCAAAGGTCCCATGGTGGTGGCCGGTTATTGGAACAACCCGCAAGCCACCGCGTCTGAGTTTGTCAACGGCTTTTGGAAATCAGGAGACCTCGGCAGCATGGATGAAGAGGGCTATGTGCGCATCTTGGACCGCAAGAAAGACATGCTGAACCGGGGCGGCTACAAAATTTATTGCATTGAGGTGGAGAACACCTTGTACCAACACCCGGCTGTGGCTGAATGCGCGATTGTGGGCAAGCCCTGCCCAGTATTGGGTGAACGGGTACATGCCTTTGTGAGTTTGCGCCAAGCTTTGAGTGCGCAAGATTTGATCGATTTTTGCAGCAGCCGTTTATCGCGCGAAAAAGTACCAGAAACCTTCACCTTGGGCAGCGAGCCTTTGCCACGCAATGCCAATGGCAAATTGATGAAGCGCCAAATGCGCGAGGCTTTGCTGGCAACCCTGTCCGTTTGAAATAAGCTTGCAAAAAATACAAGGCTGATGGGCTGGCCCTTACTCGGCGATTCGCTCTTTAGACAAGGTTTGGGCAAGCACCAAATATTGCTGCACCGGGACTTCTTCTGCGCGGCGCTGCACATCAAACTCGCCGCTGAAACCGCGCTCGGTCAGCCAGCGGCCCAGCGTATGCCGGATCAGTTTTCTTCTCTGGCTGAAAGCCACTTGAACCAATTCACTGAGCAAGGCCTCATCCACCAAGGCTGGCACGGCATGCGGCAACATGCGCACCACGGCACTGTCCACACGCGGCGGCGGATCAAACGCCTGCGGGCCGACCAGCAACACCATCTCCATGTCATAACGCCATTGCAGCATCACACTTAAGCGCCCGTAGTGCGCGGTAGAGGGTGCAGCCACCATGCGCTCCACCACTTCTTTTTGCAACATGAAGTGCTGGTCATGGATGGCGCTGACGTGCGAGAGCAAGTGAAACAAAATAGGGGTGGAAATGTTGTAGGGCAAATTACCCACCACGCGCAATCGCTTTTCTTGCAGGCTACGGGCTAAGGCCGTGAAGTCCACTTTCAGCACATCCGACTCAATCACCGTGAGTTGCGGGTGCTCACGCAAACGCTTGGCCAAATCGCGGTCAAGTTCAATCACCCGCAAATGCCCCAACCGCTCGACCAAGGGCTGCGTCATGGCGGCCAGTCCGGGACCGATCTCCACCATGCTGTCACCAGGTGACGGCGCAATGGCTTGAACGATTTGGTCTATGACTGCGCCATCGGTCAGAAAATGTTGTCCGAAGCGTTTGCGTGCCTGATGTTGCGCCATCAGTCAGTGCGCCATTTACTGGGGCGGGTCACGGTATTCCACATATGCACGGCCACGCATCTCGCGTTCCCAGTTTTTCATGGTCTCGTCGAATTTGCGGTCACGCAAAATATTGCGCGCCATGTCTTGTTTGTCACGCATGGAAAGCGGTGCTTCACGCCGCTCCAGCACTTGCACCAAATGCACGCCAAAACGTGACACCAATGGGTCGCTGATGTCACCCAGCTTCAAGCTGTCCATGACCTTTTCAAACTCAGGCACCATGGTGCCGGGGTTGGCCCAACCCAAATCGCCGCCTTGGGTCGCACTGCCGTCTTGGGAATGCAACTTCGCCAGTTCTTCAAAAGACGCTTTGCCGGATTCAATTTGTTGTCTGAAACCAGCCAATTGGGCACGCGCTGCATCCTGACTCAGCTGATTGCTTGGGCGCAACAAAATATGGCGGGCGTTCGTTTGGGTGATGGTGGACGGCAAGGCATCGGCTGACCTGCGTTCAATCAATTTCAAAATGTGAAAGCCCGCGCCTGAACGAATCGGCCCGGCCAAGCCAGCAGCTTGCAAAGGCTTGACGGCGTCCACAAACAAAGTGGGGTAGCGCTCCGGGCTGCGCAAGCCGAGCTGTCCCCCATTGACCCGATCGGGTGCTTGCGAAAACTCTGCAGCAAGCTTGCCAAAATCAGCGCCCCTCTTGGCTTGGCTCAATATGTCGTTGGCCTTATTAAACGCTTGCGTGACTTCGTCTGGCGTTGCTTTTTCAGACAAACCAATCAGTATGTGAGCGATATGTATGTCTGACTTGCTGACATCTTGTTCTTTGCTGCTTTCATTTAAAAAAGCCTCCACCTCATGGTCTTGTATTTTGATGCGGCTGGTGACTTCTCTTTCGCGCACGCGTTGCAACAACATTTGACGCTTGATCTGTGTTCTGTAGCGCTCCCAGCTAATACCCTGTGACAACAGGCGTTGCTTCATTTCTTCTACGCTGATTTGATTGCGCTGCGCCGTGTTATCAATAGCCATCTGCAATTCGGCCGGCGCAATTTGCATGTTCATTTGGCGCGCCATTTGCAACTGAGCAGACTCATTGATCAGATTTTCCAACGCTTCACGCAACAAACTTTCCCGCCCGATTTTGTTGGCCGCCGGGTCAACCATGGCGGCCAAGCTGTTGACTTCGAGATTGGTGATCGGCTCGTTGTCCACCACTGCCACGATGTAATCTAAGGCTTTGAGACTGTCATCAGCCGGCTCAATAGCCATCAGCTTTGAGGGCTTGCGTAAATTCAGGGGCGCTGAGGCATTGGGGGTGATAGGCTTGACCAATTGAGCCTGCGCATACATTGAGAGCAAGGCCAACAAAGCCGCAGGTGCAAATAACCGGATAACGAGACGCATGGTGTCAATCATATTGAGCAAAGGGGCTGGGAGAAAACTTGAAGGGCTCGCGCAAATTCTGGTAGCGGTAAATGCTGTCTTTGGCTGAGTTCATGCTGCCAAAACCAAGGCGTGAAAAATCATTGAATTCCAATTGGAACATCAAACTTGTTGTAGCGGTGGTCAACGTCAATTGTGTTCTTTGAAACGCAAAGCGACTTACCCAACACCCGCCATCGTACTCAACGCCGAACATGGACTCCACCAGTCTTTTTTCCTGCAAACTGTAATTTAATTTGCCGATGCTGTAGATTTTGCCGCCGCCAAGTCCCTGTCCTTGCTGCCTATCCTCGCCGTAATCCCGCCATAAATCATTGATCGGCCATTGCCAAGCAAGATCGGCCACCTCAGATGAGGTTCTTTGGTAACGGTAAGCGCCGCTGATCACCCGGTAACCGCTGGGGTTGTAACGTGCACCTAATGACTTTCTTTCTGTGCGGTTGTCTTCATCGTTGTAATCAACCAAACTGTCAAGCGTCAGCTTGGGCGTCACATACATACTGGCGCCAGCCAATATATCGCTGTTGCCACTGGCCAATGCTGCGGTTGTGGGTGTGAGTTGTACGTTTTGATCGCTGTACCGGTAGCGCTGCGCCAAGCCAAAGCGCGCGCCTTCAGCGCCTGTTTGGGGATTGATGAACCTTGATGTGCCGCCCAAGGTCAGCGTGTGCGAATCAGAAAACCTGTCTTGTCCTGAGAACGTGTTTTCTGCAAACACAGACGCGAAGTTGTAATCATTGGTACCCGTGTCAAAGTTGGGCAAATCGCTTTGGTTACGGTAGGGTGTTTTGACAAAAAAGGCGCGCGGCTCCAAGGTCTGTACCCAGTTCAATCCCATGATCGAAACCGGTCTTTCCAAAATCGCTCCGGTGTCAAGACTGAAAGACGGCACCGCCACGGAATTGGAATCAACGCCACCGGTGTTTTGTTTGTACGTGCCGTAATACGTATTGTCATACTGGTATTGGCGCGCATTCAAAATCGCCTTGGGTGTGAAGTATCCGTATGGGGTGATGAACGGTCTGCTGAGTTGGTTGTTCACCACCATGCGGGCACCATTGGGTTGATAGCAATAGGCGCTGCTGGCGTTAAAAGAACAGTAAAAATCCCGGTCCACCGTGAAATGGGTCAATTCACTGTTGACCGTCCAGTCAAAACCGCCAAAGTCCTGGCGCAAATAATTCACGTTGATCTGCGGCAGTCTGTCGTAGGAGGGCGCGATGGCCGTGCTGGAGTCTGTGCCTTGCAAGGTTTGAAGCTTGGTCACACTGAAACTGCTGGACCAATTGCCGCTCCCATAGCCCAGACTGGCACTGTTGGTTAACGCCCTTTGCACCAGCGGGTCTGCGGTGTTGGTTGTGAAATCCCGCCAATAGTTGTTGTCACTGACGCGGTTGATATTCAAAGACATGGCGATAGGCAGCCCCGGGTTCGTCAGGCCCGTGTGCTGATAACTCAATCCCCATCTTGAAGTTTCCCGCAATTCATCGGTAGGCATGACATCAAAACGTGCAATACCTCGGAAAGGTGGTTGCGGTTCTTTTCTCTCCAAGTACCTGAATTCATTACTGAACAACACGCCACGCTGCGTCATGGGCGTGGCGGTGATGGTGGCATCCCGGTTCGGGGCAATGTTCCAGTAGTAGGGAAGACTCATCTCGATACCACCGAGATTGTTGAGCGCAAAGGTAGGTGGCAAGAAACCTGAGTGCCTCTCGCTGTTGAGCGGGAAGCTGAAAGACGGCGCACCCATGATAGGCACGCCATAAAAAAGCAACAGGCCGTTGGTGGCAACGCCTTCATTTTCGTCTTGGTCGAAACGGATTTGATCGGCTCTCATGAACCAATCTGGCACCCAATCCGGTCCTGGCTTTCTTTTACAGGTGCTGAATGTGACTTTGCTGGCGACAGCTTGTCTCTCATTCAAAAACTGCATGCGCGCAGCCTTTCCTTCGCCATTTCCTTTCAAGAAAAAAAACGTCGGGTTCAACATATAGCCGTCCATGGCGTCGAGTTGCATTTCCAATTCGCTGCCTAAAAACCGGTTGCCTGCCCGGTTGATATAGACATGACCATAGGCTTTGGCCAAATCTTTAGGTTGGTAATAGTCAATCCGATCCGCTTTGATCAAGGTGTCACCACGCCTGATCTCCACCTCCCCTTGCATTTGAATATCCAAGTCGCTGCGCCCGCTGATTTCTTGCGCATTGATATAGGTTGGGAACTTTTGCCGCTCAGACTGGCCGGGGTTGATATTGAATGTATTGCTTGGTTTGAGCTTGAGGCCTGTGGTGTCCTGATAATGAGCTTCGTCGCTGGTCTGCGTCTGTTGCTCCAAGCTGTCTAAGGTTTCCGTCGGCGACAAGCTCGGTGTCAATGTTTGAGCCTGCGACAGACAGGCGACCAAGCTGATGAAAGACAAGCTAAGTGAATTCCTCAACATAGAAAATGACAAGCACATGGGGGCATCGTGCGCGGGTAATGCGCTGTTTGTAGAATTCAGATTATCCATGAGCACACACCCCTCTTCTTTCACCCCTGTTTTGTCTGTCTCTGCTGCCGTCAAAGCCTTGGGTTGGGAGCAAAGCGAGCGTGAAGATGCTTTTTTGGAATGGTTACAAAAACAGGTTTTGCCGCACGGCATTTACCCTGAAAGTATCCATTCGGCAAGTGCCGATGCCAGTTTCAGGCGATATTTCCGTGTACTTGGCCAAAATGGCAGTTTCATTGTCATGGATGCGCCGCCTGACAAGGAGAACTGCCAGCCCTTTGTCAGCATCGCTGCTTTATTCGCTTCTGTAGGCTTGAAGGTTCCCACTGTTTTGAACTGGGACAGCGCGCACGGCTTCATGCTGCTGAGCGATTTGGGGGCGCAGACCATGATGCAAGTGCTGACAAGCAGTGCGGATGTTGACGCTGCCGCTTTGTTCAACCAAGCCACTGACGCTCTTGTCATGCTGCAAACGTCTTCCAAACCCGGCTTGCTGCCGGCTTATGACCATGCTTTACTCAGCCGTGAACTCGCTTTGTTCCCTGACTGGTATGTCAGCCAACACAAGCACTGCGTCTTATCAACAGAGCAATTGCATGTTCTCCAACAGACATTTGAGACATTGACCAAAGTCAATCTGGCTGCACCGCGGGTGTTTGTGCATCGCGATTTCATGCCGCGCAATCTCATGGTTGATGAACATGCTGCAGATGAGCGCTTAGGTGTGCTGGATTTTCAAGACGCGGTTTACGGCCCCGTGACCTACGACATTGCCAGTTTGATGCGGGACGCGTTCGCCAGTTGGGATGAGGATGTTTGCCTTGACGTGACTGTGCGTTATTGGGAAAAAGCACGTAAAGCAGGCTTGATGGATTTTGAAGATTGGCACAGTGACTTCGGCGCTTTTTACAGATCGGTTGAATGGATGGGCTTGCAACGCCATTTGAAAGTGGCCGGTATTTTTGCCAGATTGACTTTGCGCGACGGCAAACCCAAATACCTGGCTGACACCCCCCGCTTTATCGCTTACATGCGCGCCACCTGCTCGCGCTACAGAGAGCTCTTTCCCTTGTCCCGATTGCTGGATCAGATCGAAGGCAGTTCTGCTGCGGTGGGTTTTTCTTTCGGTCGGGTCTGAAGGCTGTGGCCAGAGTTTTTTTCAATGCGCATCTCATTACCGGCCAGACATACCGCTTGTCCGATGAAGCCGCACGCCATGTCCAAGTGCTGCGTATGCAACCCGGCATGCACTTGGACGTATTCAATGGTTTAGGTGGCTATTTCGACGCCATGATTGAGTTGATGGACAAACAGGGTGTCTCTGTCAAAGTGTTGTCGTTTCAGCCAGCCGACCACGCCGTTCGCTGTCACACACATCTCGTCATTGGCATGCCGGCCAATGAGCGCATGGACTGGTTGGTTGAAAAAGCCACCGAACTGGGTGTTTCACAGATCACGCCGGTCATGACCCAGCGCACCGTTTTGAAGTTGCAAGGCGAGCGAGCCACCAAACGCCAAGGGCATTGGATGGGCATTGCCCAATCGGCTTGCGCCCAAAGCGGTAGAAACCGGGTTCCTGTGATTGACGCACCCTTGAGTTGGAGTGAATGGCTTGGCCAGCAACATGACGAGCCAAGCATGCGCGTGTTGTTGTCTTTGGCGCACGATATACCCGGTTGGCGCGAGCTCTGGCTTGGGCCGCCCAGCCATTTGACGCTGCTGAGTGGCCCCGAAGGTGGCCTGACACCGCAAGAAGAAGCACAAGCCGTGTCCATTGGCTTCACGGCTGCGAGTCTGGGTTCTGTGACTTTGCGTGCGGAGACTGCAGCTGTCGCCGTGCTTGCTCAATTGTTATGAGTTGCTACTCGCGTTAAGCTGTGCTGTATTTTTTGTCCAGCCATTGGCTTATTTTTTGAAGTACCAAATGTTTTTCCGGGTCATTGAAAATTTCGTGGTACATCACATTGAAACAATGACTTTGCACATAGTCTGGTGAAGCATTTTTCGCAAAATCTGCACTTCCCTTTGGGTTCACCAATTTATCTTGGCCTGCATACAACAGCAATGTGGAAGTCTGCCATTGGGACGCCTCAAGTACCGCCATCTCGCCTTGCTGAACAATCCAAGCTGCCAAACCCGCTGATATCAAGGGATGCACCAAGGCATCTTCTTTGTAATCGCGAATCACTTGGGCGTCGCGCGCCAACCAATTCAATTGCAAACCATTGTCAACCCGCAAATGTGGAAACCAGCGCGGCAAGGCGGCTAACAAAAGCTTTTGTAAAGGGTTGGTGAACGCGGCCAAGGCCGGTGAACTCATGACCACGGCATCGGCCAAGCCGGGGTGCGCGGCAACGGCGCGTTGCACCACCAGACCGCCCATGCTGTGGCCCAGTAAAACGGTGGCCAGCCCCTCATGGTCAGGCTTGATCGCGTGAAGGACTTGCTCTAAATCATTGACCAATTGCTGCGCGTCTTTGATGTCCCCTCTTGCGCCAGTGGACAAACCATGCCCGACATGGTCATAGCCTGTGACGGCATAGCCCGCGTGATTCAAAGCAAATGCCACATGGTTGTAGCGGCCCATGTGTTCACCCAAACCATGGACCATGACGATATGCGCTTTGGGTTTGGACTGTGGCTTGGGCCATTCATACACCGCCAGGGTGCTTTCGTTTATTTCTAAAGATTTGATCTGTGGGCGGAACATGTGTTGCGCGGCAATAGAGCTCATAGTTTCCTGTGTGGTGCTGCTGTCAATTGAAATACAGCGGTCGTTGCCCGCAGATTCGGACACCATCGTACGAGCTTTTCATCTGCAAACCCAAAAGATGTTTCTATATGTAATTGATTATCTTTAGCCAATGCTTGGAAGTCGGCAAACGTTCCTACACGGATGTTGGGCGTGTCATACCATTGGTAAGGTAATTTTCGGGTGATGGGCATGCGGCCGGCCAATACGCTCCAGCGGTTAAACCAATGCGCGAAATTGGGAAATGTGATGATGCCCATGCGCCCGACACGCAAAGTTTCGAGCAACATGGTTTCTGCATTTCTCAGATTTTGCAATGTGTCTATTTGCAAGACAACATCAAAGCTTTGGTCGGCAAACATGCTGAGTCCCTGGTCCAGGTTCAGCTGAATGACGTTCACACCTCTTTGTATACATGCGGCCAAATTGTCATCGTTGATTTCAACTCCGTAACCGCTGCATCCGCGTGTCTTTATCAAATGGCTGAGCAAGCTGCCGTCGCCGCAACCTAAATCCAGCACCCGGCTGCCATAGGGCACCATGGCCGCCAATGTCTGCATCACCTGAAGGCTGCTCATTGGCGCACTCCGCTGCTGCTTTGTATTTGCTGAAAAAACGATCTGACGACATTGAGATACCTTTTGTCATCAAGTAAGAAGGCATCATGGCCATGCGGCGCGTCGATTTCGGCATAGCTGACATCACACTTGTTGCTGATCAGCGCCTGCACGATTTCTCTGCTTCTCGATGGCGCAAAACGCCAATCGGTGGTGAAACTTACCAGTAAGAATTTGGCCTTTGCGCGTGCCAGTGCAGCCGTCAAATCATTCGCATAGGCTTTGGCGGGATCGAAATAATCCAATGCCCGCGTGATCAGCAAATACGTGTTGGCGTCAAAGTATTCGCTGAATTTATCGCCCTGATAACGCAAATAACTCTCAATTTGAAACTCAATGTCCAAGGTGCTGTATTTGAAGTCATCCCCCGACTGCAACATGCGACCGAATTTGGTGTTCATCACATCATCACTCAAGTAGGTGATGTGACCCAACATTCTGGCAATACGCAAACCTCTTTTGGGAACCAGGTTGTGCTCATAAAAATGTCCGTCATGAAAATCCGGATCAGTGACGATGGCGCGTCGCGCCACTTCATTGAACGCAATATTTTCGGCATTCAAATTAGGTGCGCTGGCAATCACGACTGCATGTTTGACACGCTCAGGGTATTGCAAACTCCAACTGAGCGCCTGCATGCCCCCGAGGCTGCCGCCCATGACCGCGGCCAACACATCAATACCCAAAGCATCCAGCAAGCGCGCTTGTGCATCCACCCAATCTTCCACGGTGACCACCGGAAAATCAGCACCATAAATCTTTCCACTCGCCGGGTTGGTATGCATGGGTCCGGTGGAGCCAAAGCAAGAACCCGGGTTGTTGACGCCAATCACAAAAAACCGCTGGGTATCTACCGGCTTACCCGGGCCGATCATGTTGTTCCACCAGCCTTCGCTTTTACTCACGCCTTCGTAGTTGCCGGCCACATGGTGTGAGGCATTTAACGCGTGACAAATCAATACGGCATTGTCTTTTTGTGCATTCAGCTCACCGTATGTTTCATACGTCAATTGGTAATCTTGCAGCACACCACCGCCTTTGAGCTGCAAGGCTGGTTTGAATTGCATGGTTTGTGGTGTTGCTATCAATGACATGTTTGTTCCGGCATTGCTAAATACGCAAGCTGTCGGCATAACGTTTTTAGCTGTACTTGTTAAAGCGCCCGCAAGCTGTGGCAAATCGGCGCTGTTTGTTGAAGTATACCTAAGCGTGGATTTTTAAAAGCCTGTCTATCGGCTCGTCTTTGCGTGCATATTGCTGAAGCCAATCACCTTGCGGATGATTGGCTTCTTTGGTGCGGTTATTGCTATTTCTTGGTGCATGTGTGTTTATTAGCTAAATACGCCCTTTTTTAAAGCATTTTTCACCAGGAGCTGGCATGGACGCACTCAAACAGGGCGCAGACGCGTTGTTTATCTTATTAGGCGCTGTCATGGTTTTCGCCATGCATGCCGGCTTTGCATTTTTAGAATTAGGAACCGTCAGACAAAAAAACCAAGTCAATGCCTTGGTGAAGATTTTGGTGGATTTCAGTATTTCAACCGTTGTCTATTTTCTGATCGGCTACAGCGTTGCCTACGGCACGGATTTTTTTGTGAGTGCCGCTGTTTTGTCTGAACGAAATGGTTATGACCTGGTCAAATTTTTCTTTTTACTGACCTTTGCTGCAGCCATTCCAGCGATTGTGTCCGGTGGTATTGCTGAGCGCGCCAGCTTTTACCCTCAATTGTTTGCTACTGCTGTTATCGTGGGCTTTATTTACCCTTTTTATGAAGGTATTGCTTGGAACAAGCATTTCGGCATTCAAGCCTGGCTGTTGGCCAACACCGGTGCCGAGTTTCATGATTTTGCGGGTTCGGTCGTGGTTCATGCGGTGGGTGGCTGGATTGCCTTGCCTGCGGTCCTCCTGCTCGGAGCCCGCAGCAACCGCTACAGAAAAGATGGTGCGATTTCTGCCCATCCTCCCTCGAGCATTCCGTTTTTGGCTTTGGGCGCTTGGATCTTGTGTGCTGGCTGGTTTGGTTTCAATGTGATGAGCGCGCAAACCATAGACAAAATTTCGGGCTTGGTCGCCGTCAACAGCTTGATGGCCATGGTGGGCGGCACATTGACCGCTCTGTGGCTAGGCAAAAACGACCCGGGGTTTGTGCATAACGGCCCTTTGGCTGGTCTGGTGGCTGTTTGCGCGGGCTCGGATTTGATGCATCCCTTGGGCGCATTGGTCGTGGGTGCTGTGGCCGGTGCTTTGTTTGTTTATATGTTCACGTTGACCCAGAATCGCTGGAAGATTGATGATGTGCTCGGTGTGTGGCCACTGCACGGCTTATGCGGCACTTGGGGCGGCATCGCGGCCGGTATTTTCGGCAACCCGTTGCTGGGTGGCCTCGGCGGCGTGACACTTTCTTCCCAAATCCTTGGCACCTTGCTCGGCGTGACATGGGCTGGTGTGACTTCCTACCTTTTGTACAGCTTGATCAAGCAAACGGTGGGGCTTCGTTTAAACCAGGAAGACGAGTTCGAAGGAGCAGATATCAGCATCCATAAGATCAGTTCCAGCCCGGATCGTGAGTCGAGTTGGTAGTTTTTTGTCGTTTTTTAGGGTTTTCATGCATTTACTGGGTATAAATACTTGTTCGTTTATCCCTAATTTGTTTGATAATGAAATTGACTGGCGTTTTCTTTTGGGAAAGTGCGCAGTGTGCGGGTGATCGGTTAGTTTCGCTTCTTGACTTTCGTGGACAGGTGCAATCGGGACTCCATCGCTTTTTTATTCGTTTTTATGGAGTCCCTGAATGGGCAACAAACTGTACGTTGGCAATCTGCCTTATTCCGTTCGCGATGGCGATTTGGAACAATCTTTTGGTCAATTCGGCACTGTCACCAGCGCCAAAGTCATGATGGAACGTGACACCGGACGCTCAAAAGGCTTTGGTTTTGTGGAAATGGCTTCTGATCCTGAGGCACAAGCGGCCATCAGCGGCATGAACGGTCAGCCCTTGGGCGGCCGCAGTCTTGTCGTCAATGAGGCACGTCCCATGGAGCCACGTCCCCCACGCAGTGGCGGCGGCGGCGGCGGCTACGGTGGTGGCGGCGGCGGCGGCGGCGGCGGCGGATATGGCGGTGGCGGTGGCGGCGGCGGCGGTTATGGTGGCGGCGGTGGCGGTGGCGGTCGACGTGAAGGCGGCGGCGGTTACGGCGGCGGCGGCGGCGGTCGTCGTGAAGGCGGCGGCGGACGCAACGAGTATTGATCTCGCCCCCAGCAAAAAGGCCCTCTCGGGCCTTTTTTTATGGTTCTTTGGGATATATTTTGACTCGCACTCGTCCTTTGAGATTGAGGGTCTGTTGCATATTGTCAGCTTCCATGGCTTCGGATGCGAAAGTGTTTTTACCATTCAATATGGTGACGGGCAGATGCGTTTTCACTCTGTCATCTGCAGCATAAAAATGCAGAAAGTTGCTATTGATTTGTGTGAACTCTTCATCCATGGACTTGGTGGTTTGTTTGACCTCGGCTTTGCCAATCAATTGCACTTCTGACCCGTCTTCATTGGTCAGTGCTTGCAATGCTTTAGCGCTGGTGAATTTTTTGTCCGAGTAAATCAACACCTGCGGATTTTTCACCCAGGTATTGAGCGTGTCTTGGTAATGCTGAGCGAATGTTCCTTGCAGCGCTGACTGAATTTTGCCGTTGATGTCGTAACTCTTAAGGGTGAAGTTGGTGAATTCATAATCGGCCACATGTGAGATGGGCGGGGTCGCAGCAGGAATATCCACTGGCGCGGCGTTGCGCACCAGCCAAACCGAGACCAGCAACATCAAACTCAACATGAACAATGGCATGTACGACAAAACCAAATCCCATGCTTGGTATAAGCGTCTTGACAGGGCAGGTTTGGCCTGCGGCAAGGGCAAGGGCACGGGCAGCTTGTTCATGACAAATAACTATTTAACAACCGCTGGTAGTGATGGCTTGCCTGTAACAACAGATCACACGCTTGTCTGACGGCACCATGACCGGCCCCCGCCGTGCACACATGATGCACTCGCTTTAATACCTCGGGGTGTGCTTGTGGCGGCGCAAAAGAGACGGCAGCCGGCAGGAGCATGGGTAAGTCTGGCCAGTCATCTCCCATGGCAGCAACCTGTGTCCAATCTAAGTTCAATTGATGCAAACAGGTTTGTGCCGCTTGACGTTTGTTTTCAACCCCAAAATACGACTGCGTGATTCCCAATTCCGTCAATCGGTGACGCAAGGCAGCGCTGTCGCGTCCGGTGATGATGACGGGTTGAATGCCTGCCTGCTGCAACAGCTTGAGTCCGTGACCGTCCAAGGTATTGAACCGCTTAAACGCTTCAGCGTTTTCACCGACATACAAACCGCCGTCGGTCATCACGCCATCCACATCCAGCAAGAACGCTTTGACGTTTGCGGCTTTGTCCTGCCAATGCGGCTTCGGTTTGTGATCGGTCATTGTCAAATCACTTTGGCGCGCATCAAGTCATTGCTGTTGACGACACCACACAATTCGTTTTTGTCATTCACCACCAACACGCTGGTGATGCGTTTTTGCTCCATCAGTTCGGCGGCTTCTGCGGCCAATGCCGTGTCGCGCAAAGTGGTCGGATTCGGATGCATGATTTGTTGCGCGGTTAACTCTCGCAAATCAATGCCTTTTTCAACCAAGCGGCGCAAATCACCATCAGTGAATATGCCCAGCACCTGTCGGTTCGCATCCACAATCGCGGTCGAACCCAAGCCTTTTTGTGACATTTCGCGCATCAATTCCGTCAAACTGGCCGTCAAGGACACCGCAGCAATATTCTCACCGGTTCTCATGACGTCGGCCAAATGCGTCAGCAGTCGTCTGCCCAAACTGCCGCCCGGATGAGACCTGGCAAAGTCAAGTTGCTTGAAGCCTCTGGCGTCCAGCACAGCCACGGCCAAGGCATCTCCCAACGCGAGTTGCGCTGTTGTGCTCGCAGTCGGCGCTAAATTCATCGGGCAGGCCTCTTTTTCCACACTGCTGTCTAACACCCAGTTGGCATACTGAGCCAATGTGGAATGCAGGTTGCCGGTGATGGCCAGCAATTTAACGCCTTGTCGTTTGATTTGCGGCAAGATGGCGGAGAGTTCTTCACTCTCGCCGCTGTTTGAAAAAGCCATTACCAAATCTTCTCGCATGACCATGCCGAGATCGCCATGGCTGGCTTCTGCCGGGTGAACAAAAAAAGCGGGGGTGCCTGTAGAGGCCAAGGTGGCTGCAATTTTGCGACCGATGTGGCCGCTTTTGCCCATGCCCATGACGACCACCCGGCCTTTGACCGCCAGTACCGCTTGCACCGCTTCTACAAATGACTGGCCTATGCGCTCTTGAACTTGCGTGATGGCTTGTGATTCAATGGCCAGGGTGTGCTTTGCCAATCCCAGTATGTGGGCGTGCTGGTCTGGCGTGATGGCATTCATGGTTCTTCTATTATGCTTTTTTTGAGAAACACGGCTTTTGCTACTTGCCAATACAAAAGCGACTGAAAATCTCGCCCAGCAAATCATCCGCCGTGAAGCTTCCTGTGATTTTGGACAATTCTTGCTGCGCCAATCTGCATTCTTCGGCCACCACATCCAAGAGGGGTTGCTTTTGATCAAGCAGTTTGAGTGCTTGAGACACATGCGTGCTGAAATGGGTCAGCGCATCAATATGGCGACTGCGTGCGGTGAACACACCCTCCATCAAGGATGCATCACCGCCTGCTTGCTGCCATATTTCTTGCCGCAATGCGTCCAGTCCTTGTCCTGTTTTGGCGGAAATGCCCCATGTAGTTTGGCTATGGCTTGCATCCCAGCCGGCCACATCGATTTTGTTACTGACCCGAATGATGCGGGTGTGCTGCCCCGCGTGTTGCTGAATTTTTTCATCCAACGCAAGTTGCTGACCTGCATAAGTTGTTTCACTTTGTCTGCTTAAATCATTGAGTATCAACACCATGTCGGCGTCTGCGATCTGATCCCAAGCTCGCTGCATACCGATTTGCTCCACCTCATCGGCCATGGCTTGGTCTCTGAGCCCCGCCGTATCCAGCACATGCAAAGGAATGCCATCAATGTGAATGCTTTGTGACATCACGTCCCGCGTGGTACCGGGCACAGCGGTCACGATGGCAACGTCTGTGCCGGCCAGCGCGTTGAGCAAGGAGCTCTTACCGGCGTTGGGCTGTCCGGCAATCACTATTTTCAAACCGTCTCGCAACAAGCGTCCTTGTTCGGCTTGCAACAACAGGGCCTGGTTTTGTTTGACCAAGGCTTGCAGTTGCGAATGGACTTGCAGTTGTTCAATGAAGTCAATGTCTTCTTCGGGAAAGTCCAAACAGGCTTCGATTTGCATGCGCAAATGCGTCACTTGCGTTTGCAGGTGCTGAATTTGTTTTGAGAACTGCCCTTCCAATGAACGGTTGGCGCTCCTGACTGCGGCTTGCGTATTGGCATCAATCAAATCAGCCACCGCCTCAGCCTGCGCCAAGTCCAGTTTGTGATTCAAATAAGCACGCTGCGTGAACTCCCCCGGCTGTGCTCTTCGCAAATTGGCCAACAGCGCAACACCGTGGGTGTCTGTTGTTTGCGCGAGTTTCAAGCAATGCTCTACCAGCATCTGCAACACCACCACCCCGCCATGCCCTTGCAGCTCTAAAACATCTTCACCCGTGTAGCTGTTCGGCGCCTCAAAATACACAGCCAGCACCTGGTCTATGACTTGTTCATGGGCGTCCTTGATGTTGACCAAATGGACGTTTCTTGGTTGAAGCTTTTTCTGCGTGAGTTGTTCTGCATACTCACGAAGATTGACGCCGCTCAGCCGCACCACGCCCACAGCACCGCGCCCGGGTGGCGTGGCGATCGCAATAATGGGGCTACCCAGTTCTGACAACATGTTCGGTGATCTGCGTGTCAATGCGCAGTTTTAGTTCATGACACACCGAGCTGCTTATTTATCATCCACTGTTGTGCGATGGACAAAATATTGTTGGTTAACCAGTAAAGAACCAAGCCCGCAGGAAAGAAGAAGAACATGACGCTGAATGCCAGTGGCATGAACCACATCAATTTGGCTTGGATGGGATCTGGCGGTGTCGGGTTCAGCCAAGTTTGAAACACAGAGGTTGCGGTCATGAGCAACGGCAAAATAAACCAAGGATCGGGGGCGGCCAAGTCTTGTACCCATCCAATCCACGGCGCGTTGCGCATTTCGACGGATGACAACAACACCCAATACAAGGCAATGAAAAACGGAATTTGAACCGCGATGGGCAAACATCCACCCAGTGGATTGACTTTCTCCTCGCGGTAAATTTTCATCATCTCCGTTTGCATTTGCTGCGGGTTGTCTTTCAAGCGCTCACGCATTTCCATGATTTTGGGGTTGATGGCTTTCATTTTTCCCATGCTCTTATACGCTTGCGAATTGAGCCAGTAAAAGGCAATTTTCAAAACAACCACCAACGCCACAATCGCCCAACCCCAGTTGCCAATCACGCTGAACAATTCATACAGCAGCCAGTACAAAGGCTTTGACAAGATAGTGAGGAAACCGTAATCTTTCACCAACTCCAATCCGGGATACAAAGCCTCCAGTACTTTTTCCTCTTGTGGCCCGACGAAGAGTCTGGATGTATGCGATATTTTTTCACCTGCGGCCAATGCAGGCAACGGCATCACCATGCCAACAGAGTACAAATTGGTATCGACTTTTCGCGCAAACATATCTCTTTGCTGTTGGTCATCAACCACCCAAGCAGAGGCAAAATAATGCTGCACCATGGCGACATAGCCTTGCGCGCTTTGTTTTTCAAACTCAGCTTTGTTTTTCTCTATGTCACTGAATTCAATCTTCTGGTATTTTTTCTCAGTCGTGAATATGGCCGGCCCTGTGAAGGTGGAATAAAAAGCAGATTCCCCTGTCGGTTTATTGCCGTCTCTGACCAATTGCAAATAGAGTTGGGGGGATACGGGTTCATTTGAGCCATTTGAGATATCGTGTCTGACTTCAACCGCGTAGCTGCCTCTTTTGACAATGTAAGTTTTGACCAACTTGACGTTATTGATGGGCGCAGACTCAAAGCGAAATTCAATCTGTTTGTCGGTGTCTTTCAAACTTTTTGCGCCACTGAACGTCATGGGCGTTTTGTGCGTCGGCCAAGCATTGCCTGCAGCACCAATCAAGCCTGTTTGCGCCAAGTAAACCCTCTCTTGGCTTTCATCCATCAACACGAAGTTGCTGCCTGGGTTGTCAATATCCTTGTGCTTGAGTAACTCAGCGCGCATCAAACTGCCGCCTTCGGTGCTGAACTGTAATTTCAGAACATCGGTCTCAATTTCTACACGCTCTGCAACAAAACCTTGAACCGGCGCAGCTGCCGCGTTAGGTGCTTGCGCAATGACAGGCGCAACCGACGTGCTTGCAGCAGGCGTGGTGGTTGTGGCGGGTGAAACCGCTGTGGGACCACCAGGGCTGGCTGAAGGGAAAAAAGTGGCTTTATTGCCATTGTGCAACTGCCACTGATCCCACAACATGACCATGGAAAAACCGAAAACAACCCAAAGAATGGTGCGACGAATATCGTTCATGGCAGATGAGACTCAGAAGAAGAGGATGAAACATGACCGCGCCGCGACCATGATGAAAATACAAATGCTTTGTCGGGCACGGGATCATGCCCGCCGTCACACCAAGGATGACACCGACTGATGCGCTTCAAACACAGGTAACTGCCAGCCGTCGCCCCATGTTTTTCTAAGGCTTGAATGCCATACAAAGAGCAGGTCGGCGTGAACCGGCAAGATGACCCCAACCAAGGGCTCAAAATAAGACGGTAGGCTTTGATCACGCCCACCAAAAAACGCTCAATCATGATGTGTGACTTTGTCGAACAATTGGTGAAGTTCATCACGAACCGCTTTTTTCAAAGCGGTCGATGTTGCGCTTAAAAAAATGGCCTGATCAAAAGGTCTTCTCAATCGCACGACACTGTCATGTGTTTTATGTACCAAAGACCATGTTTGCGCTTGGGCATATATTTGTCGTCTGATGGCATTGCGAGTGACGGCTTTTTTTGCCCATCTCTTGGGCACGACCGCGCCTATCCGGTTGAGATTGACGTTTGCTTTGAGATGTAATGCAAAGTGTGCCGTTTTTGAGGCAATCCCTGCGGCCATGACTTCATCAAAATCTTTTCGCAAGGTGATTTTGATCACTCAGTGAAATGTCGCTTGTGTTTTTTGAAATCAGACAGCCAAGCGTTTGCGGCCTTTGGCTCTGCGCGCATTGATGACGGCACGTCCACCACGTGTTTTCATGCGTACTAAAAAACCATGGGTACGCGCACGGCGGGTTTTGGAAGGTTGGTAAGTGCGTTTCATATTAAAAATCTCTGGTTCAAAGGAAAACCCTGCATTATCTCCATTTTTCTCTGGTTTTGAGCTAATTTTCTTTTTGATTCTGCATGCTTAACAAATAAATTGATTGAAACCAATGAATAATTCCCGCTTCTGTGGATAATTTTTTGATAAAGTAGCGTCTATGTGCCAATCACTGCTACCTATCCACAAGTTACTCGGGTCATTTTTCAGCCCATGAGCACATCTGTCATTTCTTCTGAGGCCAATGATGCAGGTCAGGCATTGTGGCAAAGCTGCATGGATTTACTGGCTCAAGAATTACCTGAACAGCAATTCAATACATGGATCAAGCCGCTGCAAGCCACCATTTCCGACGATTTTTCGAAACTGACCATTGTGGTTATCAACCGGTTCAAATTAGATTGGATCCGTGCTCAGTATGCATCCCGAATAAGTTTACTTTTGAATCAACTTTATGGTCAGCCGATACAGCTTGATTTCGCTTTGCTGGCCAAAGAGGCGCCTAGCAAGGCATTGCCTGCTCGAACCGCTTTCGAGGCTGAAGATTTTTCAAATCTTCAGTCGTCTTCAGCCAACGATAGCCCTTTAAATGGTTTTAAAAACAAACTCAACAGCGCCTTGTGCTTTGATACCTTGGTAGAGGGCACGGCAAACCGCATGGCGCGCGCTGCAGCCATGCATGTGGCCAATGTGCCCGGGCAACTCTACAACCCTTTGTTTATTTATGGTGGTGTGGGTCTTGGCAAAACCCATTTGATGCATGCTGTTGGTAACCAATTGCTGCAAAACCGTCCCGACGCCAAAGTTTTATACATACACGCCGAGCAGTTTGTCTCTGATGTCGTCAAAGCTTACCAACGTAAAACCTTTGATGAATTCAAGCACCACTACCACTCTTTAGATCTTTTATTGATTGATGATGTTCAATTCTTTGCCAATAAAGACCGCACGCAAGAAGAGTTTTTCAATGCCTTTGAAGCGTTGCTTGCCAAAAAATCACACCTTGTCATGACCAGCGACACCTACCCGAAAGGGCTGGCTGATATCCATGAACGACTGGTGTCGCGTTTCGATTCTGGTTTAACGGTGGCGATTGAGCCGCCTGAATTGGAAATGCGGGTGGCAATTTTGATCAATAAGTCACGCTCTGAAGGCGCTGAAATGCCTGAAGAGGTCGCTTTCTTTGTGGCAAAAAATGTGCGCTCCAACGTGCGTGAATTAGAAGGTGCTTTGCGTAAAATCTTGGCATATTCCAGATTTAACCAAAAAGAGGTGTCGATCCAATTGGCGCGTGATGCACTGCGCGACTTGCTGTCCATTCAAAATCGCCAAATATCCGTGGAAAACATCCAAAAAACAGTGGCTGACTATTACAAAATCAAGGTTGCTGATATGTATTCCAAAAAACGCCCAGCCTCGATTGCCAGACCAAGACAAATCGCCATGTACCTGGCCAAAGAATTGACCCAAAAAAGTTTGCCTGAAATTGGTGAATTGTTCGGCGGGAGAGACCACACCACGGTTCTGCACGCGGTTCGAAAAATCGGTGCTGAACGTCAAACCGTCACAGAATTGAATCAACAATTGCATTTGTTGGAACAAACGCTCAAAGGTTAAAACATGCCAAACAGATCTGTTAACCCTGTGGATAATTTTTGCACAACATCGATGTTATCCACAGCGATTGTCTTTTGGGACAAGTTGTTCATATTTGCCCGCTGCTTATCTAGCCAATTACAAACAGTGTTTGTACCGGTTCAAGTGCTTGATATAAAAGTGGAAAATAGGCTTGTCCACAGAAACAGTGCCTGCTTATCTACTACTGCTATTGATTTATAAATATTTTAAGAAGAGGATGACATGATTGTCTTGAAAGCCACCCAAGAGCAAATTGTTGCTTCGCTGCAGTCGGTAGCAGGCATTGTTGAGCGTCGACATACCTTGCCGATACTTGCGAATGTCATGTTGCTGAAAACCGGAGAGACCACACAGCTCACGACCAGTGATTTAGAAATCCAAATTCGTACTGAGGCCTCTTTGGGCGGTGACAGTGGCAACTTCAGCACCACCGTCGGCGCGCGTAAATTGATGGACATTTTGCGTTCCATGCCGTCCGATCAAATGGTCAGCATCGAGAGCAATCAAAACAAACTGTTACTCAAAAGCGGCAAGAGCCGTTTTTCTTTGCAAACATTGCCAGCCGAAGATTTTCCTTTGGTGCAAGAGTCCAGCAGTTTCGGACCCACGTTCAGCGTCCCCCAAAAGACTTTGAAAGCGTTGTTGCAACAGGTGTCCTTTTCCATGGCGGTACACGACATCCGCTACTACCTCAACGGCATTCTTTTTGTAGCGCAAGGCAAGCAACTCAGTTTGGTTGCAACCGATGGCCATCGCTTGGCATTCACTTGCGCCAACTTGGAAGTGGACGTGCCCAAGCAAGAAGTGATTCTTCCGCGTAAAACAGTGCTGGAGTTGTTGCGTCTTTTGAGTGACAAAGAGGGCGACATTGAAATGCAGTTTGCCAGCAACCAGGCACGGTTCAAGTTCGATGGCAAAGAATTCGTCACCAAATTGGTCGAAGGCAAATTCCCCGATTACAACCGCGTCATTCCCAAGAGCCACAAAAACACCATCACTGTGGGTAAAGCGTCGTTGTTGACCATGTTGCAAAGAACGGCCATTTTGACCAGCGATAAATTCAAAGGTGTGCGCATCAATTTGGAATCAGGTGTGCTGCGCGTGACTTCTAGCAACGCTGAACAAGAAGAGGCTGTGGATGAAATTGAAGTCGATTACAGCGGGGACGTGATTGAAATTGGGTTCAACGTGTCTTACTTGATTGATGTGTTGGTCAACATGGAACAAGAAATGGTTCGCATGGATCTGGCCGACTCCAACAGTTCGGTGTTGGTCACCATACCGGATAACGAGTTTTTCAAATATGTCGTCATGCCAATGCGAATTTAATTAATTTCATTGACTCTCCTTTTACCCTTTCACGCTTTGTACGCGTGGCGAATTGATTTATGACAACCAGCGATCACAATAACGACAACCCCAGCCAGCCATCGGCTGAACAAGATCAAAGCTACGGTGAGAGTTCAATCCAAATTTTGGAGGGACTTGAAGCGGTTCGCAAGCGCCCGGGCATGTATATCGGTGACACTTCTGACGGTACAGGCTTGCACCATTTGGTTTTTGAAGTTGTTGACAACTCCATTGATGAGGCTTTGGCAGGGCATTGTGACGATATTGTGGTCACGATTCATTCTGACAACTCGATCAGCGTGACTGACAACGGCAGGGGCATTCCCACCGGCGTCAAAATGGACGATAAGCATGAGCCCAAGCGCAGTGCTGCCGAAATTGCACTGACGGAGTTGCATGCTGGCGGTAAGTTCAATCAAAACAGCTACAAGGTGTCAGGCGGTCTGCACGGTGTGGGTGTTTCATGTGTGAACGCTTTGTCTAAATGGCTGCGCTTGGTGGTCAGACGCGATGGACAAGTCTTCACGATTGAATTTGCCAAAGGTTTTGTACAAAACCGATTGCTCGACATGGTGGACGGCGTGGAAGCCTCCCCCATGCGCGTGACCGGCGTCACCGACAAACGCGGCACCGAAGTCCATTTCTTGCCTGACACCGACATATTCACGCAAAACCATGATTTCCATTATGAAATCTTAAGCAAGCGGCTTCGTGAGCTCAGTTATTTGAATAATGGTGTTCGAATTCGTTTGATGGATGAGCGCACCGGCAAAGAAGATGATTACTCAGGCGCTGGTGGTGTCAAAGGCTTTGTGGAGTTCATCAACTCAGGCAAGAAAGTTCTGCATCCGAATGCCTTTTATGCAGAAGGTGAAAGACCTGCTGAAAGTTATGGTGGCATACCCGGCACACACATCGGTGTCGAAGTGTCCATGCAGTGGAACGATGGCTACAACGAAAGCGTTTTGTGTTTCACCAATAACATTCCTCAGCGCGATGGTGGCACCCACTTAACCGGTTTGCGTGCTGCCATGACGCGCGTGATCAACAAATACATTGAAGAGCATGATTTCGCCAAGAAAGCCAAAGTAGAAGTTACCGGTGACGACATGCGCGAAGGTTTGTGTTGCGTTTTGTCGGTGAAAGTCCCCGAGCCCAAATTCAGCAGCCAAACCAAAGACAAACTGGTTTCCAGCGAGGTCAGAGCACCTGTGGAAGACATCGTCGGCAAAGTACTCGGCGACTATTTGCAAGAGCGTCCTAATGACGCCAAAATCATTTGCGGAAAAATTGTTGACGCCGCCAGAGCGCGTGAAGCCGCCCGCAAAGCACGCGAGATGACCCGACGCAAAGGCGTGCTCGATGGCATGGGTTTGCCGGGCAAGCTGGCCGACTGTCAGGAAAAAGACCCGGCTCTTTGCGAAATTTACATTGTCGAGGGTGATTCTGCCGGCGGCTCTGCCAAACAAGGCCGCGACCGCAAGTTCCAGGCGATATTGCCCTTGCGCGGCAAAATCTTGAACGTTGAAAAAGCACGTTATGACAAGCTGCTGACCAGCAACGAAATTTTGACACTCATCACTGCCTTGGGTACGGGGATTGGCAAAGTCAGTGCAGAGTCTGGCAAGTCGGGTACTGACGATTTCAACATCGACAAGTTGCGCTATCACCGCATCATCATCATGACCGATGCTGACGTGGACGGCGCGCACATCCGCACCTTGCTCTTGACCTTCTTCTACCGTCAAATGCCCGAGTTGGTCGAGCGTGGACATATTTATATTGCACAGCCGCCTTTGTACAAAGTGAAAGTGGGCAAAGAAGAGCAGTACCTCAAAGACCAATTAGCTTTGGATATGTTCTTATTGCGTATCGCATTGAAAGACGCGAGTTTGTTCACCGGAGGCAGCAGCCCTAGAACGCTGACTGGCGACACGCTGGCTGAGCTGGCCAGAAAACACCAGGTTGCCGAGGCCGTGATTTCCCGCTTGAGCAGCATCATGGATGCCGAGGCCCTGCGCGCCATGGCTGATGGTGTCGCCTTGCGTCTTGACAACTTAGACGATGCACAAGCATCTGCTATTGACTTGCAAAGCAAACTCCGCGAACTGGGCAGCGGATCTGAGGTGGCGGCAGAGTTTGACGTGCGTACCGACAAGCCTGTTTTGCGCATCAGCCGTCATCACCACGGCAATGTGAAAAGCAGTGTCATTACTCAAGACTTTGTCCACGGCGCGGATTACGCGGCCTTGGCGGAAGCGGCCACCACGTTCCGCGATTTGTTAGGCGAGGGTGCACGGGTCGAACGCGGCGAAGGCGAAAGACGCAAGGAAGAAAAAATAACCGACTTCCGTCAAGCCATGCGTTGGTTGATTGTTCAGGCTGAGCATGCGACCGCGCGTCAGCGTTACAAGGGCTTGGGCGAAATGAACCCTGCGCAGCTTTGGGAAACGACCATGGACCCTGCTGTTCGCCGTTTACTGCGCGTGCAAATTGACGATGCGATTGAGGCAGATCGGGTGTTCACCATGTTGATGGGTGATGAAGTTGAGCCGCGTCGTTTGTTTATTGAAGGCAATGCTTTGCGCGCTCTAAATATCGATGTCTAAGTGACATCTTCAACCATGTTGGCACCAGAGACCTGGTGTTTTGCATGGAAGTTTTTGATTGGCCGCTTTGGAAAAAGTGGAACAAAAAACAGTTGCGGTGCTTCAAGCGCTTCTTTTCCCGCTGGTTGGCGAATGGCCAGCGCCTGCTTTATTTGCATTAAGTGGCTGGGCAATATTCTCAAGCAGCTCCACAGCGTCTTTGGCGTTTTTCACTACGGTGAATCTACATGCTTGCTTGGTTTATTCTCGCTCGCTAAGCACTGCATATTCATGAGTTCTAAAATGGCTTTTTTTCTAGGGCGTGTTCATGCTTTTTCCGCAGCATTTTGATGTGATCGTTGTCGGGGGCGGTCATGCCGGCACCGAAGCCGCTCTGGCCAGCGCGCGCATGGGTTGCACCACCTTGCTGTTGACCCACAACATCGAAACCTTGGGTCAGATGAGCTGCAATCCTTCGATCGGCGGGATTGGCAAAGGTCATCTCGTGAAAGAGGTTGATGCGTTGGGCGGTGCCATGGCTTTGGCCACCGATGCCGCTGGCATTCAGTTTCGAATTCTCAACCGGTCCAAAGGCCCAGCGGTGCGTGCAACCCGGGCTCAGGCGGATCGCTTGTTGTACAAAGCTGCGATCAGGCATCAGCTTGAAAACCAACAAAACCTCTGGCTTTTCCAGCAAGCTGTTGATGACTTGATGATCGAGGGCTCAAGGGTTGTCGGCGCCATCACGCAAGTGGGCATTCGCTTTTCTGCCAGAACCGTGGTTTTGACAGCAGGCACTTTTTTGGATGGAAAAATCCATGTGGGTATGGAGAATCATGCCGCAGGTCGTGCGGGCGATCCCCCGGCCATGCGTTTATCCGCCAGGCTCAAAGAATTGAAACTGCCACAGGGCAGATTGAAAACCGGCACACCACCTCGTTTGGATGGTCGCACGATTGATTTTGGGCGCTGCAGTTTGCAGCCGGGTGATGGCATGGAAGGTGGTGAATCTGCCGACATGCCGGTGTTCAGCTTCATGGGCAAGCGCGAGATGCATCCGCAACAAATGCCATGCTGGATCACGCACACCAACGAAAAAACCCATGACATCATTCGCGCAGGATTTGACCGCAGCCCCATGTTTACCGGAAAGATCGAAGGTGTCGGCCCACGTTACTGCCCGAGCGTCGAGGACAAAATCAACCGGTTTGCAGACAAAGCCAGCCACCAGATATTTTTAGAGCCGGAAGGCTTGACCACCCACGAGTACTATCCGAACGGCATTTCTACCAGCCTGCCTTTTGATGTGCAATACGACTTGGTGCGCTCTATAGAGGGTCTGGAAAACGCACACATCTTGCGTCCCGGCTATGCGATTGAGTACGATTTTTTTGATCCGCGCGAACTCAAAACCAGCTTTGAAACCAAGCAGATTGAAGGTCTGTTTTTTGCCGGACAAATCAATGGCACGACTGGTTATGAAGAAGCCGCCGCCCAAGGTTTGTATGCGGGCATCAATGCGGCTTTGTATTCCCAAGACAAAGAAGCTTGGACGCCGGGTCGAGACCAAGCCTACTTAGGTGTTCTGATCGATGACCTGATCACACAGGGCGTGGTCGAGCCCTACCGCATGTTTACCAGCCGCGCAGAGTTCCGTTTGCAATTGCGTGAAGACAATGCGGATGCGCGCTTGACCGAAATGGGCCGCGAACTTGGCTTGGTGGACGATGTTCGTTGGGGTGCATTTTGCCGAAAGCGGGACTTTGTTTCACGTGAAACACAAAGACTGGGCTCGACTTGGGTTAGCCCGGCGCTTGTTTCTGAGGTTGAATCAGAGCGGGTTTTGGGTAAACCCATGACCCACGAATACAAGCTGTCAGAACTCTTGCGCCGCCCGGATGTGTCTTATGGCTTGTTAATGAGCCTGGAAGACGGGCGGTTTGCCAGCCCTGAAATTCAAGCTTTGGATGATGTTTCACGTGAAACCGTCATAGAGCAGCTAGACATTTCGGCCAAGTATTCCGGCTATATACAGCGGCAGCAAGAAGAGGTCAGCAGGGCGGCGAATTATGAACATCTGGCTTTGCCGCCAGAGTTGAATTTCCTGGCCATACCGGCGTTGAGCATTGAGGTCAGGCAAAAATTGGATAAGCACAAGCCGCACACATTAGGTCAGGCTTCGCGCATATCCGGCGTTACACCTGCAGCCATATCTCTGCTGCTGATTCATTTGCGCAGGGCTAAATACTCAGGCTGGACTTCAGAAAAGACCGGGGCGGCTGCTTGACCTTGTCTTTAGATTTGCAATTGCGTTCGGGTCTACAGGCCTTGTCGCTCGAGCTGAGTGCAGATCAACAAAAGAAATTGCTGGATTTTCTGGTATTGTTATTGAAGTGGAACAAGGTCTATAACCTCACGTCCATCCGGCAAGCCGACGACATGCTGACCCACCATGTGATGGATTGTCTGGCTGCCGTGGCTGCCGTGATGCATGAAGCGCCGGACGCTAAAACTTTGCTGGATGTAGGCAGTGGCGGTGGCTTGCCAGCGGTGGTGTTTGCCATTGTTTGTCCGCATTTGCAGGTGACCGCCGTAGATGCCGTGGTTAAAAAATCGGCCTTCATCGAAACCGTGGCGCATACGCTCAAGCTATCCAACCTCAAGGGAATACATTCCCGTGTTGAACTGCTGGAGGAAACATTTGATCTGGTGGTATCAAGAGCATTTGCTTCGTTGAAAGACTTCACCGCGTGGTCAGACAAGGCCTTGCGCACCGGAGGCAAATGGGCTGCTATGAAGGGAAAAGTGCCGGAAGAAGAAATGGCTGAACTCCCTCCAAATATTCAGATTCAGGGCATACAAACGCTCAATGTGCCGGATTTGGAGGCGCAGCGCTGCCTGATTTGGTTGAAGCGAAGCCCTGGTTAAACTTTGGCTAAGCCAGCCAAGCGCGGATCCGGATAAGAAGAACCGACTGTTTTCAATAGCAGCAAGCACCCAGATTCAGCGAAATACCTTGTTTCACGTGAAACAAATCACCATAGAGGGCCGGTATGACGGTTACACTCTCAACCCCGCAGCACAGATCAAGGCGCTAGTTCATGTTCGGCATCACAGATTACCCCGCGTTTGTTGGCGCGGTGCTGGTATTTTTGGCCATACCCGGGCCGGGTAATCTGGCCTTGCTCACGTCAACAGCCACAGGCGGGCGGAGCGGCGGCATCAGCGCCACACTCGGCGTGATTGCGGGCGACCAAGTGTTGATGTGGGCTGCGGTGGCCGGGTTGGCTGCTATTTTGAAAGCTTCAGCTTTGTGGTTCACGGCATTGCAGTGGGTCGGGGCCTTGTATTTGGCTTATTTGGGTTTGCAAATGATCAGATCTTCACCGACAGATGCCCCGATTTTGGACATGTCGTCCGGGCGTTTTTTCAGACAAACCTTGTGGATCACCTTATTCAATCCCAAGGCCATCATTTTTTACATGGCCTTTTTCCCTTTGTTTTTGGATCCGCTACAGCAGCCCGGATGGCAGACCTTTGGCGTGATGGCGGCCACCGTCGCTGCATTGACTTTTCTTTATGGTTTGGGTTTAACCTTGCTGGCCAGCCAATTGGCCGGTCGCATGCGGCGTCACCCGCGCACAGGACAGTGGCTACAAAAGGCAGCGGGTGTGGTTTTGCTGGGTTTTGGTTTGCGTTTGGTTCTACAGAAATAAATTCAATATGGCTTATATTTTTTGCATAGCAAATCAAAAGGGCGGTGTAGGTAAAACCACCACCACCGTCAATCTTGCTGCCGCTTTGGCGAGCATCGGTCAACGTGTGTTGATGATCGACTTAGACCCACAAGGCAATGCCACCATGGGCTCAGGCGTTGATAAGCGCCAACTTCAGCATTCTGTGTATGAGGTGCTGCTCGGGGAATCCAGCATGGCGCAAGCCCGCGTCAGCAGCGTATGGGGGGAAGCCGCAGCCAAGCCCGACATGCCGACATACCATGTCTTGGGTTCAAACCGAGACTTGGCTGGCGCAGAAGTTGAGTTGGTGAATCTGGACAACAGAGAAAAAAGA
>CAMDJS010000009.1 GCA_945900685.1 Bordetella parapertussis
CACCGTTTCGATTTGATAGGTCCATTGTTTGCCAGCGGCCAAGGGAAACAGCGGGTTGTCATTGGCAGGTTGGTCACAAGCTGTCAAGCTGACCAAGGCGAAAGCGCCTAGGAGAGAAATTCGCAGCTTCATTTCTCAGGCACCTGTGGGGTGGGCAAATCCATGATTTTCACTTCTTGTTCGTCACTGCCTGGGTTGAGCCAACTGACACCTTTGCCATTGCCTGGTTTGACTTCGGCAGTACCCATCTGCGGAACGCCCTCACGGCCTTTGCGCATGCCATCGGAAATTTGCTCGTGCAACGTTCGTGTGTAGGGCAATCGGTAAGCGCGGGGTTGTAAAAACCCTTTGCCTTCTTCGATAGGTGTCACCCACATGTACAAAGCCCCGGGAAATTTGGCGCGAGGTTCATCTATCAAGGCCGCGAGGACAACAAATCGCTCTGGCAATGCGTCACTGCTTGGGATGCCCAGCAAGCTGTGCACTGCTGAAAATCCATAAAAGTAAAAACCACTGACTGCAATAGCCAGCAGGCCCTTGAGCCAGCGTGGCCACTGCGAGTAAACCAGGGCCAGAGCAAGCAGCAATGCAATGAGTGCAAAGACAATGATGAGGGTCAGCGTCATATTAAAAAGATTTCACTAAAGTTTTGGGAATGGTGTTGACATTGTCAACGCCACCGTCGGGGGTAACAGTAAATCGCGCCAAAGTCGTTTCTTTTCCGCGGCCTTCCAAAATGGCTTGACCGTAAAAAACGACTTCTGCTTTGGGATTGACCTTGATGATGGATATGCTGACCTCGACAGGTTGACCAGCGCGCGGGTCGTTGCTGTCTATGTCTTTGGTCTCGTAGTAATGGGCGTTGGCCACATACTCACCGGGCACGATGCTGCGAATCGTGACGACTTCTTGGCGCAAGGGATTGATAACTTTGCGGCCATTGACCGTGATGGTGTTGTTGGAGTTGCCGCGATCATCGCGGTCCAAATACATCAGGTCGACCTCGCGGTTACGAAACCAAGCACTTTCGCCGGAGGGGCCTTGCACCCACAAATCCAAATCGTTCGGGTCCATGTCCGGCCAAGACAGCGTGATGATGAATTCCGCTTTGGCGGGAATGTCTCCAGTTTTGGTGGCCTTGGGGTTCATGGCCAGCAAAGCAATGATGAAACAAAACACAAAGGCGATCAACATATTGAACAACATGTCATAAAAAGGATCGACCTCAGGTTCGCGTGAAAAACGGTTTTTGCGCATAGCGTAGAAATCGCTTCAGCGACCGATCACCAATCCGTGGCGTTGTGCCTGCGACAGCAATTGATCGGCAAAACGGTCCATGCGGGTCAGTTGCAAACCCAGCAAGATATTGCCGACCAAGCCGACCATGGTGGTCAGCAATGCCACACCCAAGCCAGAGGTGAGGTTGCGCAATAAATCTTGGGCTTGCGTCGGGTCAAAGTTTTGAATTTGACCGATTTGCATGGCAAGCACTGAAAAGCCAATCACCTTGCCCAGCAATCCCAACTTGAGTTGTACCCCGTTCACCCACCATGCCGTGGTGTGTGGGCCATGGGTTTTCTCCATCAGCAGGTCCAACGGCGCTCCACTGTCTTGCGGGTTGGCTGCCAAGGCCGACCAGTATTCAGCGGCCCAGCCTTGGGCTTGGATCAAGCCTTGCATACCTTGAGAGGAAGCTTTATCCAAGAGATCTCGCTGGTGTGCCAATTCTTTGGAGCGCATGCCGCACCAAAGCGTGGCCACAGCAAATATCACGATGATGACCAAGGTGATGCCGGTGGGGTCAGAGCTGATCAATAAATGCCAGACCCCTTTGATGCCCAGCAACCAAGTGGAAAAGACAAACAGGCCAACAAGAATCAGCCATTCAAACCATAAAGGCTCTACTTCCCAATGGGGGTTTTTGGCCTTGAGGCGCAAAAAAAGAGATTTCAAAACATTTCACCTGTTGGACATAGTTAGAAGCATGCCGCTAAATCATGTAGTTCAAATGTGGCGACAAACCGGTGAGGCGGATAATAACTGAGACACAAACACGCTAACTTCCCTCTGATCCTTAAGGGTTGATCACCTAGTCTAAGATGCAAACTGCTTCTTTTAATGCATTGACTGAAATGGGTTTGCGATGAAAAAGTTATCTTTTGTAGTTTGCCTTGGCTTGTCTTTACTTGGTTTTTCTGCTTTTGCGCAATCTCGCGCTTACGTCACCAATGAGGGTGGCGGCTCTGTCTCGGTGATTGATGTGGAGACGGATACTGTCATCTCCACCATTGACACCGGCGGAAAACCGCGTGGATTGGCGCTTTGTAAAGGCCATAAAAAGTTATTTGTGACTGAACAGAATTCGGCACAGTTGTGGATGATTGACACGATCAAGGGCGAGATTGAGCAACGGGTTCAGCTTGGAGAATCCCCCGAGGCCATGTATTGCTCTTCTGACGGTAAATGGCTGGGTGTCGCCAATGAGGGCACGAACAGCATCAGTTTCATCGACGTGAAAAGCATGACCGTGAAATTCTCCATTCCAGTCAAAGGAAAAAATCCGGAACACGGTGTTTTCAGTCCGGATGGCAAACTGATGTTGGTTTCTGCGGAGGAAGCAGACCTGGTGGATGTGATTGATCTCACCAAACGCAAACAGATCGGCTCTATCAAAGTAGGTGAAAGACCGCGTGGCATTGCTTTCAGTCCGGATGGCAAGCGCGCCTATGTGGCGGTTGAAAGCGCCAGTTTGCTGGTGGCTATCGATGTGGCTAAACGGGAAGTCATCGGTAAGCAAGCCGTTGGCAAGCGTACTGCCGGTGTCATTGTGTCGCCTGATGGGGCTTATGTTTTTGCCAGCAACGGGGGCGACGCCAATGTGTCCATGGTGGACGCGAAAACATTTGAATTGGTGGAAAACATAGCCATTGGTCAGCGCCCTTGGAATATGAGCTTCAGTCCTGACGGCAGCAAGTTGTATGTAGCCGCAGGGCGCAGCGGCTCAGTCAGCGTGATTGATGTAGCCAGTCGTAAGATGGTGTCGGAAATACCTGTGGGTCGATTGCCTTGGGGTGTCGTGACACACTGAATTTTGTTGGATCAGAAAGAGTAAACATGACAGATAACCCATCCACTGTTGTCGAGCCTTTGACACCTGCCCCCACACCCTTGCAATACGACCGCATGTTGGTGGTTTTACATTGGGTGCTTGCCATTGGCTTGATTTACCAATTGGGCTTGGGTTTGTGGATGGAAGATCTGCCCAAAGAGCCTCCAGGCTACCGCGCTCAATGGTTCAATCTCCACAAATCTATCGGTTTGTGCTTAGGCTTTCTGATCTTGTGGCGTTTGGGCTGGCGCGTTACCCATTCAGTGCCTGCGCCAGTCAACCCATTAGATTCTTGGCAACAAAAACTGGCCACATGGGCGCATCGCCTCATATACCTGAGCATGTTGCTCGTGCCGATCACTGGATTCTTAGGCTCAAGTTTTTCAGCTTATCCGGTGAAATTTTTCGGTTGGGTGTTGCCTAAATGGGTTGAGCCTGATCCTGATTTGAAATCATTTTTTGCTGAGGCCCATGAACTTGCAGCACTTGTATTCATGTGTTTGTTGATGCTTCATTTTGCTGCGGTTTTTTGGCATATGTTTGTCAAGCGCGACGGCTTACTCAAGCGCATGACCTGGGGTCGTGCCAGCCCAGATTGAAGATACTTTTTCTTCATCAAAATTTTCCGGGCCAATTCAAGCACCTTGCCCCGGCCTTGGCTGCTTTGGGGCATGAAGTTCACGCCTTGCAATTGACAAAAAATCCCGCCTTCGATTGGCAAGGTGTCAAAGTTCACACGTATTACCCGCAGCGCGGCAGTACCCCGCAGATCCATCCTTGGGTGATTGACATCGAAGCCAAGGCCATACGCGGAGAAACCGTTTTACGCTGGGCGCTGGAGATGAAGAAACGCGGCTTTTCACCCGACACGGTGATCGCGCACCCGTCCTGGGGTGAGAGCTTGTTTATCAAGCATGTGTGGCCAGCGACCAAACTCGGTTTGTTTTATGAAATGTATTACCAGGTCGACGGACAAGACGTGCATTTCGACCCTGAATTTTCAAAACCCGAAATCTGCTCGGACAGCCGTTTGTTGATGAAAAATGCCATTCAGATACTGCAAAACCAGTTTGCTGATGCCGCTATTTCACCCACGCATTGGCAAGCAGGCACTTATGAGCCCGAGGTGCAAAAAAAAATCACAGTGGTACATGACGGCATAGACACGCAAGCTATCAAGCCAGATGCATTGGCGCGGTTGACGCTGGAGAACGGTCAAAGTTGGTCACGTCAAGATGAAGTGGTGACTTTTGTCAGTCGCAATCTTGAGCCTTACCGCGGCTACCACGTGTTCATGCGCGCGCTGCCGCAATTGCTTCGATTGCGTCCGCAGGCACAGGTGTTGATTGTGGGGTCCGATGGGGTCAGTTATGGCGCGAAGCCACCGACCGGTCAAACATGGAAACAAATTTTCATAGATGAAGTGCGGGCTCAAATCAGCGACGCTGATTGGCAGCGGGTACATTTTTTGGGCAGACTGAGCTATCCGCAATTTTTAAACATGCTGCGAATCAGCAGCGTTCATGTGTACTTGACTTACCCGTTTGTGTTGAGTTGGAGTCTGATTGAAGCCATGAGCAGTGGTTGCGCTATTTTGGCCAGCGACACTGCGCCGGTTCGCGAGGCGATTGAAGACGGTGTCACTGGCCGCTTATTGCCATTTTTTGATCCGCAAGCTTGGGCCCACGGCATAGATACTTTGCTCAACGACCCCGCCGAGAGAATGCGACTCGGTGCACAGGCGCGTCAGCGCGCTGTTGAACAGTACGACTTGCAAACCGTTTGTCTGCCCAGCCAGTTGCAATGGGTTCAAGACTTAGCCGGTAAATAATTTTTTTCAGGCTGTTTTTCAAATCACTTTGAAATGGTGTGTGCCGTCTTTGCGCAGTTGATCCACCAAGCCAGTGTGCCAGTCAAAATAATGTTGCAGGTTTTGCGCTGAATAGTCAGCGCCTTCATAAGGCTGGCGGTAACGGTCAATGCGCGGACTAGCCACATAGGATTCACCTTGCTGGGTACTGAACCCTTGCGCGATCCAGGCAGCGTTGCCGCCCGGCAACCAAAAAACTTCCACGCCAGGTCTGACCAAAGTCTGCAACTCTGCAACGGCAAATCTGGAAGCGCGACCATCAGCGCAGGTCAAAACATAGCGGTTGGCTTTGTGAACCCTTGTGAAGTCTTGTGCCATTTGAGAACGCAGCAGCCACCATGCACCGGGGATGTGTTTTTTGACATAAGTGCTGCTGTCGCCTACATCAATCACCATGCTGAGGTTGCTGCGGTTGGCCAGCCATTCTTTGAGCGTAGCGGGAGTCACTTCAACCACATCTTGCGCTGGAGCAGGCAAGGGATCAACCGGTAAATCAGTCTGGTGTAAATCTTGGCTAACCACATCTTTCAAGAGGTAAGTTTCCCAGCCCATTTGAACGAGCCAAGCGGCGGCCATAGATGCACGCACACCATCATCGTCATACAACACCACCCTCGCTCCGCGCACGCCCATGTAGTCGTCTGTACGCGCCAACAGTTCACCGCCTGCTGCATGGCGTGCACCTGGCCAATGGCCGCGAGCATATTCATCGGCGCTTCGCACATCGAACAGGTAAGTACTGCGGGTGGTATCAGATAACAAGGCTTTCAGTGCATCCCGGTCAATGCGGTGAACCCCGGCGCGAAACAACAATGCCAAAGCAGATGCAGATGTTTTTTTCTGGTCAGCCTCGTCTGATTCGTTAAATTGACTTTGCGCCTTTTGTACCAAGTCATAACCGGCCAAGCTCCAACCCAAGAGGCCGTTTCTCAAGGTGCAGACCGGATTGGGTATACCGGCGTTGATCAGAGATTGCGCGCCGATGATGCTTTGATCACGCGCGCCGCAATGAACCACAATGCGTGTGCTTGCATGCGGTGCAATGGTTCTCGCGCGCAATACCAGTTCACCTGCGGGTAGGTTGATGGCGCCGGGAATGCTGATGCTGTGGAACTCTTCGAAGCTTCTGGCATCCAAAACAACCATGTCTGCCCGACTGTCCATCAGCGCTTTGACTTCAGACGCTGAAAACGAAGGCGTTTTGCGGTGATGCTCCACCCATTCGGCAAAGGCTTTGCTTGCCACATGGATGTCTTTGAACAATTCACCGCCCGCTGCAGCCCAGCCTGCCAGTCCATTTTGAAACAGACGCACATCGCTATAGCCCATGCTTTGAAAAATCTCTGCCGCACGCAAGGCAATACCTTCACCTGTGTCAAACAACACGATCATTGTGTCTTGACGAGGTATGCGAATGGCACTGTCGGCCTCTATGCGCCCATAAGGCAGTTGAATGGCAAACAAGGGATGACTTTGCCCGTAAGCATGTTCTTCACGCACATCAACCAATGCGATTTCTTGTTTCTCCAGTAACGCCTGTCGCACTTGCGAATAAGTGCACAACGCAAACGGATGTTCAAGCCTTGCGTGCTCGTTGACAGGCTCAGCAGAGATCGACTGCTTAGGTTGATCCGTTGCAGTCATTTGTGGAGTGACCAAGGCCGTTGCTGCCTGAGCCGAAGGCAAAGTAACTGACAGGGGTGTATGCGGTGCGATGGGCGGTGCGGGCGGTGCCGCAACATGGACTCCCATAGGTGCGTTCGCATAACCCTCTATCAATAGTTGGCGCGAGCCATCTGCGCGGTATGTGTGACGCTGCAACAAGCCGATGGGGCCTTCGTAAATCTCTACGCTGATTGACACCTGGTCAGGCGAGGCATTCCATACTTTGTGTACGTCCCCCATGCGCGGAGATACCGCTTCCATATCGCCGGGCAGCATATCGATTTGAAAGCCTGCCGGTACCCAGCGACCGTCTGACATGCGGCTGTAGGGCTGGCAAGACAAGCTGCCGCGCAACATTCCCATCAATCCCCAGACCGTGTGATCGTGAATGGGTGTACTTTGCCCGGGCCCGCAGACCAGGCTTACCACCGAAAATCTGGATTGCGGATCCGCATAAATCAAAAACTGTTGCGGTTGGTGCGGATGAGGCAGCGTGAATTCGGGCTGCAACCAGTCATCTTGCTCTAACAAGCCACTCATCAAAACCTGCGCTTGAGCGCTCAGGTCCGCCTCTGCGGGCTCGCTGTCCACCAATCTGGTTATAGCGGCTAGAAACTGGTGCAGTCGATGACTGTTGGTCTTGTTTGCTTCGTACATTAGAGAGCATTTGAGAGGAAGAGCGGATTGTTTCACAGTAATGCCGGTTTTTTGGGTTCCCGATCCAAGCTCTTCGCCTTGCCTTTCAAAAACGCTATGCTTGACAGACGATGAATCCATCTGTTTCACATACTTTCGTTCTCGCCGGTGTCATGGGCTGGCCAATTGCGCACTCGCGCTCGCCGGTCATTCATGGTCACTGGATTGAGCAATTGGGAATACGCGGTGCTTATGTTCCCTTGGCAGTCAATCCAGTGAACTTGCCCGAGGCGCTCCAAGGTTTGTTGGCGCTTGGATTCGCCGGTTGCAATCTGACTCTGCCGCACAAGGTGGATGCGTTGATGTGTATTGCGGAACTGGACCATGTCGCTCGCCAAATCGGGGCAGTCAACACGGTGGTGGTGCAAGCAGATGGCAGTTTGCGCGGCACCAATACAGATGCTTTTGGCTACATACAAAGTCTGCGCGAAGAGCAGCCTGATTGGCAAGCCGATAGCGGTCCTGCGGTCGTCTTGGGTGCAGGCGGTGCGGCTCGGGCCATCGTCTGGGCCTTGGCTGATGCCGGTGTGAAAGAGATTCGCTTGTTCAATCGCAGTCCGGACAAAGCACACGAAATGGCTCGGCAATTCGGTTCGCCTGTGAAGGCCTTGGCGTGGGAGCAGCGCCACGAAGCCTTGGCAGATGCAGGCTTGTTGGTCAACACCACCACCCAGGGCATGCAAGGTCAAGCTGCGCTGGACATCGATTTGTCTGCATTGCCTCAAACCGCTTTGGTCTCCGATATTGTCTACACGCCTTTGGAGACAGATCTGTTGTTGCGAGCCAAGTTGCGCGGCAATTCTGTGGTCAATGGTTTGGGTATGTTGCTGCACCAGGCGCGACCCGGTTTTGAAGCATGGTTTGGCGTGATGCCCGAGGTCACACCGGCCTTGTGGCAAAAGGTCTTGGCAACGCTTTGAATTACTTGCGCACTGAAGGCACTTCGATGTTCAAGCCCTGCGCCCGCCACATCAAATACAAACTGATGTCGCGCATATCTTCATCGCCCCATGGCGGAATGTCTGCTTTGACACCCGTGTAACAAAAGCGCAAACGCCTCTCCAAAGAGGCGAGTCGTTGCCATTCAATCCGGTAGGCAGGGTAGGCGTTCGGTTGCCCCTGGCTGAGTTTGTCGGTGAAAAGTTTGCTGCCGTAGCGTTGATCATGGCATTGGGTACAAGCCAGGTTCATTTGCCCTTGCCGTTTGGTGAAGATATGTTGACCCGCTTCAAAATGTGATTTCGCTTTGCCCTCAATGCTGACTTTGATCGGCATACCGATGGAGGCTGAGGTGACATACAGCGTGATTGCAAGCAACTCTTCAGATTCGAGCGGCCACTCAGAAGCTTTTTGACGGGTTTGACGGCAGTTACGAATACGGTCTTCAAGGTTAAACAGTCGCCCGCTGGCTTTGTCGATCGACGGGTAGCGCGTGGCGACACCTTTCATGCTAATTAATTCACCGTGGCAGGATTGGCAGCTTTTGTCGGACTTGCCCGCTATTTGTCGCCAAAGCTTGCTGCCTTTGTCCATGTAAGGCAGGCCGGGGTTGGCAAAGTCATCGCCTTGCAAGTCAAGAATTTCCGGCCCCGTGAATGCCAGACCGGATTGCAATTTGTCTAAAGGCAGTAAACGCTGCTGCGCATGAGCCCAAGGCAGTTGCAACAGCAGACAGACAAGCGCGCATTGGCAGCAGATTGAAAAGAAGTTTGTCTGCCCAGACAAACGTGGTATGGCTAGAGGGATACCAATGGCATGAAACAACATGGGCATGGCTTCAGGGCTTGGGCGCTTTAGACTGGTTGAGAGGTTCAATCACCAGTTTTTGTCGAAGCTCTCCGATGTAGCCTTTGTCGTCCACCCAGCGGAAATAGAGCTCCCCGGATTTGGTCGCGCGCAGGTAAAACTCAAACAGCGGATTGGCTGATGTGCCCGTGGTGGGTTCAACCCTGAAAACCTCTTTGTCATTCAAGATGCATTGCAAATGCCGGATGACGTTGCGTTTGATCAATACGCCATCCAGATCGCGCAAGAAACCGCTGTCCATGGGATGTTGAACCAACAGGCGCAACTTGAACACGTCGCCTTCAACAATGCGTGCGGGTAGTTGTAATCGGGCTGTACTCATCGCTTATCCGTTGTCAATGCAAGCGGCTTCAGTGACCACCACTTCTTGCGTTTCATAACGGAACGTGCCGTCCGACATACGCGCTAAAGCAACCACCATTTGTGTGCCGGATAAACGCACGCGCATACTGAGTTCGGCGCGACCGTTCCACGGTCCCAGAACAAACATGGCCATCAAAGGAACCGGGTTACGTTGAGAAATCAAATAGACATGGGTGACGTGCGATTCCTCGGTCATCGGGCTGTCCACCTTCAAACTCAAAGGAACCAGATGACCGTTGTCAGCCAGCATGGGTAAAGACAAAGTGATGCCACCTTGCTTCACAGGTTGACGCACCACATAAGGCGCGATCATTTCATCAAAGTTTCTCAAGCGTGCGTCCGACATGTCTTGGACACGACCCAGCACAGACATGTCCTGTGCACGGGAGACGCCAACACTCAAGCCCCAGGCTCCCGCCGAGGTTTTGAGACATCGTAATAACCAATCACGGCGTGACAACGAAAAAAACATCAAGGTCCTTTGGTTGCTTCCAGCAGATAGGCGACGATATCTTCCAGACCCTGCTCGGTTAAGACGGTTTTACCTATCAACGGCTTGGCGACATTATGAAGTCCTTCGGCGCTGAAGTAGGCTGGCATGAAGGACTGGGGGTTTAGAACTCGGGGGTCAGCAATGCGCATGCGGATTTGATCTGGGGTGAGACGTTGGCTCAGGCCTGTCAGATTGGGTCCCATTTCTCCGCCATCTTTAAAGCCGGGTATGGTGTGGCACAACACACATCCGGTTTCTTGCCGATTTTGAATCAGCTTGCGTCCACGTTCGACTTCTGCATTTCGAACAGACGGCGTGGGCGGCATGCTGTCGCCCGCGGCTCCTGCCGCAGTCACGCCAAACACTAATGCGGATAGCAGCAGGCGTTTCATGCTTTAGACAAAGTCAGACCGTGATTTTTCAAAGGCAGTGAGCGAATCCGTTTACCGGTGGCGGCAAACAAGGCATTGCCCAGTGCAGGGGCCAGCGGTGCTTGCGCGGGCTCACCCACACCGCCCCAAAAACCACCGCTTGGCGCAATGACGGTTTCTACTTTGGGCATTTCATTCATGCGCATCATGCGGTGGTCGTGGAAATTGGATTGCTCAACACGGCCATCTTTGACGGTTATCTCGCCCCAGAAGATCGCTGTCAATCCATGCACCACACTGCCTTGCAATTGCGCTTGAATGTTGTCTGGGTTGACGGCGTAGCCGGGGTCGATGCCAATCACAATCCGGTGAATTTTCACCTCGCCTCTGGCATTGACCGAGACCTCGCACACGCAGGCGGTCCAACTGCCATAGCCGTCCACACTGGCAATGCCGCGATGTACACCGCTGGGCAATGGTTTGCCCCAGTCAGCCGCTTTGGCCACGGCTTGCAATATGCCTTTGTCGCGGTTGGCTTTTTCATTGTCCGGCAACAAGGCCAATCGGTAAGCGAGCGGGTCTTGTTCGGCGGCATGTGCCAGTTCATCCAGAAAACATTCGCGTACAAACGGATTTTGAGAATGACCGACGGTGCGCCAAAAGCCAACTGGCACATGGGTGCTGCGCATGGCGAAGTCCACCAGCGTGTTGGGGATGGCATAAGGATGGTCATTGAAACAGGCGACCGCTTGTTGATCGACACCGTTTTGCAGCGGCATGCGCAGCAACTGAGAAAAGATTGAAGGTGCACTCACGCGAATATGCAAGGCTTGCGGCTTGCCACTGTCGTCCATTCCTGCACGAACCCGCACCAGACTGGCCGGACGGTACAAATCATGTTGCATGTCTTCTTCACGGCTCCACATCAGCTTGACGGGTTTGCCGGGCAACTGCATGGCGATAGCCACCGCTTGTCGGGTGAAGTCTTGCGGACTTTTGCGTCCCAAGCCGCCGCCCATTTGCATGGCGAATACGCGGATATTTTCTTGCGCCACATCAGCGGTAGACGCGGCAGCAGTGAGGGTGGACTCCGGATTTTGGGTGGACGCCCAAATGTCGAGTTTGTCGCCGTCCAGCAATGCAGTGCAAACCATGGGCTCCATGGTGGCGTGGGCAAGATAGGGGGTGTAGTAATCCGCCTCGATCACTTTGGCTGAGGCAAGCGCAGCCAGCGTATTGCCGTCGTTACGCGCAACAGCTGGTTCTGATTGTGTCAGCCCGTCGCGGTAGTACTGCATCATGCTGGCGCTGTTGACCGCAGCATTTTTGCCGTTGTCCCAGTCGATAGACACATCGCGCAAAGCTTCTTTGGCGCGCCACCAGTTGTCAGCAACCACGGCGACAAATTCACCCAGGTTGATGACTTTCACAATGCCGCGTCTGCTATCGATTTTGCTGCTGTCCACAGACTTGGCTTTGCCGCCAAAGACGGGGGATTGGGCGATAGCCGCATGCAACATGCCGGGCAATTGCACATCGACGCCATAGCGAATTTTGCCAGTGACGATGTCGGTGATGTCAACCCGGGAAAGCGGTTTGCCGGCGATGGTCCAGGTCTTTGGGTCTTTGAGTGGAATGTCTTTGGGCGGCGTGAGCTTGGCCGCATCTGCCGCCAATTGCCCGTAGCTGAGTTTTTTCCCGCTGGCGCTGTGAATGACTTGACCGAGCACGGCTTTGCATTCGCCGGGGGCGACATTCCAGCGTTGAGCGGCTGCTTCAATCAGCATGATGCGCGCAGCCGCACCGGCTTTGCGCATATATTCTTGCGACATGCGGATGGTGCGACTGCCCACACTGGCCATGTCGCCGTAAGCACGTTTGCGACGCAAATTTTCATGGGCGGGTACATCCACCACACGCACTTTTTTCCAATCGACTTCCAATTCTTCGGCGATCAACATGGGTGCTGAAGTGCGGCTGCCTTGTCCCATTTCTGTGCGTGCATAGCGGATGACCACAGACTCGTCAGCGTTGATTTCTATCCAGGCATTCACCTCGGTGGAGTTGCTTGCCACGCTGTCTTGCGGCCAGAGAAAACCCAGGCTGAGTGCAGCAGCAGACGCAGTGTTGACTTGTAGAAACAAGCGGCGATTCAGGTGAGTGGTAGTCATGATTTGCCTCCTGCCTGACGCGCAGCAGCGTGAATCGCTGTGCGCATGCGAGCATAGGTACCGCAACGGCAGATGTTGGTCATGGCCGCGTCAATGTCTTGGTCCGTCGGTTTGGGTTTTTTCTTCAGTAAGGCCACGGCCGCCAGAATTTGTCCGCCTTGGCAATAGCCGCATTGCGGCACTTGGTGGTCTATCCAGGCTTGTTGCACAGCGTGTAACTTTCCTTTGTCAGCCAGGCCTTCGATGCTGACGACTTGTTGGCCATCAGCCGATGAAACCGGGTAACTGCATGAGCGCACGGGTTCACCGTTGAGTAACACAGTACAAGAACCGCACTGTGCGATGCCGCATCCGTACTTCGGCCCTTTGATGTCAAGTTCATCGCGCAATGCCCACAGCAAGGGCATTTCAGGTTCTATATCGAGGGTGTGGCTTTTGCCATTGACAAGGAGTTTCATGGAGGGGTCCTTATGAAAGATAACGCTTAAGTGCATCCGCGCAAACAGCCACACCGGTGTGGGCTTCACGCATGACGCGCCCCATGGTGATGAAGCCGTGAATTTGCCGTTCAAAGCAAATGTACTCGGCGCTGCTTCCTGCGGCTGATAAGGCATTGGCATACAAACGGCCTTCATCGCGCAGCGGGTCAAAGCCCGCAGTAATCACCAATGCGGGAGGAAGGTCGGCATGTGATTGGGCTTTCAGCGGAGAGGCGCGCCAGTCATGCGCTATATCACGCGATGGCAAGTAATGGTCCATGAACCAGTGCATAACGTCAGCGGTCAATGCGTAGCCTTCAGCGTTGTCCCGGTAACTCTGCGTGTCCGGGTACATCAGCGTGGCAGGGTAAATCAACAATTGAAATGCAGCTTGGTGCGTATGGCCTCGTGCCCCCAAGCAAACGGAAGCTGCGAGATTACCGCCTGCGCTGTCGCCGCCCACAGCGACGCGTTGGGCGTTCACATGCAAACTACCGGCGTTGGCAGCTACCCACTGAAATGCGGCCTGGGCATCATCGTATGCAGCCGGAAATACATGTTCAGGAGCCAGTCGGTAGTCCACTGAAAAAACCGCGCAACCACTGGCCTGGCACAGTTGTCTGCAAAGCACGTCGTGGGTATCCAAGTCTCCGATGACCCAGCCGCCACCATGGTAGTAAACCAGCGCAGGCAGCACAGCGGATGGCGAAGCAGCTTCGGGGCGGAACTCGCGGATTTTGATGGGGATGCCGTTGAGGTCTACCAAGTGATCTTGACAGTGGGATACCGCAGGAGGATCGGGCTGGGTAAAACCCTTGCGCATCAAATACGCTTGGCGCGCTTCGACGGGTGTTTGTTCGTTGAAGGCAGGAAGACCTCGTTCGGCAATCAGTCGCAAAAGTGTGTGGGCTTGGGGATCGAGCATGTTGAATTTTAAAAATCAGAGCGAATCAGGTCGTTGAAACGGATTGTCCTACCAATGCATAGGCGTTTTCATGGGACTGCAACCATTGTTTTGACAATGCGTCAGGGTGTTGGGAGGGGTGAAAGTCGGGCTTGAAATAGTCACCCCACAGAATGTAACTCTCGCGAAACAACCCGCCCTTGGCAAACAGATGTTTCCAGGCACTCGTCCAGGTAGACAGTTTGAATAAACTGCCGTCGTGCCACAGGTTGTTGACTGTTTGACGCAGCAAGTCCGTCAGGAAAAACCAAGTGACACGGCGCATCCAGCGCAAGCGCCATTCCTCGTTGCCGCCGAGCGCGCGGTAGATATCAAACGCAGTGCAACGGTGCTCGCTTTCTTCGCTGGCATGCCACAGCCACAGCGTTTTGAGACGGGGGTCTGCATGGTTAAAAAACCCTTCATTGGACAGCAACCAATGGGCAAACACGGCGGTGTAGTGCTCGGTGGCTGCAGTGACTGCCACCGCATGACGTGTATCCATCTGACTGAGGGCGGCAATACGTTTGAGCGCGCGCTGTTCCCAATGGTTGACCATGCCTTGGTCAAGCAAATGCCGGTTGTACAAACTGTGAAGCCGGCGGTGGGTCGCTTCTTGCCCGATGAATCCCTTGACCTCATCCTTGAACAAAGCTTGTTGCTCAAGGGGCAATTGGGCGAGACCTGCACGCACACTATCGAGAAAAAATTGCTCACCCACTGGAAAGCTCATGGACAAAGCATTCATGAAGGCTGAGGTGAAGGCGTCCTCCCCGTTCCATCGCAAATCAAACGGCGGGGTCAGATCTATCAATAATTGTCGGATAGCAAGTTGGTTCATGGTGTTCATCCAGGTGGAAGTTGACAAGGACCGGTGACGAAAAACTTCAACTTCTTGCCATATCGTTGAACATCCTTGATGGCTTTGATATTCACCGGTTCGCGGTTAATTTTGACCTCGGATTCTTCCATGGTTTTCATGTTTTTGCGCTTGACCCATAGACTGGTTTTGGAAGTCAAGTCCATGCCCTCGAATTCCGGGGTTTTGAGCGTATTGACAAAAAAAGGATAGAGCTTGGGACCGTCTATTTTGATATACAAATGGTCACCGATGGAGGTGATTTCAACTTTGATGGTAGCGGGCTCTATGCTGATTTTTTCTAATTCGGGAAATGAACCTTGGACATCGCACGTCAGGGTGTAGGCCAGTGCTGTTTGACTCAAGCCCAAGAGAATCACAAGCAGCAGAAAAATCTGGCGAAAAATGAGCCGCGCTGGGTTGGCAATGGAGTACAACAAATGCATGACAGCCTTTCGAGCTTTGGATCATCGCATGCTGCCTCAGCATGGGCTCTGGCCGTATGTAAATTCATTTCAGAGCAGTTGGTTATTATGAGACATCATGCTTTCAATGTTTTCAAAGGTGTTGCCTGTGGTTGTTATTCACAAAAGTTACAAAATAGTACCCATGCTGTTGGCTGTAGGCGCTGTCTTTTGGCCGTGGGCTGCCGGGGCATTTGATGCGAGCAAGATGGAAAACTTTAAAACCACCAATGTCTGCAAATACTGCGATCTCACCGACGCCCCCTTGGGCGGACGCGACATGCGCGGCGCAGATCTTCAAAACGCCAATTTATCGGGCGCGGTGCTGGTCAAAGCCAATATGGGTGAGCGTCCGATGGAAAAGCGCACCTTGGTGACGAATTTTGAAGACGCTAATTTGCGCCGTACCGACTTCACTGGTGCCAATTTGCACATGGCCAATTTCACCAACGCCTATTTGCGTGAAGCCAATTTGACCGGCGCCGATTTGAGCGACGCATTACTGAACCAAGCGAACATGAAAGGCGCTGTGCTGTCGGGCACCAATTTGAAAGGAGCCAACATGGAAGGTGCCAAGTTAGATGATGCGAAATTTTGCAAAACCGTGATGCCCGATGGTTCAATCAATGACAGCGGGTGTTGAGTTATTCACCCTGAACGCTACTCATCACCCGGAATCACAGCCTCACGCAATTTAACCGGTTTGCTGAGAGACTTGCGAAACCGGATGTTGAGCAATTCCACACCAAATGAGAACGCCATGGCGAAGTAGATATAGCCTTTGGGCACGTGGTGACCGAAACCTTCTGCGACCAACACAACCCCGACCACCACCAAAAAACTCAACGCCAGCATTTTGATGGATGGATGCGCCTCAACAAATTCACCGATGGCACGGGCAAACAGCATCATGAGCCCAAGGGAGATGACCACTGCTGCAATCATGATGCGCACATCATCGACCATGCCGACTGCTGTGATGATGGAGTCCAGCGAGAAAACCAAGTCGATCACAATGATTTGCGCAGTGGTGGCCATGAAATTGACCTTGATTTTGGCGCTAGCCGTATGGTTTTCATTCTCGCCTTCAAGCGATTGGTGAATCTCACCTGTGCTTTTCCAAATCAAAAACAATCCACCAGCGAGCAAAATCAAATCACGCCCGGAAAATGACTGCTGCATTACCGTGAACAAGGGCTCTACCAAACCAATGATGAAAGACAGCAGCATCAACAGGGCAATGCGCAAGAACATGGCCATGAACAGGCCGATGCGCCTGGCCATTTCTTGCTGAGCTTTTGGAAGTTTGCTGACAAGAATAGAGATGAAAATAATGTTGTCAATACCCAGCACCAACTCAAGCAAGGTCAAGGTGGCCAGCGCCATCCACATATGCGGGTTAGTCAATAATTCCATAAATTTTGCTGCTTTACGTAAAGTTAATGAATGTAGCCCAAGGCGTCCATACCTTAGATCCCATGGGGTTGATCAAGCCGATAGCGCATGGTGATGGATTTTCCGCCATCGCCAACGCAACCAAATACCTCTTACCAACAGGTAAATCAGCCAGATAAACCAGCCTGAAAATACCACGTCGCTCAAATAATGGCCGCCCTGAATGATGCGGGCAAAGCCGATAAAGCTGCCAGCTGCCAACCCGCCCCAGATCCACCGGCGGCGCAGTTGCCGACGCGACCACATGCCCCAAACCATCCAAATAAAGCCGCCGGCTGCGTGGCCGCTGACGAAGGAGCAGTTCTCCTCGCACAGTGGCTGATAGTGCAGCACGGGAACAAATGATTCAGTCCCGTTGAAGTTGATGGTTTGGTAAGGGCGCGGTCTTCCGACGTGGTCTTTCAAAACCCAGTCCACCACAAAACCAATGCCCACAGTCACCATCAATAACCACGCGATGAAGCGTCTGCGCCAATGAATTGTGCCTGTTAAAGGACGAAACAAGGCCAACACCAAAAACAAAACAGCACCTGCAGAAACCCATTTATTGATTTCTGGCGTGAACTGGTAGAGCCACTTCACCCATGGCCATTCCTCGGCTGGAAAAGTTTGTGTGCTTGTGTCATAAAAATAGTGACTGACATGAAAATCGAACAAAGGGTAGGCCAAAAAAAACACTATGCAACTGCTGAGTAACGCCAGGGAGAAAAAGTACTCCTGGTAACGCGCTTTCATGCCAATCCTTTTTTGCGCAAAAAACTCAGTCTGGACATCAATCCAGCGGCACCAACCGTAGCAATCAAATCGAAGGCCAATTGTTCGGCGGGTGTGTGCACTTGCGCTCTCAGCAAATAAATCACCAAGCCTAACTCGCCGAACAGTAAACACCATTGAAACTTTGTTTGCTGCAGGTGGGGTGTCCAAGGCTGACGCAGTTCCCATTGCATGGCCAACCAAACGATGAAGATACCCAAACCGGTACCAGCCAAAACATCTGCTGGCCAATGGGCGCCGACCATGATCCTAGAGAAAGCCACCAAGCAGCCAAAGACCAGCAGCATCAGCGAATAAGGTTTGTACTTGTATGCATGAGGTATGCACAGCCACAAAACAGTCACGGCAGCAATCGCTGCCATGCTGTGGCCAGAGGGCATGGAATTGGCGGAGACAGGGGGCGCGCCAATGGTGTGGATCACCCCTGGCTCAAGCACGCCCAAAGGTCTGGCGTTAGAAAAAAACGATTTCAGTGCGGGAGAGAGTAAAGACCCGATCAAAAAGCATTTCAAGCTCAAAGCGCTGCCATGGCGACTAAAGCGCGTCAACACCAGCATCAGTAAGAGGGCAGCACCTGCCTCACCAAACTGGTTAATGAACGACCAAATGGGATCTATGCCCGTCACAGAACGGTTGAGTCCAATCATCCAGGTCAGATTCAGATCGGTGCGCGAAACCAGCCACCCGCCCAGCATGAACGCAGTGGCAATAAGTAACATGGAAATTTGTAACCGGCGCGTAGGCAGATCGGGTGAGAGCGGCATCATCGGCAGGATTGTAAGCAGTCACCCAGACTGATTCGTGCATTCGTTATAGTCGTGTTCAACTGCGAAAGCCAACGTCATGCCTACTACCAAGAAAAAAATCATCCAGCATCTTGAGGAAGAGGTGTTTTGTAAATTGGGCATCTCACCGATTCATGGCATCGGGGTTTTTGCGATCAGACCCATAGCCAAAGGGATCAATCCCTTGAAAAGTTACATCGGCAACCGGGAAATTGATGTGTCTAAAAAAGATATCAAGCATTTACCCAAGGGTGTGCGCAGTCAAATAGATATGTTTTGCTACTACGACAAAACCAAGGTCAGCATTCCCGTCAATGGATTGAATTCTTTTGATTTGGCTGTTTATCTGAACCATTCAAAACGACCGAACTTACGCTTCAAGAAAAATGGTGCACTCCAAAGCCTGATAAGTATTGCCGCGGGCGAAGAGCTATTTATCGATTACGACATCAGTTTCGGCGAAAAGCACTTCTTTTAATCAACCGGCCATCACCAGCACCTTGTCCTGATGGGCAACCTGCTCGACTACCGGTGCATGGCGGTAAATCTGATTGAGTTCATGCGGTTTGAAGTCCGTGATCAGGGGCGAGCTTGGGTCGGTTGCCAAGGGGTGGTCCGGGTCAATCAAAGCCAAAGCGTAAATAGGTTCAAAGTCAGTCACAAACAGGGCTTTGTAGCCATAGTCGTCGACCGGGCCGAGGTTGTAATAGCGCAAGCCGTTTTTCTGCGCCCAACGGCAGGCCTGCAAACAAGCATAAATGCCGGGTGAGCGGTTTTTGTAATCCCGGTTCCACTGACAGAAACTGCCGTACAGCTGGTTGTACTTGGGCAGCAAAATAGACACATCTGTCAGCACCAGTTCGCCTTCAGGACTGTGAACCCGCAGTATCAACACATCTAAGTTGCGAACGTAGTCTACAAAACCTTCAACTTCACGGTCATCGATATAGTAATTGGCGAAATGCTCACCGCCCATTTCAAACATGTCTTCAACCGTCAATTGCGAACCGGGCACCAGTTCTTCGGTATAAACAAAATTTTTATATTGCTTGTCGTACTCGCGGAATTTGCGTTCACGCCGTGGCTCAATCCAAAAGGATTCGTCCATGGTGTTGACCAAACCGTATTTGTCATTGATGGGCACGCCAAAAGGACTGTCAGGCGGCAGGGCATAAACCACAAACGGACGCGGCGCTGAGTCCAACATTTCCTGCGTCACATTGATATAGGGGCAAAGAGCGTCCCAACGCGTGGTGTAGTAAAGAATGTCGTTGTGCTCGCTTTCAACCAGCAGGTTGTCATCAGTCCAACTTTGGTAATCAACTTCATGCACCTTAGGGGTGGATGCAAGTTGATGTGCAGGTTTGAATTGATAGAGCATGCCATTCATGTTGTTGCCTTTAGAGTTTTGGTTTTTTTTTATTTTGTTTTGGGGTGAAATGTACCGCAGTAATTCGCTTGAGATCAAAGTAGGAGACATCGACAGCGTGGTTCACTTGCAAAAAAGCCGGATCGGTTTTTTCCAATTGAACAATGATGTCATTGACTTTGCTCAGGTGTTGATGAGCATCACTGTCTTTGTCTGACAAACCATCCATGTAGTCGTCCATCAAAGGACAGTCGGTATCGAAATAAAAACTTTTATTTTTAGGGTTGTAACTGAGCGGATAAAGCGTGCAGCCAAAGGGCTTGTCTTCACCCATGGTGCAGCCTTGGGGTCCTAAATGTGTGCAACTGGTTTCGATACACACAGAACCCAATTTCTTTTGCTCTTTGGCAGTTAATGTGATTTCCAAAGGTGGAAAGCCTGCCTCTACATTGCAGCATCGCTGACACTGCGCACAGTGGTCAAAAAGCACGCGCTATCTCCAAAGAGGGAACCGCAACTGGGCTGACGATCAGTTCAAAATAATGAGTGTGTGTCATCAAGCGCTAAATAATATCTGGAGGAATTATTGACGTTTTTGTCATATTGAGTCAAGCAATGATTAATTTGTTGAATTCAATGATTTACTGGAATTACAAATCAACGACAAAACAAGTCAAGAGCTCTTCATGTGAAGAAGAGTTTGGACTCAAAGCTAAGGTGATGTTTTAACTGTGCGAACTTGCACCAAGTCACCTTGCGTCACACCGTCAGGCGGATTCTCAATCACTCTGTCGGTGGCTAGCAAGCCTGAAAGTAATTCAAGTCGGTTACCGTAATCTCTGGCAATCACCACGGGCTTCATCTCTATACGGTTCTCTGCATTGACAGTAGCAACTTGAACGATGCCTTTGGTGTAGACCAAGGCGCTTGGCGGCACACTCAAGCGATCAGCTTGGGCGGGTATGGTGAAGGTGACGCTGGCGTAGCCGCCCGGTAGCAACTCGCCGCGTTTATTGTCTGCGGACAACTGCACCAGCATGCTGCCGGAATTGCTATTGATGGCTTGAGAAGTGGTTTGAACCGTCGCGGTGTAGACCTGGCCCGGTTGTTCAGGGACAGTGAATTTAGCCAAGGTGCCTTTTTTAACAAAAGCGATTTGGTTTTGCGGCAGATTCACATACAAGCGCAAACGCTTGACGTCTGAGACCACAAACAATTCGCTGCCTGGAGCACCGCCGACATTGATCAATTGCCCGATGTCGGTGTTGCGGGCGGTCACCACACCATCAAAAGGCGCAACAATGCGAGAGAAGTTTTTCAATGCTTGGAGTCTGTTGACATTGGCCTGAGAAGCATTGACCACAGCCAGTTTGACGTTGTAGTCGCCCATTTTTTCTTCCACCGCTTGGCCAGATACGAACTGGGCGCTCTCCAAAGACTTCCAACGTTTGGCGGTATTTTCTGAAAGTGCGGCGTTGGCTTGTGTGCTGGCCAGTTCTGCTTTGGCCTGCAATATCTGCTGATCCAAATCGGGTGTGTCAATTTCAGCCAATAACTGACCGGCTTTCACAGGCGTGCCGATGTCTGCTTTCCACGTCCTTAAATACCCGCTGATGCGTGAATACAAAGGCGCTTTGGCATAGGCTTCCATTCGACCAGGCAAGCTCAAAGCGAAAGAGTCGGTGTTGCTGCTCGGGGAGATCACAGTGACGGACACCGCTGATTGTTTGTCAGCCAGTGCTTTTAACTGAGCGCCGTCTCTAGCGCGGGCTTGCAAGCCATTGAAAACAACGACAGCGGCAAGTACACCTGCTGCGCCCAAGGCAGTCCAAAGAAAACCACGAGATACGGTTGGAACGGACTGCTTAGACATGACTGACTCCAGAGGGAAACGAGGTGGTTGCACCGGAGCGAGGACGCCCGTGCACCATACTGAATAAAAGAGGAACGATGACCAAAGTAGCGACAGTGGCAAGCAAAAGCCCGCCGATGACAGCGCGGCCTAGCGGCGCATTTTGTTCGCCGCCTTCGCCGAGACCGAGTGCCATGGGAACCATGCCGATGATCATGGCCAGTGCCGTCATCAACACCGGACGGAAGCGGACAAAACCAGCATCCAGCGCGGCCGCGATCGGGTCCCCCCATTCCGCCAAACGTTCGCGCGCGAAACTGATCACCAAAACGCTGTTGGCGGTGGCCACACCCATGCACATGATGGCGCCGGTCAACGCCGGGACAGACAAGGTGGTGCGGGTAGCAAACAGCATCCAGACAATGCCGGCCAACGCCGCTGGCAAGGCGCTGATGATGACGAACGGGTCACGCCAGGATTGGAAATTCACGACGATCAAAAAATAGATCAACACCACGGCGCCGAGCAAACCCCATAGCAGGCCGGAGAAGGCTTTCTCCATGGTCCGCACTTGTCCAAGCAAAACCACTTTGCTGCCTTTGGGCAAATCAGCTTGCGTGGCCGCGATCGCGCGTCTGACTTCCTTGGCAACAGAGCCTAGGTCGGTGTCTTGCGTGGTGGCATTGATTTGAACCATCGGTTGAATATCGTATTGACTCACCACCGCATTTCGCGTGGTTCGATTGATGGTGGAGAGTGCACCGAGCACGGGTTGATTGCTGCTGCCACTGGCACCGACGGGTAAATTGGTCAGGGCATTGAGCGAGTCCATGTTGTATTGCGGTGTTTGCATCACCACAGCATAGGAGATGCCGTTGGCCGGATTGAGCCAAAACGTAGGAGCCACTTGGCTGCTGCCTGCCAAATTGACCACCATGTTGTTGGTGACGTCCCTTGCGGTAATCCCCATGTCCTGCGCTTGACTGCGGTCTAAATTGACTTCAAGCACAGGACTTTTGGCCGATTGCTGAATGCGGGCATCCGCTAGGCCGGGAATGCGACGAATTTCTTTGAGCAGCGTGTTGGCGTAGTCAAAATTTGCACTCAGATTGGCACCTCGAATTTGGATATCGATGGGAGCTGGCGCACCGAAGTTCAAAATTTGGCTGACGATGTCCGCAGGTGGAAAGGAAAACACCGTGTCCGGAAATGCCAACGGCAGGGTTTTGCGAAGCTCTCGGACATAGTCGGCGGTTGGGCGATGGTCTTTGCGCAAGGCAATTTGAATATCCCCATCCATGGTGCCGATGACACCGGTGTTGTTGTAGATGAGGTTGATCCAACTGGGAGGCAAACCGATGTTGTCCACCAATGTCGTGATTTCTTCATCGGGGATCACTTGGCGAATGGCTTTTTCAATTTGGGAAAACCGCGCGGCTGTTTCTTCGACACGGGTGCCGACAGGCACACGCGCATGAATCAATATTTGACCGCCATCGACATCCGGAAAGAAATTGGTGCCCAAGTAAGGAACCAGCGCAAACGTGGCCATGACAAAGCCCATGAATCCCATCACGATAGGCCAGCGGTTACCCAGTGCGAGCTGCAATATATCTTTATAGGCAGCACGCAAACTCTCGAAACCGGCTTCAAATCCGCGTTGAAAGCGCATGATGGGGTTGCGCGTGCGAGGCAAACTCGCGTTGTTGCCATGCATGTCGGTATGCGGGGCATGCGGTTTGAGCAAATAGTTCGCCATGGTCGGCACCAGCGTACGCGACAAAAAGAAGGAAAACGCCATGGCCAGCATCACCGACAGCGCCATGGGCACAAACAAAAACCGGGACACACCATCGAGGAAAAACATCGGAATGAAAACAATACAAATACACAGCAAGGAGACAAACGCTGGCGCGACAATTTGAGCAGCGCCGTCAAGAATGGCTGTCTCCACATCCTTGCCTTGTTCCAAGTGCCAGTTGATGTTTTCAATCGTCACGGTGGCGTCATCCACCAAAATGCCGACCGCCAATGCCAGCCCCCCCAGCGTCATGATGTTGAGGGTTTCGCCCAGCGCATAAAGCCCAATGATGGCGCCCATGATGGACAAAGGAATAGACACTGCAATGATGATGGTGGAGCGCCAACTTCCCAAGAAAAGAAAAATCATCAAGCTAGTGAGAGCTGCCGCAATCACGCCTTCAATCGCAACCCCCGTGATGGCCGCGCGGACAAACAACGATTGGTCATTGATGGGTTGAACTGTCAGCGCTTCAGGCAAAGAAGATTTGATGGAGCGCAGTTTTTCCTGCACGCCGTCAACAATGGCCAAGGTAGAGGTGGTGCCGTTTTTCAACACCGACATCAGCACAGAGCGGTTGCCGTTGACGTGAACAATATTGGTTTGCGGGGCATTGCCGTCATGCACATTGGCCACATCCCGGATATAGACCATGGCACCATTGACCGTCTTGATAGGTAAGTCACCCAGATCTTTGATGCTGACTGCCGCGTTGTTCAAGCTGACGGTGTATTCAAGGTTGTCAATTTTTTGCGTGCCCACCGGTGTGATGATGTTTTGGCTGGCCAAGGCATTCGCCACATCCTGTGCACCCAAGCCCCGAGCTTGTAACTGCGGCAGATTCAAATCGATTTGCACCTGACGCGATTTGCCGCCGTAGGGAAAGGGGATGGCAGCACCGGGCACAGTGACCAAAGGTGTACGAACCTGGGTCAAACCAATATCCGCCAAGTTTTGCTCTGACAAACCTTGACCCGCTAAAGCCAGTTGAAGAATAGGAACAGTGGAGGCGTTGTAGTTGACGATCAAGGGCGGCAGCGTGCCGGGGGGCATTTGCCGGATCAGCACCTGCGAGATGGCGGTGACTTGGGCATTGGCGACGGCGATATTGACACCGGGATGGAAAAAGATTTTGACGATGCCAACGCCTGCATATGAATTGGCTTCGATGTGTTCAATGTCATTGACTGTGGTCGTCAGTACACGCTGGTACAGCGTGCTGATGCGCCCGGCCATTTGGTCAGGTGGCAGGCCTGTGTAAGCCCACGCTACAGCAATGACAGGAATGCGGATTTCAGGAAAAATGTCGATAGGTGTTTTGAGTGCTGCCAGGGGGCCAAGTATCAGTAGCAACAAGGCCATCACAACAAACGTATAAGGACGCTTGAGCGCCAAACCAACTACATTGAACGACATCGAATGCTTTCTTTTGTAGCAATAAGGAGTGTAATTAACTTACTGCAGATAGGCTTTTTTTAGATGGGCTGATTATCAACATTTTTTAAACCTTTGCGCGAATACTTTTCTACTGCTGGTCCATTGTCCGTCCGCAAGTTGCAAATGCGAATCCAAATATTTTTCTGACGCCGATCGCAGCAGTCCATAAAGCTCTGTGCAGGTTTGGCGGGCAGCTTGACCGGGCCAAAGTGCGGGCAGCAGGTTGAGCGGCAAAGAAGGATCTCGTAATAACAAACGTCTGAAGTCATGAATCAACAGCAATCGCAACAAAAACGCTTTCTCCATCTGATCATTTGCGTGTTTTGAGCCCATTGACAGCCACTCGGCAATCAAAGGTTGGTAGATGCTTGAAAACTTTTTGTAACTGTTGGCCAGTTGTTTCACATCCCACATGGCGGCAACCACCTGCCGATCGGTTTGTCCTTTTCCCAAAGGCAGACTTTGCGCTAGCAGCGGCCAGCAATCGCCAAGCAAATGGCCGAGTCCTTCGCGTTCAAGCAAGGCCATGGTGATTTTTAAATCAGCCCCCGGGTGCACAAATGCATGGTTCTGCCAAGGCCCGAAACCCTGCCACACCAAGGCTTTTCGCAAGCTCTCCCGGTCCTTGGTAGAGATGGCGGATGACAACATCAGAATGCGCCAGTTGTTGTCCCATTCAGGTGAGCTCGAGGCATAGATGTATTTCGACGCTTCTTCCATGCGCTGTATACCGCTGGTGCTCAAGCTGTAATCCGTGCGTCTGCCTGCCGTGGTGGGCACCAGCCACTCTTCTTTCACCAATCTGAAAATGGCAGTTCGTATCAGTCTTTCATTCACCGCTAAGGGTGACAGCAGTTGAATCAGGCAGCCCAACCAGACCTTGCCGCCGCGCGGGTAGATGGCGTCTCCAAACAAAGAAATGATGAGAGAACCGGCCTGCATCCGCTCTTGACGACAAAACTTCAGCAAGTGTTTATCAGTTAGTGGGGTCATGGATTAATGGGAGGAAGCAGTAGCGGTTGACATTTAAACATGATACATAAAAAATAATTTTTATGGTTTTTTTGTATCGGTTATGATGCACTCATCCATCACCGAGGTGAACCCATGTACACACAGTCATTCAATGTGCCCGATGCGCCGATCGCTGCCGCCGGACCGCGCGAAATCAAACCGGTTTTGACCCCAGAACAGCAACAAGCCATGGACAGGGTGCAATCGCAGTTTGATCGGGTGATAGATGCCGACGGCAAGATCGAGCCTAAAGACTGGATGCCCGAGGCCTACCGCAAAACCTTGGTGCGCCAGATCAGCCAGCACGCCCACAGCGAAATTGTGGGCATGCTGCCCGAAGGCAACTGGATCAGCCGCGCGCCCAGTTTGAAGCGCAAAGCCATCCTGATTGCCAAAGTGCAGGACGAAGCCGGCCATGGCTTGTATTTGTACAGCGCGGCGGAAACCCTGGGCACCAGCCGCGACCAGATGTTGGACGCGCTGCATACCGGTCGCGCCAAATACAGTTCCATCTTTAATTACCCCACGCTAACTTGGGCGGATGTCGGCGTCATTGGCTGGCTGGTGGACGGCGCGGCCATCATGAACCAAATTCCGCTGTGCCGTTGCAGCTACGGCCCTTATGCCCGCGCCATGGTGCGTATTTGCAAAGAAGAATCTTTTCACCAGCGCCAGGGCTTCGAGGCATTGATGGTGATGATGCAAGGCAAGGCTGAGCAGCAAGCCATGGTGCAAGACGCGGTCAACCGCTGGTGGTGGAAATGCCTGGCCATGTTTGGTCCGCCTGACGCAGACAGTACCAACAGCACCCAAGGCATGCGTTGGGGCATCAAGCGCATCAGCAATGACGATTTGCGTCAAAAGTTCATCGACGCCACCGTGCCGCAAGCCAAAGTGTTGGGTGTCACTTTGCCTGACCCAGATTTGAAATGGAACGAAGCGCGCGGCCATCACGACTACGGCCAGATTGATTGGGATGAGTTCTGGGCCACGGTCAACGGCAACGGACCTTGCAACAAAGAGCGCTTGTCCACCCGTGTTAAAGCGCATGAAGACGGCCGGTGGGTGCGCGACGCTGCCCTGGCTTATGCACGCAAGCAGCAACAACGACTTCAGCAACAGCAGGAGGCCGCATGAGCCAGACCGATAACGTGGCCAACGAATGGCCTTTGTGGGAAGTGTTTGTACGCAGCAAGCAAGGCATTGAGCACAAGCATTGCGGCAGTCTGCATGCCGCCGATGCGCAACAGGCTTTGCACATGGCGCGCGATGTGTACACGCGCCGCCAAGAAGGTGTCAGCATTTGGGTCATACCTTCTGCTGCCATCACGGCCAGTGACCCGGGCGATAAAGACACCTTGTTTGAACCTGCCAAGGACAAGGTGTACCGTCATCCCACATTTTTTGTGATCCCAGACGAAGTGGGGCACATGTGAACGCTTCATCTGAGTTTGTGCTGCATCTGGCGGATAACGCACTCATTTTGGGTCAACGCAACGCCGAATGGTGCGGTCACGGCCCCATCTTGGAAGAAGACTTGGCGCTGGCCAACAACTCGCTGGACTTGATCGGTCAAGCGCGGTTGCTCTACCAGCATGTTGCGCAATTGCGCAACGACGGCAGTACCGAGGACTCGCTGGCTTATTTCCGGGATCAGCAGGACTTTCTGAATTTCACCTTGCTTGAATTGCCGCACACCACGGCACTGGCGCCGTCTGCGCGTGCCGAGCGCGACTATGCCGTCACCATCACCCGCAACTTTTTGTTCAGTGCCTACATGTTGCAGGTATGGGAACAACTGCAACACCATGCGGATGCGCAACTCGCCGCCATCGCCGCCAAGTCATTGAAAGAAGTTCGCTACCATTTTCACCATGCCGCTGATTGGTTGGTGCGCTTTGGCGATGGCACTGATGAGTCTCACACCAAAGCACAAGCCGCCGTTCATTTTTTGATGCCGTACACGCAAGAGTTTTGGAGTGAATGGCCTGTGTCGCAAGCCATCTTTGGTGATGTGAATGCATTGCGTACTGCTTGGCATGATTTGGTTCATCAGGTATTGACCCAGGCGGGTTTGCAGTTGCCCACAGCAGCCGCTTACATCACGCAAGGGCATCTCGGCGTGCACTCCGAACACATGTCTTACCTGTTGGCTGAAATGCAAAGTCTGGCCAGACAACACCCCGGTGCGACTTGGTGAACATCCAGTCATCGCCAGCGGTGTACTTACACACCTTGCCTGACGGCCCCTTGGCGTTACCTGCCAAAGACGATGCGCATCACGCTGTCTGGCAATTGTTAGAGTCGGTGACTGACCCTGAAATCCCGGTGCTGTCCTTGCGTGAAATAGGTGTGTTGCGCGCCGTGCGTGCAGGCTCTGACGGTTTGCAGGTATTCATCACGCCCACCTACAACGGGTGCCCAGCCATGGAACAAATGCAAGACGATGTCCGTCAGTGTTTGAAGGCAGCGGGTTTGCAAGCCGAGGTGATCACATGTTTGTCACCGGCCTGGTCCAGCGACTGGATGACAACTGAAGGCCAAGCCAAGTTGCTGGCTTACGGCATCGCGCCGCCCCACAGCAGGTCATCCCACAGCGAACACAGCCGGGTGCAATGGATGAAACCTTCTTCCTTGTTGAAAGTGGCTTGTCCGCAATGCGGCTCTGACAACACCACAGAAACCTCACATTTCGGTTCCACCGCATGCAAAGCCATGTACACCTGTCTGGCTTGCATGGAGCCTTTTGATTACTTCAAACCTTATTGATTGCGTCGCCTCATGTCAGACCGCCAAACATTTCACGAGCTGATCATCTTGCGCGTGCGAGCCCAGACCGGGGACGCCATCGCGGTCACCTTTAAAGTACCGCCAGCGCTTCAAAGCTTGTTTGCATTTCAACCCGGGCAGTACCTGACGCTCAAGGCTTCTATTGACTCCCAAGAGATTCGCCGCAGTTATTCCATCTGCAGCAGTCGCCCGCACTATGACGCCGCGCATGAAATCGAGATCGGTATTCGCGCTGTGGATGGCGGTGTTTTTTCCCAATGGGCTTTGCGGCATTTTCAAGCCGGTGTTGCTGTGGCAGTCATGCCGCCGCAAGGTCGCTTTGGCGTGCAACAGCCTGCGGCCAGACACCGCGCGGGTTTTGCCGCAGGTTCAGGCATCACGCCTATCTTGTCCATCATCACCAGCATCTTGGAGCAGCAAGCCGATGCGCAATTCACGCTGGTCTATGGCAACCGCAACATGGCCTCGGTCATGTTCAATGAAGAATTGCAAGATTTGAAAGACAAGTTCACGCAACGATTGACCTTAGTCCATGTGTTGTCACGACAGACGCAGGACATAGGCTTGTTGCAAGGCAGATTGGATACAGCCAAAGTCACTGCCTTGCTGCAATCGGTTTTGCCGGTCAATACCTTGGAAGAAGTGTTTGTCTGCGGCCCTGAAGGCATGATGGACGGCACCACTGAGGCTTTGCTGCAAGCGGGCGTGTCTGCTGAGCGCATACACAGTGAACGTTTTTCCTCTGCTGGTCAGCCGTATCGGGCAACTACCCATGCGGTGTCAAAAAACGATTCCACCAAGGATGAAGCCAAGGTGGCTTTGACCCTTATTTTGGATGGCAAACAACACGCACTGCGCATGTCGGCTGACCAGAAAATACTGGATGTAGGCCTGGCCGCTGGACTGGATTTACCTTATTCCTGCCGAGGCGGTGTGTGCTGCACTTGCCGCGCCAAAGTCATGCAAGGCAGCGTGGCCATGGAAAAAAACTTCACGCTGGAAGACTGGGAAACCAAGCAGGGTTTTGTGCTGTCCTGCCAGTCGCGCCCCACCAGTGATGCCGTGACTGTGAGTTACGACGAACGGTAAGCGAGAGTTTCTATTGTTTGGGCTTTGACCCTTTGAGCTTGGGGTGGATTTACCCTCTTGTCATTGCAGCAGGTTGCCTGATTTAATATGCCAGTCTTGTTATGGACTGTTGCGCATGATATTCAAAAGATTCACCTTATTTTTGCTTGCCGGTTGTTTGACACTCAATGCACTGGCGCAAGAAGAATCTGGTTTGGCAAATTGGGTCAAGCAGTATCCAGATTGGAAGCAGGATAAAGCAGGACTGGCCCATGTGGCCAGCCAATGCGCAATCATGTTTGAATTGGTCGGCAATCACATGTCAGCCAATCCGATCCACGAAGAGCAACGCCGCAGTGCCAACACATTTTTGGCGCGCAGTGACACTTTTGCGCGCATAGGTTATTTTTTAAGCATCAAGCAAGGCACGTCTCAGCAACTGGCGGTGACGCAACAACAGGCCTTCAAAAACGAATTCAATCAGCAAATGCAAGACAATTTGCTTAAACATAAAAATATGATGTTGCCTCCACTGAGTTCGGACATAGAGGTATGCATGGTGAATGTCAAATTCGCACAAGTCACAGTCAGGCAATTGGAAATTGAGTTTTCCAAACCCACTCAGACTGTCAAGTCTGTCGATCCGATTGCTCCCGACACTTTTGACACGGCCATGCTGGATGTGATTTGGCAGTTCATCAAAACCCAAACCCAGGCACCTGAGCAAGCCTCCATGCCGCGTCTGGTGATTCAACCAGACCTGCCCACCAATGCCCGCATGGTGTTTGAGTTTCCGTCAGAAGAGCAACCGCAAAACAATTTGCAAATCAATGTGTCACCGCGTATCTTGCAAGCTTGGAGTCGCTCCATGGTGAATTGGGCGTTTGGACATGAACTGACCCACTACGCCATGTTGATGCAGGAAAACCAATGGACTGCCAAAACCATTTACAGCAACACGGTGCGGCACCATTGCAACCCCGAGTTTTTGCGCATCACCAGTGAAATAGCCGATTTGATTTCAGACAAGGTGCCCTCTAAAGAGCGTTTACGCATGTACTCCGAGGTGTTCAGAAGTTGCACCCGTCACCCGGAACAATAAGTTAACAAGCCACGTCTCGCACCCAGTAATGTGGCTATGCCAGGGTCAGGACTGACCATCTGTCCCACCAAACAATAATGAGCAGCACAACCAGAGCCCACACTATCAACACCAACGCTATGCCCCAGCGGTTGACAGGCTTGCGCTGATTCACCTGCATCCAATCAATAGCCAGTTGCCTACATGCCGTCACAACATCATCCGGTAGCAGTCGCACGGCCAACCAAATCATGGCCGGCAATAAAACCGCGTCGTCCAAAAAACCCAGCACCGGCACAAAGTCGGGAATCAAATCGATAGGGCTCAAGGCATACGCAACGGCCAGCATGCTGATGATTTTCGGCAGCCAAGGCGTGCGCGGATCCTTGTACGCAAACCACAGCATCACAGCATCTTGTTTGATTCGTCTTGCCCATTGGCGTATGGCTGCAAACATCGTTGGCTCTAGGGTCGCTGGCGAATCTGATTGAACAACGCTTGTACGCCCTGATTGACAGTCGACTCGGGTTGCTTTTCGCAAAAGGCATTCAAACGCGCCACGACATCTTCGTTCGCGGGTAACAACCCAAAGACATCCTCTGAATTCAGTGCTTTGAGTACGTCGCTCATGCCTGTCAGATAACCATAGACCCATTCGCGTTGCACCATGGTGCTGAGATTGGCTTTGCGCGCCGTGTTCCAGCCGCTGCACGGCCTAGGTGTGGAATCCATGGCGTGTGCTGCGCCATGCAATAAAAAACTGCCTGCGATCAAAATCAGTGCGATGGTTTTCAAGGAATAAGCCTTCATCAGATACAGCAGGTGATTGAATCTATAAGCATGCATTTGGCCAGTTTGCACAACAAGTCACTGCTGTTGATTAGAGCCACAAAGTGAGCCGCTGGTTTTCAAATTATTTGTTCTAGTCGGTTGTGCGTAAGTTTAACGTTGCCAGTTTCCATAATGTGATGTCGATGCGTCAGGCCGATTCGGGCGGTTCAAATTTGGATGCTCTTTAACCGGGGGCTTGAACGCTGAAAACAGCTTCGCCCAAGGCTTGGCATAACTCTGCCGGGCTGGGCATATCAGGCAATCCTTGCGGTGTTTGCCAACCTGACCATTGCAACCAACGCGCGGCAAATGTGCTGCACACCAAGTGTTTGTCATCATCTTGGCCCGTGGAGGTCCCAAACAGCAGCCGGGATCCAATCCGGATCAAATCCAGCAAGTCATAGCGGATAGGCAATGCAGTTGCTCTGTCATAGTTGTCACGCATCTGCTCAAACTGAACCGGACAGCGGAAGATGTCCACGCCAAAACCACTGCTGATGTATTGCGACAGGGGACGCAGCACATTGTGTTTACCGTCCATTTCAACCGAATACAAACGACCTTCTACCCACCAAGCCACCCCAGCGTGCGTGATGCCGCTGTGCGCACCCAAGCGCCCCAGCCTTTGAACGTTGCGCGTGATGCTAGGGAACAAGCCTTGCCCGCGCACACCCAGCACGTCCCCGCTGTTGATCTGCTGTCGAATATCTGCGTAAGTCATGGCGTCAGTCCCCTTTAGGTGCAAGTTGATTGATATCAGTGAGGTGTGTCGAAGGCTTTCATCAGACACAAGGCCGTCAAATACACGGCTGATCTGGGGTAAGTGATATTGATCTCTAGCTGTGTTTCCTCGGGTTTTTCAACCGCGGCATTTCCAAATTCATCAACCAAAAAAGAAAAAAGCAAGGAAATGGGGATCTGCTGTTGATTGTGTATTTCAGAGAAAGAGATTCGGCCTTGCAATTTCTGGTTAGGTAGCAGTGAAGCCGTCAGTTTGAATGAGAACCAGCGGTCGCAAAAAATCAAATGGAATTCATTCTCATGCGGGGATTTGTTGATGACGAGTTTTTCCTGGTTGCTGAATATGGCAGCATGCTCTTTCACCAGCATTTTGAATTTCAGAAAATGTGTTTTTAATATGTCATAGTGACTGTTTATAGAGGCCACTTGCTCAATCAACTCACTGCCTTTGATAACCATGGTGTCTTAACCTCTAAGGGACAGCGCTTCACGCCATATGTCACTAATATATATTAATAAATAAATCTATTGAGTATTTAAAATCTAATTTTTGTCTTGTTGTGTTGCAGGTGCCCATCAAGTCATGACGTGAAGACTGATATTCAAAGGACGATATTGAGTTTTTGGCGGGCTAATTCGTAGTGTGGGTCAGCGCTGTCCAGCGTCCAGCCACTGGTCAGCATCCGGTTCATGTATTGCCGGTTGTATAAAAACGGAAAAATCAGCTGCGACAAACCAAACGACACAAAGGTGATGGCCAGGTGAATCAGACCCACACCGACTTCGCCTCGAATCACTGGGACAAACCAGCCAAACAGCAGGTAAGTCCAGCTAAAGCCTACATAGCCGTCTTTGGCTATGCCGGATGCCTCATGGATGATGCGCACTTTTTTTTGCAAACCAATCAGCAGCAAACCTGCGATGAACGGCGCAAACACCACGGCAATCAGCAGCCATACCCAAAAAGTCTCCATGGTTTCTCCAAAGCAGAGGTCAAAGCATACGCGCTAAGCAGGAATATGTCTTCGCAGTAAATCAGAAAAATATTCAGCAGCCTATTGAATTGGCTGGCTCACTTTCACACACCGCAACTCTGCAACATCACCAGCCCTTTAGGTGTTTGCAAAGTGGCGGAAATAGTTGCTTCGCCATTGCTTACTTCAATATCTTTCAAATGCACCGCTTCGAAAGCCTTGGTCAATTTCTCTGAAGAAGGATGCGAAACCGTGATGTTTTGCAAGCTCACACCGGATCGGGGCAGGCTTTGGCGCGGGTGCAGGCGCATGGGTTCGGCCGCCTCCGGCTTGCCCCATTGAATCAATGTGGGCAGCGTGCCGTCGAACAGGCGTTGGCCGTCGTCGCGCACAGTGATTTGCCAGTTCAGCTTGCCTTTGCCGTTGCGGCGGTGCGCGTGTACCACGGGGCCGGTGTCCAAGCCTTGTGCTTTCCATGTGTTTCTCGCGAGTTGAACATCGGTGGTGTTCACCACAAAGTGAATCAATGCGGGCTCTTTCGCAATCGATGCTTGTAAGGCTGCGTCGTCCAGATCAAACCAGCGTTTGTT
>CAMDJS010000010.1 GCA_945900685.1 Bordetella parapertussis
GAATTCAAAATCACCATCAAAGGCAAGGGTTGCCACGCGGCCTTGCCGCACAACGGCATAGACCCGGTACCTATCGCGTGTGAAATGGTGCAGGCTTTCCAAACCATTGTGTCGCGCAACATCAAACCGGTGGACGCGGGTGTCATCTCCGTCACCATGATCCACGCTGGTGAAGCCACCAATGTCGTGCCCGACAGCTGCGAGCTGCAAGGCACGGTGCGCACCTTCACCGTCGAGATTTTGGACATGATCGAGCGGCGCATGCGCACCATCGCCGAACACGTCAGCGCCGCGCACGATGCGACATGCACGTTTGAGTTTGTACGCAATTACCCGCCGACCATCAACCACGCCAAAGAGGCCGACTTCACCCGCAGTGTGCTCGCCGACATCATAGGCGCCGAGAACGTGCTGGCGCAAGAGCCGACCATGGGCTCGGAAGATTTCTCTTACATGCTGCTGAAGAAACCCGGCACCTATTTTTTCCTGGCCAATGGCGATGGCCAGCACCGCGAGATGGGCCACGGCGGCGGCCCTTGCACCTTGCACAACCCCAGCTACGATTTCAACGACGATCTGATTCCCTTGGGCGGCACCATCTGGGTGAACATGGTCGAGAAGTTTTTAGCCAAGGCCTGAATTCACCGATCTTTACAGTGCTGTTTACCGGCTAACTCACTCAGCTCGGTACACCTCTATCAAAGCCTGCAACTGGCTCTTAGGCGCTGCGCTCAAATAAGGTAACAGCAAACCCAGCACTTGTTGCGCGCCGCGTAAAGCACTGTTGTCGGCATTGGCGTTTTCCAAGGCATGACGCGGGTTTTGTACATACTCATAGCTCAGCCACCAGGTCAGTAACACCACCATGTGCGTGGCGCTACTGTGGCGCTCAAAAGGGCTTTGACTGAGCAAGCCTTGTTCTTGCAAGCCTGAGAGCAAAACTTCAAACGCTTGGTGTTTGCGTTCCAACACCGCTTTGACCTGGCTCTCCAGGTGCCGGTTTTTGCTGAGCAAATCATTCAGGTCGCGGTAGATAAACCGGTGTCGCCAAATCAACTCGAACAAGCTGTGCATGAAAAACCAGGCGTGCTCCATGTCCTGCACGTCGGCGGCGGCTGGCAGCAACTGGTCCATGTCGTGCAAATACTCGTCAAACAAAGCGTTGACCAGCAGTTCCTTGGCCGGGAAGTGATAAAACAAATTGCCCGGGCTGATGCCCATGTCCGAGGCGATCAAGGTGGTGGCCACATTCGGCTCGCCATACCGGTTGAACAAATCCAGCGCGGTCGCGAGGATGCGCTCGGCGGTGCGGCGCGGCGGTTTCTTCACTGCTTCAGCCTTTGCCGCCGGATTTCAACACTTTCATTTCAGCTTCCAGTGCATCCACACGCGCTTGCAAATCGGCCATGTCTTGGGCGTTTGGCAAACCCATGCTGTGCAAAGCTTTGGCCACCCGTTCCTCAAAAATACCTTCCAAGCGGTCGAACTGGCCGCTGGCGCGTTGACCCATGTCGCTGGCCATGGCGCTGGCTTTGGCAGCAGTTTCTGCCATCTTGGCCTGCGCCTGCATGGTGGTTTCCTGCAATTTGCTGCCATCCTTGACCAGTGTGTCGAACACTTTGCTGCCTTCTTCCTGCGCTTTGGCAAAGGCACCCAAGCCTGCCTGCCAGATTTGCTGGGCAGAGTTTTTCATGTGCTCGCTCATTTGCTGGGGGTCGAACGCTGGGGGTTTGCTTGACATGGGGGCTCCTGTGATCAATCTGAATAACTATGCAATTTAACTACATTAGAATCGCCGATCATTATTGAATAGATTCGCACGACATTTATGCATTGGTATGCCATCCATTCCAAGCCACGCCAGGAAGAACGCGCATTGGAAAATCTGCAAAGACAAGGCTTTGAAGCTTGGCTGCCCATGTTGACCGTAGAGAAAGTGCTGCGTTCCAAGTTGGTGCAGGTGATAGAGCCCATGTTCAGCCGCTATTTGTTCATCCGCTTGGACACGGAGCAGACCAATTGGTCGCCTATCCGCTCAACGCTAGGCGTGAGCAAATTGGTCAGCTTTGGCAACCGCCCAGCGGTGGTGGCGGATGAATTGATAGAGGCTTTGCAACAATTGCCTGAGCAAGCTCCGCAACGCTTGATACAACCGGGCCAGCAGGTGAAAATTGTCTCAGGCCCATTGCGCGGGCTTGAGGGCATTTACCAGCAAGCCGATGGCGAATTGCGTGCCATGGTGCTGATTGAATTGCTTAACAAACAACACCGCATCGTCACCGACATGCAAGATTTAAGGCCTGCTACGGTTTAACCATGGTTAATTTTCTTCAACACATTGCCATCATCATGGACGGAAACGGACGCTGGGCCAAACAGCGTTTGTTGCCGCGCACGGTGGGTCATGTCAAAGGCGCGGCCAATGTTCGACAGATGGTGAAAAACTTCAATGACTTGAACCTCAAGTACCTGACGTTGTTTGCGTTCAGTTCTGAAAACTGGCGCCGTCCGGCGGAAGAGGTCAGCGCTTTGATGAACTTGTTTTTGCAGTACCTGGAAAACGAAGTTGTAGAAATGAAAGAGGCCGGTATACGGTTGCGTGTCATCGGTGACCGCAGCGCGTTTGCCCCTTTGTTGCAATCTCGCATTGACCAGGCTGAGCAAGAAACCGCGCACAACACGCGTTTGCATTTGACAATCGCGGCCAATTACGGCGGCCAGTGGGATGTGTTGAATGCCATGCGCGCTTGGCAAAACGCACACCCGAACAAAAATTTGCAAGACATGGACGCCACTGCTTTGTCCAGCTACCTGAGCACCGCCGATTTACCGGACCCAGAGTTGCTGATCAGAACCGGCGGCGAGTCCCGCATCAGCAACTTTTTGTTGTGGCAAACCGCTTACACCGAACTGTATTTCACTGAAACCCATTGGCCGGATTTCGATGCGGCGGCTTTGAAAAAGGCGATTTCCTGGTTTGAAGACAGGGTCAGGCGCTTTGGCCGCACAGATGAACAGGTGGTTCAGGGTCATACAGGTGACAACCTGGGTGTTTTGAATTCTGCCCCGCCTTTGGTGCCCCCTCTCAATATCAGCTAATATTCGCCTTGCAGGCTTAGTCATTAGTTTCGGGTGCCTGCAGCTCTCAACCGACGGTCTACCCGCTGTCACTCCAATTAGCTTTCAAAGCAACAGGCCAACTTAAATGAAGAACGAGACACGTCCCACACACAACCGCAAAGAATCCACTCTGCAACGCTCCGGGCGCTGCATCGCATTGATTGACAGCAATTACATGTCATGGCTGCTGCGCCAATCAACAGATGCAAGCGCTGAACCGGAAACCTATAACCGCCTGGTATTGATACCTTCACTCGGTCATGCGCTCAAAGGTGCCGGCCTCAACTTGGACATCCAGCGTGTCTACTGGTACACGGACAACCCGGACACCCAGTTCCCGCAGGATCAAATCGTTCGTCACTTGGATGCAACTGGCGGCGAGCCTGGTGATGTGGTGTTCCAGTCTATGTCTGCAGACATCGGTCGTTTGGCTCAGCACCATGCCTGCGACCATTTATTGATTGCCAGTGATGACGACCGTTTGACTGCGGTGATTGACGATGCCCAATTGCACGGGTTGAGTGTGTATTTGCTGGCCGATGAGTCCGCCCGTCACATGGATCAACTGGTGACCGAAGATCCCGCTTGGTGCGGCCTGTTGGCGCAAGCTGACCGTCGTGTGCTGTTGTTGCCGCAGGCTGCGCGTGAACTCACGGCTGCGCCGCGAACACCCTCAGCGCCTGCGGTGCCTCAGGACCCTGAAGTGGTTCGCACCAAATTGCTTGAAGTGGTCACCCAGTGGTGGGATGACGAACCCGAAGATCTGCGTGAAGATCTGCGTGACGAATTGCGCGGCAGCCATGGCATTCCGCAAGAAGTCGATCGCCACATGTTGCTTCGCGTGCGCCGAGCGCTTGACCGACCGCTCAGCTTCCCCGAGAAGAAAATCCTGCGCGAAATGGTGCGCTCTACAGTGCTCGGCATCACTGAAGAAAGCATGCCTGTATGAGCTTACTGGTGACCGGCGGTGCCGGTTTCATCGGTAGCAATTTTGTTCATACTTGGTTGGCCGGTAGTGACGAACCCATCGTCAATGTAGACAAGCTCACCTACGCCGGTAACCTGGGCAATTTACAGTCCTTGGCCGACGACAAACGGCATGTGTTTGTGCAAGGCGACATTGGCGACCGCGAACTGGTCGCCAGCCTGTTGCAACGGCACCAGCCGCGCGCGGTGCTGCATTTCGCGGCTGAATCGCATGTGGACCGCTCTATTCATGGGCCATTGGATTTCATACAAACCAATGTGGTCGGCACTTGTCAGTTGCTCGAGTCTGTGCGTGCTTATTGGAACGGTTTGAACCCGGATTCACAGCAAAGTTTTCGCTTTTTGCATGTCAGCACCGACGAGGTTTACGGCAGCTTGGCGCCGCAAGACCCGGCCTTCAAAGAAACCAATATCTACGAGCCCAACAGCCCCTATGCGGCCAGCAAAGCAGCCTCCGACCATTTGGTGCGGGCCTGGCACCACACCTATGGCTTGCCAGTGCTGACCACCCATTGCAGCAACAACTACGGCCCGTTTCATTTCCCCGAAAAACTCATTCCCTTGGTGTTGCACAATGCGCTAGCTGGCAAGCCATTGCCTATCTACGGCGACGGCATGCAAATCCGCGACTGGTTGTTTGTGCAAGACCATTGCCGCGCCATTGCGCGGGTGTTGCAGGCGGGTCGTCCCGGCGAAACCTACAACATCGGCGGTTGGAATGAAAAGCCGAATATCGAAGTGGTGAAAACCTTGTGCAGTTTGCTCGATGAGTTGCAACCGCGCGCAGATGGCAAAAGCTATGCAGAGCAAATCACTTTTGTCAAAGACCGCGCCGGACACGACCGGCGTTACGCGATTGATGCCAGCAAAATTCACGATGAACTCGGCTGGCGTCCACTGGAAACTTTTGAAACGGGTTTGCGCAAAACCGTGCAATGGTATTTAGACCATCCGGATTGGGTAGCTAACGTGACCAGCGGCAATTACCGCCAATGGGTTGATTTGCACTATGGCGGCTGATCGCGTTTTGTTGCTCGGTGCCGCCGGGCAATTAGGCCATGAATTGGCTGCGCGACTTCAGCAAACCCATTTTGAATTGACTGTTTTGACCCGCCGCGAATTGGACTTCAGCGAACTGGACGCGCTCAAACCACTGATCGAGCAACTCAAACCGCATTGGATCATCAATGCCGCTGCTTACACCGCGGTAGACAAAGCCGAGCAAGAACCGCAACTCGCGCACACCTTGAATGCCAAGTTGCCCGCCATGTTGGCAGATGTAGCGCGGGCGCAAGGCGCGGCGCTGGTGCACTATTCCAGCGATTACGTGTTCAATGGCTTAGCCGCGCGCCCTTATCTGGAAACTGACGCGACCGATCCGCAATCGGTGTATGGCCGCAGCAAGCGCGATGGTGACCTGGCAGTGCAAGCCAGCGGCGCACGTCATTTGGTTTTTCGCAGCTCATGGGTGGTGGGCGCGCACGGACAAAATTTTTTAAAAACCATGTTGCGCTTGGCCGCTGAGCGTGAGAGTTTGCGGGTCGTGGCTGACCAAACCGGGGTTCCCACTGCGGCGGCTTGGTTGGCGGACATCACTTTGGAAGCGATACGCATGTCTGAGGATCAGGGTTTGAGCGGCTTGTTTCATGCGACACCCAGCGGCCAAACCCATTGGCAAGCCTACGCCCAATACGTCATCGAGCAGGCCTGGCGTTTGGGCTGGGCCTTAAAAACAGAACCGCAACATATTCAAGCCATCACCACCGACCAATACCCTTTGCCGGCTGCGCGACCTGCTTACGGTTTGCTCGACAGCAGTTTGCTGGCGCAGACCTTGAAGCTGCCTTGGCCCGAGTGGCAATCTGGCGTTGATCAAGTCATGAAGCAATTGGCCGATGCTCATTTGAATTGAATCCCCACAGATTTTTAACCAATTAAAAAATAAAACCAGTCAGGATTTCCTATGACAAAGCTACAAAGAAAAGGTATTTTGTTGGCCGGTGGATCCGGCACCCGCCTTTACCCCTTGACCTTGGCGGTCAGCAAACAACTGATGCCGGTGTATGACAAACCGCTGGTGTATTACCCGCTCAGTACCTTGATGCTCAGCGGCATTCGCGAGGTATTGATTATTTCCACCCCGCACGACACCCCGCGTTATGCGGAATTGCTGGGCGACGGTTCTCAGTGGGGTTTGCAGATTGAATATGCGGTGCAACCCAAGCCTGAGGGCTTGGCGCAGGCCTTTTTGATCGGCCGTGAGTTCGTCAACGACCAGCCCAGCGCGCTGGTGCTGGGAGACAATATTTTCTATGGTCATGATCTGGTCAAGCAATTGGTGGCCTCAAATCAACGTGAACAAGGGGCGACGGTGTTTGCCTACCATGTGGCGGATCCTGAGCGCTATGGTGTGGTCAGTTTCGATGACCAGCAGCGCGCGATTCATATTGAAGAAAAGCCTAAAAATCCAAAATCTAATTACGCGGTGACCGGTTTGTATTTTTACGATCGCCAAGTCTGTGATATTGCGGCTGATATTCAACCCTCGGCGCGTGGAGAATTGGAAATCACCGATGTTAATCGGCGGTATTTAGAACAAAAACAATTGAATGTTGAAACCATGGGCCGTGGTTATGCTTGGTTAGACGCGGGGACCCACGATGGATTGATGGAAGCGGCCACGTTTATTGCCACGATTCAAAAGCGCCAAGGCCTGATGGTGGCTTGCCCCGAGGAAATTGCTTATGCCCAAGGCTGGATCACGGCTGAACAGTTGGAGAAATTGGCGCAACCTTATAAATCGACTTCGTATGGTCAGTATTTATTGAATTTATTGGTTTATTAAGATGCCATATTCTGTTGAACCCACAGCCCTGGATGAAGTTTTGCTTTTGCAACCGCGTGTTTTTGCCGATGCGCGGGGTTTTTTCTTTGAAAGTTTTAACCAGCGCGAATTTAATAATGCCACCGGTTTGGATGTTCTGTTTGTTCAAGATAACCACAGCAAATCCCTTCACGGGGTTTTACGCGGCCTGCATTTTCAAAAACAACACCCGCAAGGCAAATTGATTCGGGTGCCCCAAGGACGCATATTTGATGTGGCCGTAGATATTCGTCCCAGCTCAAAACAGTATGGTAAGTGGACCGGGCACGTGCTAGATAGCGAAAAACACCAGCAACTGTGGGTGCCAGCAGGTTTTGCGCATGGGTTTGTGGTTTTAAGTGAAACCGCTGAAGTGATTTATAAAACCACGGATTACTGGGTGGCCAGCGATGAGGATGCGATTATTTGGAATGATCCCAGCATTGCCATCGACTGGCCTTTAAAAGATATTCAAGGCGAGCCGCTGCTGTCGGGCAAAGACGCAGCGGCCAGGTTATTTATTCAGCCTTGATTTCAGCTGTGGCCAATTGACCGGCGGCTTGTAAAGCCTGCACCCAAGCGGGTGTACGGCCGCGTCCGGTCCAGGTTTGGACGGGATTGGCTGGGTCGCGGTATTTAGGCGCTACTTTGCGGCCAGCAGTGGCGCGCTTGGCTTTAGGGGCCTTGGCAGCAACGGATTTGGCGGATTTGGGTTTGCTTTTACCACCCAAGGCTGCAGTGATTTGCTCTACAGTCAAGCCGGATGATTGTGCGAGTTTAACAATTTGCGCCAATACTTTATCGTGTGAACGCGACATCAGGCGCTGTTCTTCTTTTTCAAGTTTAATTCTGGCGGCACGGATTTTTTCTAATTGGCTGACGGGACTCAGGCGTGACATATTTATTTCCTTATAAAAAATATTTACAAGCAGATATTATCAGGCATATTGAATTATTTGAATATATTATTTACACGTTTATAAGCATTTCAATTATCAAATAAATAAAATCTGGTGTGGGTCATTTAAAAATGAACCGGCCAAACGGCTCACAAAAAGCCGCCATGCTTGGTGCACAATGGCGGCATTTATTGAATCAAATGCATGAACAATTCTGACACCCATCATCAGGCATTCCGTAAGCAGGCGCAGATACTGGCCAAGGCCTTGCCCTATATCCGGCAGTTTCATGGCAAAACCATCGTCATCAAATACGGCGGCAACGCCATGACAGACCCGGCACTGCAAGCGGATTTCGCCGCTGACGTGGTGTTACTCAAACTCGTCGGCATGAATCCGGTGGTGGTGCACGGCGGCGGCCCGCAAATTGAAAATGCGCTGCATCGCTTGGGTAAAAAAGGAGAATTCATTCAGGGCATGCGCGTGACAGATGCCGAAACCATGGAAGTGGTGGAGTGGGTGTTGGCCGGTGAAGTGCAGCAAGACATTGTGGGCTTGATCAACCAGGCCGGTGGCAAAGCGGTCGGCCTGACTGGTCGCGACGGCGGCATGATTCGCGCACAAAAACTGAAGATGTTGGACAACCAAGACCCTAACATCGAGCATGATGTCGGGCAAGTCGGCGACATCACTTCGATTGACCCTTCTGTGGTCAAAGCCTTGCAGGAAGACGCATTCATTCCCGTCATCAGTCCGATTGGATTTGGCGTACATAATGAAAGTTACAACATCAATGCAGATGCGGTGGCTTCCAAACTGGCCACGGTGCTCAAAGCAGAAAAACTGGTGTTGCTGACCAACACCGCCGGTGTGCTGGACAAAGCGGGTCAGTTACTGACCAATTTGAGTGCACGCCAGATTGATGGCTTGTTCGCAGACGGCACCATCAGCGGCGGTATGCTGCCCAAGATCAGCGGCGCGCTGGATGCCGCCAAAAGCGGCGTGAATGCGGTACACATCATTGACGGTCGCATATCGCACGTTTTGTTATTGGAAATTTTGACTGACCAAGCTTTTGGCACCATGATCCGTTCGCACTGATTTCCAGAGGAGACTGTCCTATGGCTGATGAGCAAAATCCAGCTACTGTCGCAGAAGAAGTGGCACGCAAGCGACCCAAGCCGGGTGAGCGGCGCATTCAGATATTGCAGGCACTCGCGGCCATGCTAGAGCTTCCCGGTGCCGAGCGCATCACCACCGCCGCCTTGGCCGCGCGTTTGCAAGTCAGCGAAGCCGCGCTCTATCGGCATTTCGCCAGCAAGGCGCAAATGTTCGAAGGTTTGATTGAATTCATTGAAACCAGTGTGTTCAGTTTGCTCAACCAGATCGCTGACGGCCCGCATGACCCGATAGACAAATTGAAACGCATGTTGCTGGTGTTGCTGCAATTTGCCGAGCGTAATCCCGGCATGGCGCGAGTCATGGCGGGGGATGCACTGGTGTTCGAGAACGACAGACTGCACCAACGCATGAATTTGTTCTTTGACAAAGTGGAAGCCAGTTTGCGCCAGGTGCTACGCGACGGTTCATCTGCTTCTGCAACACCTTCTGTCGACGCGCAAGTGCAGGCTTCTGTGGCCGTGTCTTTTGTCATCGGGCGCTTGCACCGTTTCGCGCGCTCGGGCTACAAGCGCTCACCGGTCGAGCATTTGGATGCCAGTTTGAAGCTGATGTTTTGAACAAACTGACCGGTTCAGTCCTGTAGGTGTTATCACTAGCTTCAAGCATGTTGATAATGGCATGCTCCCACTGACAAACCAAGGACACCCAGTCATGAACCAATTAGATATGCAAGGCCGCCATGCGGTGGTCACCGGCGGCGCCAGTGGTTTGGGCTTGGCGATTGTGAATCGCTTGTTGCATTCAGGCGCACGCGTCACCATCTGGGATTACGACCAAAAGGGCATGGACAAGGCGGTATCTGAACTGCGTCAACACTGGCCCAAAGCCACCATCGAATCTGTGCAAGTCAATCTGACACAGCATGCGCAAGTGGTGGATGCCGTCAAGAAAACCATTGCGTTGGCGGATGTGGATGCACTGGTCAACAGTGCAGGCATCAGCGGCCCGAACATGAAGAGCTGGGATTACCCGCTGGACGATTGGCACAAGGTGTTTGACATCAACGTCAACGGCTTGTATTACTGCTGCCGTGAAATAGTGCCGCACATGAAGGCGCGCAACAAAGGCCGCATTGTCAACATCGCCTCAGTGGCCGGTAAAGACGGCAACCCAAATGCCAGTGCATACAGTGCCAGCAAAGCGGCGGTGATTGCATTGACCAAATCCATCGGCAAAGAGCTTGCTGACACGGCGATTTGCGTCAACTGTGTCACCCCGGCGGCTGTCAAAACACCGATCTTCGATCAACTCACGCCCGAGCACATACAGTTCATGCTGAGCAAAATTCCCATGGGACGTTTTGGAACACCCGATGAAATCGCCGCCATGGTGGCTTGGTTGTGTACCGATGATTGTTCTTTTTCCACCGGCGCCACCTTCGATTTGTCAGGTGGCAGATCTACCTATTGATTTTTTTCAGGAGCAGTTATGAAACTTGTACGTTACGGCGCAGTTGGCCGCGAGAAACCCGGCTTGATCGACGCCGACGGCAAACTACGCGATTTGTCAGGTGTCATCAACGACATCACCCCCGAGCATTTGAGCGACAAAGAATTATCGAAAATCGCCCGCCTGAAAACGGCGAGCCTGCCTCTGGTGCGCGGCAAACCGCGCATGGCTTGCCCGATCAGCCATGTGGGCAAATTCATCGCCATCGGTTTGAACTACGCTGATCACGCAGCTGAATCCAATTTGCCGGTGCCCAAAGAGCCGGTGGTGTTCATGAAAGCCACCAGCTGTATTCAAGGCCCGAATGACGATGTCATGTTGCCCAAAAATTCTGTGAAATCAGACTGGGAAGTCGAACTCGGTGTGGTGATCGGCACACGTGCCAGCTATGTGTCGCAAGCCCGCGCACTCGATTACGTGGCCGGTTATTGCACCATCAACGATGTGTCCGAGCGCGAATACCAACTCGAGCGCGGTATGACCTGGGACAAGGGCAAGGGTTGCGACACCTTTGGTCCTATCGGTCCTTGGCTGGTGACACGCGACGAAGTGCCAAAGCCACAGCGCCTGAACATGTGGTTGGACGTGAACGGTGTGCGCATGCAAACCGGCAACACCAAGACCATGGTGTTCAACGTCGCCAAACTCGTCAGCTATGTCAGCGAGTTCATGACCTTGATGCCGGGTGACGTGATCACCACCGGCACACCTCCGGGCGTCGGCATGGGCATGAAGAAAAACGGTAAGCCTAAGCCCGTGTTTTTGAAAGCCGGTGACACCATGTCACTGGGCATTGAGGGTCTTGGCGAGCAACACCAAAAAGTAGTTGCCTACAAAAAGCATTGATCCCTTTGCAAATGAAAAAAGCGGCCTGCGGGCCGCTTTTTTCATGCTGATAAGTGTGAAGCTTAAAAGAAGAAGACTTATCTTCTGCCTTAGCCACAATAAAGAGTATTGGAAACAAAGCCCTAGGCCTTTATTTTCCTGTAAATAGTTGTGGCGCTAGATGATCCGAGAGTCTTGACGAGGTGATCCCCCAATACAGCTGCCAGCTTGACAGGGACTGCATTCCCGATTTGTCGCATCGCCTCCCCCCAAGCTCCGGTTATATGAAAATCAGCCGGAAAAGTTTGAATCAGCTTAGCTTCGTACACTGTGAAGTACCGAATGGCATTGTCCTCATACCTGATCATGTTCTCACCACCAGGGACGCCGTGACCACCTGCCTTTACAGTTTTTGCAGGCCAATCAATGTAGCTTCCGGTATGCCCCGGGTAGCTCCGCGCGCCACTTTTAAATATGTGATCCGATATTCCATGTTTAGTTTGGGGATCTGGGATATTGCCAATCGCATCACGCACAGTCTGCCAAGGAAGAGTGTCCGGCTCGAACATCCCGTACTTTGCCTTTAATCGCTGAACACGTGTAGTTTGTTCCTCAAGGTCAATATTTCCGAGGTTAGCGTTAAGGCCATGGTTCCTCCAATATTTTCCAGTGACGTGCTGATCCCAGAGAAGTCGATCTTCGGAATGTGTTGCATTAGGAAATTGCCACTCTGCATTTAAATCTGACCGAATGCCCACGATAACTACACGTTCACGGGTTTGAGGGACACCATAGTCTGCGGCGTTGAGTAATCGGTACTGAACCTTGTACTTGATGCCTGCGTATCCCATTGCATAAATTTTTCTCAACATTTTTAGATGATCACGCCAATCATCAACGTCTTCTATTTTGAAAGTTGGATAGGTGAGGCGGAGCAAGATGTACTCAAAATAGTCCGAGAAGGAGGCCCGAAGCAGCCCCTTCACATTCTCAAAAATAAATGCCTTGGGTGACAGTTGTTCTATCGCTCGGATTGCATAAGGGAACATATCCCTAGCGTCATCATGCGCTTTACCCTTCCCTCCTAAAGAAAAAGGCTGACACGGCGGCCCTCCAGCCACAACGTCAATTGATGAAAGCTGGTCTAAATCGTACTCCCGAATATCACCACAATAAACCTTCGTGCTGTCAAAGTTAACTTTTAAAGATGCGCAAGCATGAGTATTAAATTCAACAAATGCTGAGTGATGAAAACCTGCACTTTCGAGTCCTTTTGCTAATCCGCCGGCACCTGTAAATATTTCTAGCGAGTTCATAAGTCGTCGGAGTTTTAACCCAGTAAATTCATGTGCGTTTTGATGTTGTACATGATGCTCTTTAGCGTCTTGTGCTCGCCTTGGCACCTTGTTGCCCATTCACGCCCCACATGCACAACGTCCCAATCTGATTTGGCTTGGTTGTAGCGACCGCTTCCAGGATCATGGTTCCCAAACCCATCCAGCGCCGAGTTCCACAGAGGTCTGTGCAACTTGATAAGTGCTGCTTCAATTGTGCCTATCATGTCAGAACCTGCATCCTCGAAAATCATAAATCTGCACATGAAATCAGGCAACTCAATATTCGAACCCGACTCAATACTTCTACTGTGTTGACGCAGGCGGGAAACAAGCTCCCTCGAATTTGGGGCCTGTGCGTCGACCGTTCTAGCCTGGCGCCAACCCTTCGGAACAGCCTTCCCGACATAAATAGGGTGACTGTAGGCTAACCGGTTCAGCTCTCCATATTTGGCATAGATGCCCTTTCTGCCCGTGTAATACAGAGCATAAACACCGGTCCCTTGAAATGACTCGCTTGGTGGTAGCTCTCGGACGGGGGTTCAACTGAAGAACCTTACGGCGTCCTTGACCAGTTCGACAAACGCATCGTTTCTGTATACGTGTTTGAACCGATCGAATGGTTGTAGGTCGAATGGCAAGTGTCTGATCCTTGATGTTGTTATGCAAAATGGTGGCACACAAGGCATTAAGATCTTAATGCTTTAACGAAGGTTGCAGTGAACTATCTAATCTCTTCGGACTTCAAAATAGGCAGCCCAGTTTCGTTGTCCAAGATTTGCTAGATACAAGCGACACATTTGAAATGTTCTTTCAGCATTGAGCGAATTTGTCATATTGCAATTTTGCTACGACGGCTAAATAATTTAGGGCTCATAGAACTTATGATGAAATATTATCCGGAATGGGGGGCCATATGTCGTTTGAGATTGATTTCGAAGCATTTATAAAGCTGTTATCACCTCTAGTAGTTGCAATCATTGGCTTCATTGCAAAGAATTACTTCGAGGGCAAGCCCAAGCTGATCACATACCTAGTTCATTCAATTGCACACCCAATGCCACCGAACCCGTCAACAGGACAGCTGCCAGGTGATGTGCATACTCATACCATCGTAGTAATGAATACAGGCAAGAAGACGGCTCACAATGTGCGAATTGACCATGCCTTCTTCCCTATCAGCTATGTGTTGACTCCGCCCAAAAATCATACGGTTACACACGGTCAGGGTTCAAGTGCAGAAATATGTATTCCCGTTCTTGTACCGAATGAGCAAATCAGCATTTCTTATCTCTACTTTCCACCGATAACGTGGTCTCAGATTAACGGTTGGGTAAAGTGTGATGAAGGCTTGGCTAAGTCTATTCAGGTCATTCCAAGCACTCCACCACCAAAACCTCTTCTGTGGCTGCTTTGGACTCTCATGTTTATTGGCGCTTCTACGGTCGTGTACTGGGCGCTTCGAGCTTTACCCAGTCTGCTAAAGTGAAAATGGCATCATGGTTCAATGACGTTCCTCAGGGCGCTTTGCATTTCGCTTTAGTTGTAAAAAAAATTAAGTAGCATCCTTAGGATTTGGACATAATTTCTAGAGCTAACTGTGGCAAGCTGCCCAGAGTTTCATTCAAAGTATGTAATTTTTGGACTGCCACTGACAATATTCGTGGAACTCTACAGCCAAGCGCTTGTTTACACGGTAATAGTCTGAATCCTAGGCAGTATGGGCATGCTGAATGTCTCCGGGTCAAACGCCATATCGCCATCTTCTTGCGGCACGCCGGTGGCTTTCATGCCTTTGAAATCGAACAGCTTGGCGTCCAGCAAATGCGATGGCACGGTGTGTTGCAAAGCATTGAACATATTGTCTAAACGCCCCGGGTATTTCTTTTCCCATTCACGCAGCATGTCGCCGACTTGCTGGCGCTGCAAACCGTCTTGGCTGCCGCACAGTGTGCATGGAATGATGGGGAATTCGCGGTGCGCGGCCCAGCGCACCAGATCGCGCTCGGCGACCAAAGCCAGCGGCCGGATGACGATGTGTCGGCCGGTGTCGCTCATCAATTTCGGGGGCATGCTTTTGAGTCTGCCGCCGAAAAACATGTTCAAGAACAGGGTTTGCAAAATATCGTCGCGGTGATGACCTAAAGCAATTTTGGTCGCGCCAATTTCATCGGCCACGCGGTACAGAATGCCCCGGCGCAAACGGCTGCACAAGCTGCACATGGTTTTGCCGGGCGCGATTTTTTCCTTGACGATGGAATACGTGTCCTGGTTTTCGATGCGAAACGGCACGCCGATTTTGGTCAGATACTCGGGCAACACATGCTCTGGAAAGCCGGGTTGCTTTTGGTCTAGGTTGACCGCGATGATCTCGAAATCAATCGGTGCGCGCATTTGCATCTTCAGCAAAATGTCCAACATGCTGTAGCTGTCTTTGCCGCCGGAGACACACACCATGACCTTGTCGCCTTCTTCGATCATGTTGAATTGCACAATCGCTTCACCGACTTGGCGGCACAGCCGTTTTTCCAGTTTCTGGGTTTCGCGTTCTATCGTTGTCATCACCATTGGCCTGCCTCCATGCGGATTGCCACTTCACAATCGTCAAAAATTTCTAACTTCGCTATTTTCACCCGCACGCCAATCACCCCCGGCAGTTGCATCAAACGGTGCGACAACCTGCCGATCAAGGTCTCGAGCAAATTCACATGCTCTGCGGTGCATTCGTTGATGATGATTTGCCTGAACTTGCGGTAGTCCAGCACATGGCTGATGTCGTCATCGCTGGGCAACAAGTCTTGTGGGCCGAGGTTGAGTTCGGCATCTACTTGAATCGGTTGCGGCGCGTTGATCTCGTGCGGCAATATGCCCAGATTCGCTTTGAAGCGCAAGCCTGAAAGAGACAAGGTGCGGTGGCCGTGTTGCGGTGTGTTCATGTCACATCAGCGAAAAATCGCGCTCGAAAGGCATCAGGTGTTGACCGCCATCTACCAAAATGGTGGTGCCGGTGATGGATTGGTTGAGCAACACAAAAAGCACGGTGGCCACCACATCTTCAACACTGGAAGAGCGACCCAACGGCGAGAGTTTGTGCAAGTCTTGGAATTTCTCATCGCTCAGCATATGGCTGGTCAAGGTCAGGCCCGGTGCCACACCGATCACGCGCAGCTGAGGTGCCAGCGCTTTGGCCAACACGGTGTTGGCGGTTTCTAACGAGGCTTTGCTCAGGGTGTAGCTGAAAAAATCAGGGTTCAGGTTCCACAGTTTCTGGTCCAGCATGTTGACCACCACGCCGCTGCCATCGCGCTCGCATGCATGCGCATGGAGTTTTTGCGCCAGCATGATGGCTGCAGCCGTGTTGGTCAACATGTGTTTTTGCAGCATGGCGTAGCTGAAGTTGTCGGCGCTGTCGTGTTCAAACAAGGCGGCGCTGTTGACCACCGCATCCACATGGCCCATGCGCTCAGCCACCGTGTGCACCAATGCTTTGGTTTGGTCTTCATCGGACAAGTCAGCGGCAAAGCATTGCGCGCCCGCACACAAAGCGGCACATTCAGCGGCGGTTTGCTCGGCTTGGGCGGCTGACTCGCGGTAATGCACCGCGACCCGCCAGCCTGCGGCAGCCAGTCCCAACGCGATGGCGCGGCCCAGGCGTTTGCCCGCACCGGTGACCAGCACCGTCGGCACAGAGGAGGGGTTGACAGCGGAGGACATGTTGGACAATAGGCGCAATGAATGAACAGCCAGTGAGTTTAGCGACAGACCTGCACCGCCTGTTACAGGCGCGTTTAAAGGCGCATGCGGGTTGGCTGCCGTTTGACAGGTTCATGGCCTTGGCGCTGTATGCGCCGGGTGCCGGTTATTACAGCGCCCGCAGTCGTCCGATTGGACGTATGCCTTCAGGCGGCAGCGATTTTGTGACAGCGCCTTTGGTGTCGCCTTTTTTCGGCCGGGCTCTGGCGCGCAGCGTTGACGAAGCCTTGCAGCATTGCAAACTTCAAAAAGTGATGGAGTTCGGCGCGGGTGACGGCAGCCTGGCTTTGCAATTGCTTGAAAGCCTGGGCGACAGCCTCACGCGCTATGACATCGTCGAGGTATCTGCGCATTTGCGGGAGCAACAAGCCGACAAACTCACAGCCTATGCGCACAAAGTGCACTGGCTGGATGCATTGCCCGAGCAAATCCACGCAGTGGTCGTTGGCAACGAGGTGTTAGACGCCATGCCGGTCAAATTGCTGAACAGGATTAAAAGCGTCTGGCATGAACGCGGCGTGAGTTGGGACGCTAGCCAACAGCGCTATGTCTGGCAAGACCAACCCACAGAACTCAGACCGCCTTGCCCCGTTGAGGGTGACCACGATTATTTGTGTGAAATCCATCCGCAAGCGCAAGCCTTCATGCACAGTCTGGGCGAGCGTTTGCAAACCGGCGTCGCCTTTTTCATGGACTATGGTTTTCCTGAGCATGAGTACTACCACGTGCAAAGACACATGGGCACGCTCATGTGCCACCAAGACCACCGCAGCGACACTGACCCTCTAAGCGATATAGGGCGCAAAGACATCACCTCGCATGTGGACTTCACCGCCATGGCCTTGGCCGCGCAGGACGCGGGGCTGCATTGTCTGGGCTACACCAGCCAAGCGCATTTCCTTATCAACAGCGGTTTACTGGGTTTGCTGGAGAATGCATCGGTGGTGGAGCGTCAGCAGGCGCAAATGCTGATCCAAGACCATGAAATGGGTGAGTTGTTCAAAGTGATGGCGCTGGGGGCGGATAAGCCTTGGGAGCCTGTGGGTTTTGTGCAAGGCGACAGATCGCACCGTTTATAGGTTGACACATGATTCGCTGGGTATTGGTGGTGTTTCTGGTGCTGTTGCTGATCCAAGGTGTGTCGCCTTGGTTGAATAAACTCGGTTTTGGCCGTTTGCCGGGCGATTTCCGTTTCAAGATTTTCGGCAAAGAGTTTTTCATTCCCCTCACCACCACACTCATTTTGAGCATGGTGTGCGCCTTGATCGCGCAGGTTTTCTGACAGGGTTCATATGGTTGTCCATTTTTTTTCACGGTGTTGCTGACCCATGTCTTTCATTCAATCCTTGCGTTTCAAACACCTTGCATCCATGGCCGCTTTGGTGCTGGTGGTGGGCGTTTGTGTGTGGCGCTTTGCAGATATTCAATCGCTTTGGCAACAGTATGTGCTTGGCGTCAGCAGCGCCACGGACAAAGACGCAGACAACACCAAGGGCAAGTCCGGCGATAAATCCAAATACAGCGGTGGCCGACCCGGCAACAAAGACATGGGCGAGGGTGGTGGCAAGCCCACACCGGTGAGCACCGCGCAAGTCAAACGCACGGACATGCAAATAACGGTGCAGGCGCTGGGCAATATGACCGCCATGAACACGGCGGTGGTGCGTTCACAGGTGGACGGTGTGCTGAAAATTTTGCGTTTCACCGAAGGACAGCAGGTCCAAGCCGGGCAATTACTGGCCGAGATTGATGCACGCGCTTTCGAGTCCCAACTGAACCAAGCGCTGGGTCAGTTGGCGCGCGACAACGCGCAATTGCTGAACGCTCAACTCGATTTACAGCGTTACCAAGACTTGCTGAAAAAAGACGCGATCGCGCGCCAACAAGTCGAAACACAAGCCGCGCTGGTGTCGCAATTGCAAGGCACGGTGCAAGCCGATCAAGCGCAAGTGGACGCGGCACGTTTGCAGTTGTCCTACACGCGCGTGACCGCACCCATCAGCGGACGTTTGGGTTTGAAGCAGGCCGAGTTAGGCAGTCTGGTGCGTGCGGGCGACGCCAACGGTTTGGTCACCATCACCCAGACCCAGCCGATGGCCGTGGTATTCGCGGTGCCGGAAATGCATGTGCCGTTGATCATGCGCAAACTCAAATCTGGTCAGGCTTTGGCGGTGCAAGCCTGGGACAGAGAGCACAAACAAAAGTTGGCTGCAGGCCGTGTCAGCACCACCGACAACGCCATCGATCTGGCCACCGGCACCTTGAAACTCAAGGCCACGTTGGATAACCGCGACGGTCAGTTGTTCCCCAACCAGTTTGCGCAAATCGAGTTGCAACTCGACACTTTGAAAAACACCTTGGTCGTACCTACGGCCTCGGTGCAACGAGGTTCACAAGGCAATTTTGTGTTGGTGGTGCAAGACGAAGGTACCGTCAAATCGGTGGCGGTGCAATTGTTGGCTGTACAAGAAGACCGGCAAGCGATTCAGTCCGATGAATTGAAAGAAGGCGACAGCGTGGTCACCGACGGCTCTGACCGTTTGCGCTCCGGCAGCAAGGTCGAGGTGGTGAAAGCCGCCAAGCCATGAATCTCTCGCGGTTGTTCATACTGCGACCGGTTGCCACGTCGCTGTTGATGCTGGCTTTGTTGCTCACCGGTGCTTTGGCATACCGCTTGTTGCCAGTGGCCTCGCTGCCGCAAGTCGATTACCCGACGATACAAGTCAGCACCTTGTACCCGGGCGCGAGTCCGCAGGTAATGACCGCGTCTGTCACCGCACCGCTGGAGCGGCAGTTCGGCCAAATGCCGGGCTTGGCCTTGATGACCTCGGTCAGTTCGGGCGGTGCGTCTGTCATTACTTTGCGTTTTTCGTTGAAGCTGCCGCTGGATGTGGCCGAGCAACAAGTGCAAGCCGCGATCAACGCCAGTGCCAATTTTTTACCGGCGGACTTGCCCATGCCACCGGGCTACAGCAAAGTCAATCCAGCGGATGCACCCGTCATGACGCTGGCGATCAGCGCCGACGACATGCCGATGACGCTGATTCACGATCTGGTGGAAAACCGCTTGGCTATGCGTTTGTCGCAAGTCAGCGGGGTGGGACTGGTCAGCATTGCCGGTGGACAACGCCCTGCGGTGCGTGTGCAAGTGAATCCGCAAGCCTTGGCTGCCGCAGGTTTGTCGCTGGAAGATGTGCGCAACGCCATCAACCTGTCCAACGTGAACATGGCCAAAGGCAATTTCGATGGCGCGGCGCGCGCTTCCAGTTTGGATGCCAACGACCAACTGCGTTCACCTAAAGACTACGAGCGCATGGTGCTGGCTTTTATCAGAGGAAACCCGCTGCGACTCGGTGATGTGGCCGACATTGTGCAAGCCCCAGAAAACAACCGGCTCGCGGCCTGGGCGAACGACAAGCGTGCCATCATCGTCAACATACAGCGCCAGCCCGGCGCGAATGTGATTGAGACCGTCGAGCGTATCCAACAACAATTGCCCCTGTTGCGCGAAGCCATGCCGCCGGGCGTGAAGGTGCAGGTGCTGACCGACCGCACGGTCACCATACGCGCTTCGGTGCGTGATGTGCAGTTCGAATTGCTGCTGTCTATCGCGCTGGTGGTGATGGTGATCTTTTTGTTTTTACGCAGTGCGGCTGCTACTTTGATACCTGCGGTGGTCGTGCCTTTGTCGTTGGTCGGCACATTCGGCGTCATGTACTTGGCCGGTTTTTCCATCAACAACCTGACCTTGATGGCCTTGACGGTGGCCACTGGTTTTGTGGTGGACGACGCTATTGTGATGATTGAAAACATCGCACGCTATTTGCAAGACCCACTCAAACCCATGCGGCCTTTGCAAGCGGCATTGGAAGGCGCGAGACAAATCGGCTTCACCATCATTTCGCTGACGTTTTCGCTGGTAGCGGTGTTGATACCGCTTTTGTTCATGGGTGATGTGGTGGGGCGCTTGTTCCATGAATTCGCCATCACGCTGGCGGTGGCGATCCTCATTTCAGCCGTGGTGTCGTTGACCCTCACACCGATGATGTGCGCTTATATGTTGCGCCCGGCGACCACTGCGAACGCGCAAAGTTTGCACACACCGGCTTGGTTGCAATGGTGTATTGACCGTTACGCCTCAGGTTTGCAGCGTGTGCTGGACAGACCGTTGCAAACCTTGGCTGTCTTTGGTTTGACGGTGATGATGACCGTGGCTTTGTATGTGTGGATGCCCAAAGGTTTTTTCCCAGTGCAAGACACGGGCGCGGTGCAAGTCATCACCGAGGCCACGCAGTCGACCTCGTTTGCCGCCATGTCTGAGCGCCAACAAGCGCTGGCAGTTGTGCTGCTCAAAGACCCGGCGGTGCAAAGCCTGAGTTCATTCATCGGTGTCGATGGGCCGAACACCACTTTGAACACCGGGCGCATGACTTTGAATTTGGTGCCCAAATCGCAACGCGATGCGCCGCTGGCCGACATACTGCAACGCCTATCGCAATCAGCCGACGGCATCAGCGGCATGCGTATCTATTTGCAGCCCTTGCAAGATCTGAGTTTGGAAGATCGGGTGGCGCGCACCCAGTACCGTTTTTTGCTCAGCGGACCGGACAACGAAGCGCTGGGCTTATGGTCGCAACGACTGCTGGCGCAACTGCGGCAACACCCTTCGCTGGCAGAAGTCGCCAGTGATTTTCAAGACCAAGGTTTGCAGGCGTATGTGCGCATAGACAGAGATGCCGCCAGCCGTTTGGGCGTGAGCGTGGCGGCCATAGACAACGCGCTCTACAACGCTTTCGGTCAACGTTTGGTGTCGACCATCTTCACGCAAAGCAACCAGTACCGCGTGGTGCTTGAAGTCAATGCCAAAGAACGCATGGGCCCACAAGCATTGGCACGATTGACAGTGCCGTCTGTCAGCGGTGTGCAGGTGCCGCTCAGTAGCGTGGCGACCCTAGAAGAACGTGCGGCGCTTTTAAGCCAGGTGCATGTGAACCAGTTTCCGGCGGTGACTTTGTCGTTCCAGCCTTCGCAGGATGCCTCACTCGGCGAGGCCGTGGCCGCGATTGACCAGACTTGGCAGCAAATGCGCGAGCAAAACAAAGTACCCAACAGCATAGAGTCGCGGTTTGAAGGTGCGGCGCTCGCGTTTCAAGCGTCGTTAACCCACAGTTTGTGGCTGGTGCTGGCAGCAGTGGTCACTATGTACATCGTGCTCGGTGTGCTGTATGAAAGTTACATCCATCCGGTGACGATTTTGTCCACGCTGCCCTCTGCTGCTTTGGGTGCATTGCTGGCGCTGTGGTTGGCGCGACTCGACATCAGTTTGATCGCCGTGATCGGCATTATTTTGTTGATAGGCATCGTCAAGAAAAACGCCATCATGATGATTGACTTTGCGCTGGATGCGGAGCGCCGTCAAGGCTTGTCACCGCGCCAAGCGATTGAGCAAGCCTGTTTGCTGCGTTTCAGACCTATTTTGATGACCACCTTGTGCGCCTTGCTCGGTGCGTTGCCGTTGATGCTGGGTACGGGTGTGGGCAGCGAATTGCGGCATCCGCTGGGCGTGACCTTGGTCGGCGGCTTGATCCTCAGTCAATGGCTGACCTTGTTCACCACGCCCGTCATTTATTTGATGCTTGAACGCTTGGTCTCCAAGCGTTCAGCGATTGACACACCATGAATCTGTCGGCGGTGTTTGTTGCCCGGCCTGTGGCCACCACGCTGCTGAGTTTGGGTGTGGCATTGGCCGGTGTGTTGTCTTACCGTTTGTTGCCGGTAGCACCTTTGCCGCAAGTGGACTACCCGGCTATTTCAGTGCAGGCCAGTTTGCCCGGCGCCAGTCCCGAGACCATGGCGACGACTGTGGCCACACCACTTGAACGCGCCTTGGGCAGCATCGCTGGAGTGAATGAGATGACCTCCACCTCATCCCAAGGCAGCACCCGCATCAGTTTGCAATTTGATTTGGAGCGCGACATCAATGGCGCGGCCCGCGATGTGCAAGCCGCCCTCAATCTGGCGCAAACTCTGTTGCCCACCGGCATGCCCGGGCGACCCACCTACCGCAAAGTCAACCCGGCGGAAAGCCCGATGCTGATTCTTGCGCTGACTTCGCAAAGCCATTCGCGTGCGTCTATGGTTGACTTGGCTTCAACGGTACTCGTGCAGCGCTTGTCGCAAGTTGATGGTGTCGGTCAGGTCAGCATCGGCGGCGGTGCCTTGCCTGCTGTGCGCGTGGCGGTGCAACCCGAGCGCATGTCGTCCTATGGCATCTCACTAGAAGACGTGCGCCAGACCTTGGTGGCAGGCAATGCACATCGACCCAAAGGTATGGTGGAAGACGAGCACCAGTCCTGGCAGATTGAGGCCAATGACCAGGCGCGCACACCCGCTGAATACGCAGGCATGGTGATTCGCTACCAGAACAACCGCGCGGTGCGTGTGCAGGATGTGGCCCAAGTCACCGAGGCCATGCAAGATGTGCGCACCGATGGCATCTCGCAAGGCAAACCGGCGGTGTTGCTGGTACTGTTCCAGCAACCGGGCGCGAATGTGATTGAAGCCGTGGACGCAGTGCGGCGCTTGCTGCCTTCGCTGCAAAAAGATGTGCCTGAGGGCATGAGCATGGAAGTGGTGTCAGACCGCACACCGACGATTCGCGCCTCGCTGAACGAGATTCAAAAGTCGCTGGCCATTTCCACGGGCTTGGTGATCTTGGTGGTGGCTTTGTTTTTAAAGCGCTGGCGCACGGCCTTGATACCGGCGGTGGCAGTGCCGCTGTCATTGGCAGGTACTTTTGCTGTCATGTATTTGATGAAGTTCAGTTTGAACAATCTCAGCCTGATGGCCTTGACGATTGCCACCGGTTTTGTGGTGGACGATGCCATCGTGGTGCTCGAGCACATCACCCGATTGCGCGAGCGCGGCATGCCTTTGCGTCAGGCGGTGTTGCAAGGCACGCGCGACATTGGGTTTACCGTGGTCGCTATCAGTGTGTCCTTGGTCGCTGTCTTCATTCCCATTCTTTTCATGGGCGGTGTGCTGGGGCGTTTGTTCCATGAGTTCGCCGTGGTGATGACCTCAGCCATTCTCATTTCGCTGTTGGTGTCATTGACCACCACGCCGATGATGTGTGCTTTACTGCTGCCTGCACAGCCTTCGCTACCTATCAAAAAACGCGGCACAACTTTACTTGCCAGAGGCTATAGACGCAGCCTGGCTTGGGCTTTGCGACACCAATGGTTGATGTGGTTGGTGTTGATCGCCACCATCGGTTTGAATATCTCTTTGTACCGCGCCATCCCCAAAGGGTTTTTCCCGCAGCAAGACACCGGGCGCATCAACGGCTACATACGCGCCGATCAAAGCTCGTCATTTCTGGCCATGCAGCAACGTTTGCACAGCATGCTGGCGATTGTGCAAGCCGACCCGGCGGTGTTGAACGTCACAGGCTTTACCGGCAACAGCCAGCGTAACGCAGCGCAAATGTTCATGACCTTGAAACCGCGCCATGAGCGCGACGCCAGTGCAGACGAAGTGGTGAAACGCTTGCGCGCGAAATTATCCAAAGAACCTGGCGCACGTTTGTTCATGACGCCGGTGCAGGACTTGCGCATAGGCGCGCGTAGCAGCGATTCGCAATTCGAGTACAGCATCAAAGCCGATGAGTTGTCCGAGTTGCGCGAGTGGGAACCGAAAATCCGCCGCGCCATGGCCAAGTTGAAAGAACTTGAAGACATCAACAATGCATACGAAGACCGAGGCATACAAACCTCCTTGGTGATAGACCGTGATGCGGCAGCCAGGCTGGGTTTGAGTATGCGCAGCATAGACAACACGTTGTCCAATGCTTACTCGCAACGACAGGTCAGCACGATTTACAACCCGTTGAACCAATACCGCGTGGTGCTTGAACTCGCCGCCGAGTATTTACAAAACCCGTCTTCGCTGGACAGCTTGCAGTTCATCAATGACAAAGGGCAAGCCGTGCCTTTGCGTGCGTTTGCGCAAGTGGTGATGAGTGGCACATCGCTGTCGGTGTCACATGATGCAGGCGTGCCGTCAGACACTTTCAGTTTCAGTTTGGCGCCGGGTGTGAGTTTGTCGCAAGCCACTGAGGCCATCAACGACACTGTCGCCCAATTGCATTTGCCGGTGTCGGTGCGCGGCAGTTTTGCAGGCACGGCGAATGCCTTTGAGAAATCTTTGAAAACCCAGCCTATGTTGTTGCTCGCTGCGTTGGTCACGCTTTATCTGGTGTTGGGTGTGTTGTATGAAAGCTTGCTTCATCCGCTGACGATTTTGTCCAGTTTGCCGTCTGCCGGTGTTGGCGCTTTGCTGGCACTGATGTTGTTTGACACCGAGTTCAGCGTGATCGCCATGATCGGTATTTTGTTGTTGATAGGCATTGTCAAAAAGAACGCGATATTGATGATTGACTTTGCTTTGCAAACACAGCGCTACGGGCGCAGTGCAGCGCAATCGATTTACCTGTCGGCGCAACTTCGCTTGCGCCCGATTCTGATGACCACAGCGGCCGCCATGCTGGGTGCGATTCCTTTGGCGCTGGCCTACGGCGTGGGCGCAGAGATGCGTCAACCGCTGGGCTTGTCAGTGCTGGGCGGCTTGTTGCTGAGTCAGTTGCTGACGCTCTACACCACGCCGATTGTGTTTGTCGGACTCGAGCGTATGCGCGCGCGCGTGCTTGGGCCGCGTGTGCCAACCACAGACAGGCACAATCTCACACCTATGAACGGACACATGGCATGAACCACCGACTACATCAGCTCAGCGTGCTCAGCGTTTGCCTGACACTGGCAGCTTGCAGCAGTTGGTTCAAGCCAGCAACATTACCCGCTGCGCCCGCCATGACCGAGATGCAAAACCAGCCGGGTGCCGAGATAGAAACGCAGTGGTGGGCCTTGTTCAAAGACCCCGAACTCAACCGTTTGATGGCGCAAATGGAACAAGGCAACTTGAATATGCAGTTGATGTCGGCCAAGGTCAAACAAGCGCAGGCGGCATTGGCCGGTGCGCAAAGCAGTTTTTCTCCCAGCGTGTCTTTAAGCCCAGCGGTCACGCGTTCGCAAACTGCTTCCAACAAACAGACCAATACTGTGAGCATCGCAGCGCCCGTCACATGGGAGTGGGATGTCTGGGGCCGTTTGGATGCCTTGGCCACCGCAGCCAAGGCGGGTGCGCAGGCCAGTCAGAACGACTTGGCGCTGGCGCGTTTGTCAGCGCAGGCCAGTCTGGTGCAAACCTATGTCGCCATACGCGCAGCCGAGCAGCAAGCGCATGTCTTGACGCAAGCGCAAACGGCGTATGAACGTGCTTTGCAATTGACCCGTTACCGTTATGAAGCCGGTGTGGTGTCAGCCGCCGATGTGGCGCAGGCGCAATTGCAATTCAGCAGCACACAAGCGCAACTCATCGATGTCAACAGCAGTCGCCAACAATTGCTGAACGCCTTGGCGGTGTTGAGCGGTCAAGCGCCGGGAGACTTGAACCTGAGTGCCAACGCGAAACTGCCGGCGTTGCCCGCATTGCCCGAGGTGGTGCCAGCTTCGTTGCTACAAAGACGCCCTGATGTGCGCGCTGCCCAGCAGCGGGTACTGGCGGCACAAGCGAATGCGGGTGCAGCCCAAGCGGCATTTTTTCCAAGCTTGAGTTTTGCGGCAAGTGCGGGCTATAGCAACAGCAGTTTGAGTGGCTTGATCAGTGCGTCCAATTTGTTGTGGTCATTCGGTCCCAGCTTGGCTTTGAATTTGCTGGACGGGGGTCAGCTCAAAGCAGCACAAGCCGGTGCACTCGCCGCATTGGAAGAAGCAGGTATTGCGTATCAACAAACGGTGCTGCAAGGTTTACAGGAAATGCAAGACAACTTGGTGTCGGCTTACCAATTGCAATTGCAAATACAAGCGCAGTCTGAAGCGGTGGCAGCGGCCCAACAAAACCTGAACATCAACGAAGCGCAATACGCGGCAGGCACCGTCAGTTATTTGAATGTGGTGACGGCACAGACAGCTGCCTTGTCAGCTGAACGTAGTTTGATAGACATACAAAGCCGCCGGGTGTTGGCGGTCACGCAGTTGATGAAGAACCTGGCCGGGCGTATGGATTGATAGCGGTCTGGATTGAACGGCGTATCAAGCCGTTAAATCCGCACGCAACACAGGGTGCTGAGAAATCGCCTTGACTCGCGCATGTTCGATGCGTTTGCCCACGTCCATGCCCGACAGACCTTGCTGTATGGCTTGTTCGGCAATCCAAGCTGTATCAACATCAAGTGCTTCGTTCAATAAAGCTTGTAAGCGCGCCGATTGCGGGTAGTCGCGTTGCTGCAACCCCAAGCGACCGCGCGCATCGCACTCACAGGCTTGCAGCACCAGCGCAAAACGCTCCGGGCGACGCAGCGCATCACACCTTGTCAAAAGCCGCAAGACAGCTTCTGCACCCAACGACTGCGACGCGTGTATGTGGCCGTGTTCACGTGCCACCACTTCGGCCAGTTCTTTGCAATGCACCGGCACGCGCCAGCGTTCACACAGTCCGCGCAATAACTTGACACTGCGTTCCTCATGCCCGATGTGACGGGGCAGTTTGTCAGTTGCGGTTGTACCTTTGCCCAGGTCGTGACACAGCGCGGCAAACCGCACTTCTACAGGCGCGTTGATAGCTGCGGATTGGTCCAACACCATTTCCAAATGCACACCGGTGTCAATTTCCGGGTGGTGTTCGGCGGGTTGTGGCACGCCATACAAACGGTCCACTTCAGGCAACAATTTTTTCAATGCACCGCAGTCGCGCAACACCTGCAACATGCGCGAAGGTTTTGCGGACATCAATCCTTTGGACAGTTCCTGCCAGACCCGTTCGCTGACCAAGGCATCCACTTCACCGGCGGCCACCATGTCTTGCATTAGCACCAAGGTGTGTTTGTCCACTTTGAAATCGGGAAGGCGCGCCGCAAAACGCGCCACACGCAGTATGCGCACCGGGTCTTCGCGAAACGCCTCAGTCACATGCCGCAGCACTTGGTGTTGCAAATCAAGTTGACCGCCATAAGGATCGATCAGCGTGCCGTCCTCGGCTTGGGCGATGGCGTTGATGCTGAGGTCGCGCCTTGCCAGGTCTTCTTCTAATGTGACATCGGGGGACGCATGCACCACAAAGCCTTTGTAGCCGGGCGCGGTTTTGCGCTCGGTGCGCGCGAGTGCGTATTCCTCGTGGGTGCGCGGATGTAAAAACACGGGAAAGTCCTTGCCCACTGGTGTGAAGCCCTGCGCGGCCATGGCCTCCGGTGTGCTGCCCACCACCACCCAATCGCGATCCGAACCTGTGATGCCAAGCATTCTGTCGCGTACTGCGCCGCCCACGAGATAGGTTTTCACAACTGAGGCTCGCGGGTTAAAGCATGCATAGGGTTTGAAATGTATTTATCGCAAAGGAAACACACTTTGCAGACTGGCCGGTGTGGTCACACCGAGTTCAGCCAATCCGGGTAAGTTGCCATCGCTGACATTGTCAACCTGCATGGAGGCGAGGTTGTCTCTGCTCATCAATGGTGCGCCCGGCATCATTTCCATCACCAAGGCTTGCAGATAAGCCAATGGCTGCGGCAGACCGAAAACCAGTCTGGGGTGACCTGCCCATGCGCCCGCGTGTTCCACCAATTGTTTCAAAGTGTAGATATGCGGACCGGCGAGTTCGTAGACATGACCAATGGTTTCGCGGTGCATCAATGCATACACCAGGGCTTGCACCACATCCTGCACCCACACCGGTTGAAAACGCGTTTCAGCGCCTGCCAATGGAACCACAGGCGCCACCGATTGCAAACGCGCAAACAACTGTATGAAAGCATCGTCCTCTGCAAACACCACGCTCGGACGCAACACCGTCAATTGCAAACCGTGCACCACTTCAGATTGCAAAGCGGCTTCGCCTTGCGCTTTGCTGCGTTGGTACAAGGACGGGCCGTGTTGGTCAGCACCAAGTGCACTGACGTGCAGCATGCGATTGACACCGGCTTGCACACACGCATGCGCAATCTGACGCGGCAATTGCACATGTACTTTGTCAAATGTGTGTCGGTCACCATGCAGTATGGCCACCAGGTTGATGACTGCATCATGGCCGGGCAGCAATGCAGCCAGCGCTTGCGGGTCATGCACATCAGCTTGCACCACCGTGACCAGAGGCAACATTTGCACCGAGCGTGCCGACAAGCGCCGCGTCACCACCGTGATAGAGAAACCTGCGCGGTTGAGTGCTTCACACACATGTGTGCCGATAAAACCGCTTCCACCTAAAACAAGAACATTTTTCATAAGTAGGAATGTAGCTTGTCCTGTGTGTGGTTTGCTGCAAGCCTGTTTGACAACCGTGGCGATAATCGGGGCATGAACCAATTAGACGCGTTAAAACTGTATTCCACGGTGGTGGCCGACACCGGTGACTTTCAACAAATCAACCGGTTTCAGCCGCAAGATGCCACCACCAATCCTTCGTTGATTCTCAAAGCCGTGCAAATGCCTGCCTACGCGCAATTGCTGCAAGACACGCGCGCGCAACATAAAGGCGAGCCCTTGGATGTGGTGATGGACCATTTGTTGGTGCGTTTCGGTTGCAGCCTATTGGCATTGATTCCGGGCAGAGTCTCAACCGAAGTCGATGCCCGACAAAGTTTTGACACCGAGGCCACTGTCGCACGTGCGCAGCGCATCATCGGTTTGTACCAAGCTGCGGGCATAGATAAATCACGCGTGTTGATCAAGATTGCCGCTACATGGGAAGGCATACAAGCGGCGGCCAAGTTAGAGCGCGAAGGCATACACACCAATTTGACTTTGTTGTTTTCATTTACACAGGCGCTGGCATGCGCTGATGCCGGCGTGAAGTTGATCTCCCCGTTTGTCGGACGCATCTATGACTGGTATAAAAAATCCGCCGGTGCGCAATGGAACGAGGCAGCGCAAGCAGGAGCCAGCGACCCCGGCGTGCAAAGTGTTTGCCGCATCTACAACTATTACAAAAAGCACGGCATACACACCGAGGTGATGGGGGCGAGTTTTCGCAACACCGGTCAAATCATCGCGTTGGCAGGTTGCGATTTGCTGACCATCAGTCCCGAGTTACTGGCGCAATTGCAAAGCACAGAGCTTGAGGTGCAACCCGCTCTAAGCCGGGACAAAGCGCTGCAAATGACTTTGTCCGAAGTGCATTTGGATGAATCCTCATTTCGCTTTGCGATGAACGAAGACGCGATGGCCACTGAAAAATTGGCCGAGGGCATCCGCGCCTTTTGTGCGGATGCGCACAAACTCGATCAACTGTTGTCGGCTTAAGCAATCAAGTCCACTTGAACGCCTTTGTCGAACGACAGCGCCGGGTGTTTCACCCGCATGGTGCGTTGTCTGACTGGTGCGGGTTTGGGCAACAGCCAATGTCTGGCCGTCGGCGGCAATATGCACGCGGTGAGGCACAGTTCTGCGTCTGCGGCAGAAGACAGATTTGGGTATGAACGCACTTCTTGCAGCGCGATGGGCTTCATTCAGGTGGCTTGTAGGTATTCAGTGGTCTAAATAGTAGCAAGCAAACCAATAATTGAATACCTAAAAACTAATTAAAGAGGATAATTTTGTTATAAAACCACAAAAGTATTCACTTTTTCCTCGGGCTCAGACAAGAGTCTGGGCATTGTTGCGCAGAGGTCACCCAGACAAAATCAGCTCAATACCGAAGATCAGCTGCAGGTGCCGGATTGACAGGAATGGAAGATTTTTCGTAGGTGATTTCTTTGGCAAGCTCAGGGTAATCAGGCAACATACTCACACCGTACAAGGGTTTATAGGCACCCTTGTGGCAGGTGGCACACCCCACCTTAGGGTAGTCGCCTTCTTCACTTAACCGATAGGGCGGAAACAGGGGCGCTAATTCGGTCAGGTAATTGCTGTTGATATCGCGCACCATGCGGATGCCATGCCAAGCCGTTACACGCTGAGGCGTGCTGACATTCCAGTCACCCATGGCACGTGTGTTGTGGCAATACGTGCAATTCACGCCTAAGGAGGTTGACATATAAATCATCAGCCCGTAAGAGTGCTCGGCCTGTTTGATAGAACGGCGGTTTTGACCCGCCAGGGCTTGAGTACCTTGTATGCGGATGTTGTTATCTCCATTGACCAAATAGCTACTGAGAGGGTTAAAGGGCAGGGAAGAATTGGCCACTTCAGTCATGGTGGGTGTGTTTTGCCCAGCTTTTGCACCCAGCATATTTCCTTGTGAGTGCGGCAGTCCAGGGTTGTTAAACCAATCGCCACTGGGCACCGCTTGACCACGGTGGCAGGTCCAGCAGGTCACACCCGTATCTTTAACGTGGGTTTTCCACTGGTTATTCAAATTGCGCGTCATTTGCAACATGCGTCTGGCAACGACCTTGGTGTATTTTTCATCTGACGCCAGATTTTTGGTGTTATGGCAAAACTTGCAGCCCTCGTCAGGTGCTACCCAAGTGGACATGGCGGCCATCAAGCGGGAAAACTCCAACGCTGACAAGTCATTAAGCACTTGAACGTTTTCGTACAGTTCATTCACTGATTGGGCATCAGGCTCGGGCGGGTCTACTGGTTCAGGCTCGGGTATTTCGTGAATAGCAGCATTGGCGGCCAGCACGCTGGGCTTGTAAATTTGCAGCATGCCAGTACCTCTGTAGCCATGCTGCACCGAGGCAGGCCCCTCACAGGCGGTTAACAGTAAGAGCATGCTGATCCATAAACACCAGTTCAAATGGATACCAGAAAGTGAGCAAGATTTACCAAGACGATTAAACATGGACAACCCCCCTGCGGATTGGCGTTTCAGTGAAAACAAGATAGTTCAAACAGAGATCGTGTGTCATGATAAGTTGACACTTTATAAAGTCAATATGTAATTAAAGAATCAAAAATTGTTTTTTTATATAGGAGATAACTAAATATTCAATATCACGACAACCCCCCAGCCGCTGAGGGCTGCCGCTGGGGGAATGTGCTCAGGCGGCAGATTTGTTCAGCTTGAAGTTTTTACACCATCCGGCTGCGGGAACAATGCGACCGCCATAAAAAGAGCATTCGCCCTCAGTAGCACTGCCTTCATAGAGTTGGCATCTGCTGCAATATTGCTCAGTGGTGTGTCGTGGATAACGCGTTTTATCTACGTTTTTGGATTCCAATTTGAAGCCCATAGACTTGGGGTATGAATCAGCTTCCGAGAGTCTTTCACCAGGAGCCGCCGCTTTCATTTTCTTATCTGATGCGGATACCTGAGTGGCCAGAGTCGCGCTTGTGAGAGCGGCTGAATGAATCAAAAAGATGCGTCGATTGAGATTTTTCATTGAGATGGAAGAGGAAGGGTTAGTGAAGTTTCCGAACTAGTCGCACAAAATGCGACTCTTCGGGATGTTTTAACGAGACACCAGAAAAGCCAAAATCCATTGTGAAAACATATGGATCAAAGTCATTAACGATGCGTGTGTAACGGCTCCAAAAAACACCAGGAGGAAAGTTTGGAAACAATTCCAACCTGACGCGTGGATTGCGGCAGTGCTGCTCGGCGATGAAAGCCAAATCTTTCAGATGAGGTAACTTCCAGTCATTGAAGCCGTCAATACTTTGCCGGTTCAGCTCGGTCACAGTGCTGATAGCCTGAAAATAAGTCATAGCTTCAGCATTGCCGACGCATTGCTGGTTCACCCAAGTTTGTCC
>CAMDJS010000011.1 GCA_945900685.1 Bordetella parapertussis
TCTTTGGAAAAAGCCTTGTAATCCGGCGAATTCGTGACCGGCACCACCAGCGGCAAAGTCAAAGGCGGCCTGACCGTACTAGTCAACGGCATCCGTGCTTTCTTGCCCGGTTCACTCATCGACACACGTCCCATCAAAGACTTGTCGCCGTTTGAAAACAAGACCATGGAATTCAAGGTCATCAAGCTTGACCGCAAGCGCAACAACGTCGTGCTGTCACGCCGCGCAGTCATCGAAGCCTCTATGGGCGAAGAGCGCGCCAAGCTGATGGAAAACCTGAAAGAAGGTTCCATCGTTCACGGTGTGGTCAAGAACATCACCGAATACGGTGCCTTCGTGGATCTGGGCGGCATCGACGGTTTGCTGCACATCACCGACATGGCCTGGCGCCGTGTGCGTCACCCCTCCGAGGTGGTGGTCGCTGGTCAAGAAATCACGGCCAAGATCCTCAAGTTCGACACCGAGAAAAACCGCGTGTCACTGGGCTTGAAACAAATGGGCGACGACCCTTGGATGGGCGTGAACCGCCGCTACCCGCAAGGCACGCGCATGCACGGCAAAGTCACCAACATCGCCGACTACGGTGCGTTTGTGGAACTCGAACCCGGCATCGAAGGCTTGGTGCACGTGTCTGAAATGGATTGGACCAACAAAAACGTGGCCCCTTCCAAAATCGTGGCCTTGGGCGACGAAGTTGAAGTCATGGTCCTCGAGATCGACGAAGACAAGCGCCGCATCTCTTTGGGCATGAAGCAGTGCAAGGCTAATCCTTGGCAAGAATTTGCGTCAGCTACCAAGCGCGGCGACAAAGTCACTGGTCCGATCAAATCCATCACCGACTTCGGCGTGTTCGTCGGCTTGGCGGCAGGCATCGATGGCTTGGTGCACTTGTCTGATTTGTCTTGGAACGAAACCGGCGAAGTCGCTGTTCGCAACTTCAAAAAGGGACAAGAAGTCGAAGCCGTGGTGTTGGCTGTGGACGTGGAGCGCGAGCGTATTTCCCTGGGCATCAAACAACTTGACTCTGACCCGTTCACCAACTTTGTGTCTGTCAATGACAAGGGCCAGATCGTCACCGGCACCGTCAAAACGGTGGATGCCAAAGGCGCCGAAATCGATCTGGGCGAAGACATCATCGGCTACTTGCGTGTCTCGGAAATCAGCCGTGACCGCGTCGAAGATGCCAGCCATGTGCTCAAAGTCGGCGACGAAGTCAGCGCTGTGGTGGTCAACATCGACCGCAAAACACGCAACATCCAGTTGTCCATCAAAGCCAAGGATGCTGCTGACCAAGCAGACGCCATGGCCAACCTGAGCCAACAAAACGCTGGCAATGCTGGCACCACCAGTTTGGGTGCGTTGTTGCGCGCCAAGTTGGACAACAACGAGAAGTGATCTGCTGACACCGTGTCAGAAAATCACACCCACCTGATCGCCCCAAAGCCGTCAGGTGGTTTTTTCAAAGATTTTTTAGTTGAGTTGTATTTCCATGACCCGAAGTGATTTGGTTGAAGAGCTTGCCGCACGTTTTCCGCAACTGGCTCATAAAGATGCCGAGTTCGCGGTCAAGGCTTTGCTTGACGCCATGAGTGACGCGCTGGTCAAAGGTCACCGCATAGAGTTGCGTGGCTTTGGCAGCTTTTCAGTGAACCGTCGCCCGCCTCGCATGGGCCGCAATCCACGCTCAGGCGAAAGTGTGGCCATCCCGGAAAAACGCGTGCCTCATTTCAAGCAAGGCAAGGCCTTGCGGGAAGCCATCGAAGTTCGAACCCAGGAAATGCTTGCCAACCCTAGCGGTTCAAAGCCTTGACCTGTCACCCACAAGGGGAATACGCTTGAACTCATTCATCAGGCTGCTTCAGTGGACACTGAAAGCAGCCATTTTTTTCATACTTTTGGCTTTTGCGCTGAATAACCAGGAAGATGTGTCTGTGCAGTTCTTGTGGGGCTTGCAATGGCGCGCACCCATGGTGCTGGTGCTCCTGATTGTGTTCACGTTGGGTGTGATGGTGGGCGTGCTCGGTATGGTGCCGCGCTGGTGGCGACAACGCCGCCTGGCTCGCAAAGCCTTGCAGCCACCTGCTGCCGAGCTTCCAAAGAAAGCGGTTGAAACCGTAGCGGCGGACATGTATGGGCCTTGATATCGGATGGATTTTCTTCGGCCTGCCGGTTGCATTTATTCTGGGCTGGTTGGCTTCGCGCTTTGACCTGCGCCAGTTGCGCATGGAAAACCGCAGCAACCCTAAAGCCTATTTCAAGGGCTTGAATTATTTGCTCAATGAGCAGCAAGACCAAGCGATTGACGCGTTCATCGAAGCGGTTCAACGCGACCCGGACACCTCTGAATTGCATTTTGCATTGGGTAATTTGTTTCGCCGTCGTGGTGAGTTTGAACGTGCCGTGCGTGTTCACCAGCACCTGCTTTCCCGCGCTGACTTAAGCAGCGCAGACACAGAACGTGCGCAATTCGATTTAGCGCTGGATTTTGTCAAAGCCGGTATTTTGGACAGAGCAGAAACCGCGCTGCGCCCCTTGCTCGACACCTCATTGGCACCGCAAGCGCTGCTGGCCTTACTCAGCATTTATGAGCGCAGTCGGGACTGGCGCATGGCCGCAGACATTTCCCGCCAACTTGATGGCAAAGGTCAAGGCAATTTTTCAGTTCGCAGATCTCACTATTTGTGTGAATTAGCCATCGCTTGCAAAGACAAAACGCAAGCTGAAGCGCTACTTAAAGAAGCGATTGAGACAGACCCTGAAACAGCCAGACCGCGCATCGCACTGGCCGAACTGCATGAGCAAGACGCGCGTCATGCCAAAGCCTGTGACCAGTTACAAGAATTGGCGCAATTGGTGCCCTCAGCCATGCCGCTGGTAGCTGCATCGCTTGCCAGACTCGCGCCTTTGGTGCAACGACAAATCCCGGTGCTGACGCTGTTGCAAGACAGTTACCACGAGTTGCAAAGTCTGGATGTGCTTGACGCGATTGTCCATTTGCAAACAGCTATGGGGCAGACAGACAGTCGTGAAATGTATGGATTGCATTTGAAAAACCATCCCTCATTGATTGCGGCCACACAGCTTGTATCTGAAGCCAGTTTGAGTGCAGAGCAGCTTCCCCAAATTCAACGCGCACTTGAACATGCGGCCAAACCTTTGCGGCGCTACCGTTGTGCAGCCTGCGGCTTCGAAGCCTTGCAACACTTCTGGCATTGTCCCGGTTGCCAAGCCTGGGACAGTTACCCGCCAAGGCGTATTGAAGAACTGTGATCAGACTTTGAAGAACAGATTGAAATAAGCACTTGTTTTTTTTGTTCTTCCAACTTCACGCGTCCATGACCTAGAACTGCTGCAATTGCGCACTTCATTTAAAGGAGTTGGCAGTGAAAAAATGGAGCAGTGTGTGTGTTCTGTGTATGTGCCTATCGTCGGTTCAGGCACTGGAGGTGAACCTGGCCAGCGAAGCGGAACTTGACGGCTTGCGTGGCATCGGTCCACCGTTCACCCGTCGATTGATGGATGAGCGAGAACGACACGCATTCCAAGACTGGCAAGATCTCATGAACCGGGTTGCAGGCATGGGGCCTAAAGTGGCACGCAGTCTGTCTCAGCAAGGTTTGACGGTGCAAGGGCTCAGTTATGAACTCGAACACCACACGCTTCCTTCCAAAGACTTCAAACACCCCAAACCCTGAGCCCTCATTCATGGCAAGCTCACATCCTGCGCCTGCCAATCGCTTAAGCTGACACCTTCAGAACTTCAAACAAGCCATGTCACACAGCACCGGTCCCGGATTCCTTGTTTTTCACAGCAACCGCATGGAGCAATTGCGCAACCTGCTGGTGAATTACATACGCCAAAACCCCTTAAAGCCGCTGGCTGCTGAAACCATTCTGGTGCAAAGCAATGGCATGAAGCATTGGTTGACTTTGTCATTGGCCAAAGATGATGCCCTCGGTATTTGTGCAGCCACGCACATGGTTTTACCCTCCAGCCAGTTGTGGCAAATTTACCGTTGCGTGTTGGGCAAAGACCGCTTACCCATGGCCATGCCCTTGGACAAGTCACCGTTGGCTTGGCGCATATTGCGTCGCTTGCCGCATTGGTTGCGCGATCCGCAGTTCGCACCGCTGGCGCATTACCTGGGTGAAGACACTGGCGGCATCCGCGCCTACCACTTGGCGCAACAACTTGCCGACGTGCTGGACGGCTACCAAAACTACCGCTCTGACTGGTTGACGCAATGGGCCCAGCAACACAACACCTTAGACCGGAGCCAACCGCTGCCGTCCTCGCAGGCTTGGCAAGCGGCCATGTGGCGGGATCTGCTGACGGATGTAGAACAAACAAGCGCACCGGGCATGGGTTTTGAGGCCCGCTCAGAAGTGCACCAAGCGTTTCTTCAAGCCCTTCAACAGCGCGCACCGGGCAGCATCGCCGGTTTACCCGACAGGCTGGTTGTGTTTGGCATTACCGCTTTGCCCATGCAAACCATGCAAGCGCTGGTCGCTTTGGGGCGGCATCTGCCGGTGTTGATGTTTGTGCACAACCCTTGCCGAGAACATTGGGGGCATCTCAGTGAAGACATGTCCACCGGCGGTCATCCGTTGCTGGCATCTTGGGGCAAACAAGGCCGCGACTATTTGCACGCCATTGAGCAGTTTGAAACTGTCAGCGAAACAGCTCCCATATACAACAGCCAATCACTGTTTTTTGACCCGCTAGACGATGCGTTGGAGTTGCAACAAAAACCGTCGGTGCTGCAAACACTGCAATCCCATATTTTGAAATTAACGCTGCCTGAACCTGTCACTTGCTTACCCTCTGAGCTCGATGAGAGCATGGTTTTTGTACAAGCTCACTCAGCGCAACGCGAAGTCGAGGTGTTACACGACAAGGTGCTGGCTTGGCTGAATGCAGATGAGCAGTTACAGCCCAAGGACATCATGGTCATGGTGCCCGACATGGCTTTGTTTGCGCCGCACATACATGCGGTGTTCGGTCGCTATGCCGGTCAAGACGCGGCTGGCTTAGATCTGCCGTATTCAGTGACTGACAGCACACCACGCACACACCCGTTGGTGCAAGCGGTAGACACCTTGCTGCAACTGCCGCAACTTCGATTGAGCCTGCGGGAATGGCTGGGTTTGTTTCAAGTCAATGCTGTGCGTGAACGCTATGGTGTAAGTCAAGCCGATGTGGCGCAATTGCTTGATTGGCTGACCACAGCCTGTGTTCGCTGGGGCTTAGATGCAGAACACCGCTTGACCTGGGGTATCCCGGTTGATTTGGTAGACGCGGACCAAAACACCTGGCAGTTTGGTTTGCGTCGCTTGTTATTAGGTTATGCCTTAGGGCAGCAGACAGCGCAAGGCATTTGGCAAAACACGGCCTCTCAACCCGGCATTGACGGACTCGACGCACCGCTTGTCAGCGGGCTCTTGCAGTGGCTGCAAGACATGAACCACTGCTTGCACGAATTTCAATCCGGGCGAACACCGGCGCAGTGGCTGCCTTTGCTACAACAAACATTGTTAAGGTTTTTCAAAGCCACAGATGACGCCGACCAGCGTGTGCTGGACCAAGTCATGTCGCCATTGCAAGACTGGTTGGCCGAATGTCAATTGGCATCCTTTGATGAACCCGTGGGCTTGGGTGTGTTGCGCAGCCATTGGATGGCGCAACTCGACAGCATCGGCTTACAGCGTCGCTTTGCGGCTGGCGGTGTGCAATTTGCCACTCTCATGCCCATGCGGGCCATTCCGTTCAAAGTGGTTTGCTTGTTGGGTATGAATGACAACGCCTACCCGCGCAGCCCCACGCCACGCGACTTCGATTTGATCAGCCAACCTGGTCATCACCGCCCGGGTGACCGCGCCAGACGCGAGGACGACCGTTATTTGTTCTTAGAAGCTTTGCTGTCTGCACGCGAGCGTATGTACATTTCTTGGCAAGGCAGGCGTGCAAGTGACCATGCGCCCTTGCCTGCCTCTGTGCTGGTCGCGCAACTGATGGACCACCTGAACCAAAGCTATGTGCATCCCGACCAAGACCAGAAGGTGTTCAACGCGCAACTTCAACCGCTGCAACCCTTTTCAAACGCTTATTTCAAAGCAGCCTCTGGTTTTTCCACTTATGCCGCTGATTGGGCTGCATTACGTCAACCACCAAGCAACCCAAGCAGACCTGAAGAACTTCATTCATCGCCACCCCCAGACAAATTGACAGAACAGTCATTGCTCACGCTGTTGCGCCAGCCCTTAGAGGTTTTTTTCAAACACCATTTGCAAGTCCATTTGGATTCGCCGCAAACCGATGAAGATGAAAACGAGCCCTTTAACCTCAGCGGTTTAAACGGCTATGTCCTCAAGCAACAAGTGCTGTATGCCAGCCAACCCGAGCAGCAATTGGTTCAACTCAAATTGCAAGGGCAGTTGGCCTTGGCCGGTGGCGGCGAGGTTCAACAATCTGCATTGCAAAATTTACAAAAACAAATTCTCGCTCGGCTTCAAAGCTACAAACAAGATTCAGACACTGATTTACCTGCACAGCAATTTCAAACACAAGCGCATGGCGCCACATTGACGCTGCCATGGGGCGGAGACCCGAAGCGTTGGCGTCTACACGCAGACGGCACAGCCCTGCAAATAGACATGCGTTCAGGTGATGTGAAACGCAAAAAAATCGTGCGCTTGGATACCTTGCCTGCCCTGTGGCTGGGGCATCTGTGCGCGAATGCGGCAGGCACCTCCACGACCAGTGTTTTAAGCGGCGCCGATGACTTGGTTTGTTTGCCACCACTCAAGCCAACAGACGCACTGGCTCTGTTGCACGACCTGATGCTGCTGTACCAACAAGCTTGGGTCTCGCCCTTGCCTTTGCCACTCAAAACTGCGTGTGCGTTTGTTCTGGCAAACAGCCGTCAGAAAAAATCTGACAAACCATCTTCTGCCATCGCTGAGGCCAAAAAAGTTTTCCACGGCAGTCGTTTTTACACCGGTGAATGCCAGACATCGGCGTATGTTCAGCGTGTGTTCACCCGGTTTGAAGACATGAATCTGGAGTTATTTGCATCTCTGGCCGAACGTGTGTATGGCCCCATGCTGCACTGCTGTCAAACACATGCGCAAGAGCAGGAGCAAGAGACCGCATGAATACCTTGAATCCGTTGCGCATGCCCTTAACCGGTCGACAAGTCATCGAAGCCAGTGCAGGCACTGGCAAGACGTGGACATTGGCAGCCTTGTATGTGCGCCTTGTGATTGGCCACGGCCGAAGAGACAACGCCAGCTTGGGTCCGAGCCAAATTTTAGTGATGACCTTCACAGAAGCCGCCACCGCAGAGTTGCGCGAACGTATTCGCAAGCGATTGCATGAAGCCGCGTTATGGTTTGACCAAATACAAACCGGTCAGACAACCGGCAAAGACCCATTTTTGCAAGCGCTGAGTGCGGATATTCCCCCGGACCAATGGTCTGCCTCTGCGAGCCGATTGCATCTGGCGGCACAAGCCATGGACGAGGCCGCCATCTACACGATTCACGGTTGGAGCCGTCGCATGCTCAGCAGTTTTGCTTTGCTCAGCCGCGACCTGTTTGAGCAAACGCATTTGGATAACCCGACAGAATTGCTGCAGCAACTGGTGCGAGATCACTGGCGTCAGTGGTATTACCCCTTGCCGCTGGGTTTTCAGCATGTGCTGTTGAATGAACTTGGCAGTGACCCGGATACATTGCTTGAACACATCCAAAGTCTGTGGAAGCAATGGGATGTCAAACCGCCTGCTGATTCGGTCACCGACAGTGATTTGAAAGAACAAGCCAACTGCGCTGTTCAACCAACGCCTGCAGACATCTTGTCGGTGTTTGCGACATGGCAATCTGAATACGATGCTTTGTCGCACAAGGTGCGTCAGGCGTGGCGACCCGCATTAGCAGATGCACTCAGAGATGCCCGCCATGCGAAGTTAATTGCGGGTCCGGGCATCACCACACCCCATTTTTTGAAATGGGTCATTGAACTTGAAACCTGGATAGTCAACGATCAAACCATTCGCCCCGAAACTTTGGCGCGCTTCACAGCAGAAAATTTAAAGGAACGCGGTTGGGTCAAAGCGGTCGACATACCGGCCTTTCAACTCATCGGTGACTTGGTGGCTTTTACTGATATCAAACCAGATTGCAAAATACCTTTGATAGAACACGCGGCGCACGCTATTCGCCAAGCCTACCAAGAAGCCAAGCAAAATCAATCGGTATTCGATTTCAATGACTTGCTGCAACGCCTGCACCAAGCCTTGCATGCTGACAAGGGCGAACTGGCGGCAGCCATACGGCAGCAATACCCGGTGGCCATGGTGGATGAATTCCAAGACACTGACCCATGGCAATACCAAAGCTTGGACCGCATCTACCATCTTGATCATGTGGATGAAGTCAACGCATTTGTGATGATCGGCGATCCCAAACAAGCGATTTACAGTTTTCGCGGCGCTGACCTGAACACTTATTTGCTGGCGCGCCAAACAGCCTTTGCGTGCGACCCACAGGCCTGCCACACACTGGACACCAACTACCGCTCCACACCCGGATTGGTGAATGCAGTCAACCGCATATTCAGCAACATCCCTCGCCCGTTTCGCTCAGGCGATCAAACGATTGAATTCACCAAGGTGCACAGCGCGGCGGATGTGCAACCTTTGAGTGACGCACAAGGTCAGCCATTGGCGCCTCTCACCTTTTGGCATTTGCCATTGCCGCCCGGCATCACTGACAAACCCTATTGGCCGGCCGACTTGCATGTGCAAACCATGGCGTACGGTTTTGCTTCGCAAATGACCAAGTTGTTGAAACAACACCAAGACATTCACCCGGGACAAATGGCGGTGCTGGTGCGTTCACACGCACACGCGCAAGCCATGCAATCGGCCTTGTCGCGGGTGGGTTTGCCAAGTGTGTTTTTGTCGGACCATGCCAATGTGTACCAATCAGCTGAAGCCACCGACTTGTGGCGCGTGCTTCGCGCCATCAGCATGCCGCGCCATTCCCGTTGGTTACGCAGCGCCATGGCAAGTGGTCTTTGGGGATGGTCTGTACCGACCCTGGCACAAACCATGCACAACCCGGATGTGACAGATGCGCTCGCAGAAGCGTGTCAGCAATGGTTGCTGCAGTGGCAACAGCACGGTGTATTGCCCATGCTGTACCAATGGATGCACAGCCAAGGCATTGCGCAAAGGTTGATTGCGCAGCCTTTGGGGGAACGTCGTTTAACCAATCTGCTGCACCTCGGTGAATTGCTGCAAACTGCGGCTGCAGGTCTGCAAGGGCCACAGGCATTGCTGCATTTTCTGGCTCAACACATACAGTCCAGCAGCGACAACCCTGAAGAACAAAAAATGCGTTTGGAAACTGATGCGCATTGCGTGCAAGTCATCACATTTCACAAGAGCAAAGGGTTGGAATACCCCCTGGTGTTCGTGCCGTTTCTGGGCAGTTTCAAAACCTCTTCTGCACGCAAAGACGAAGACGACGACGCTGATATTTCCGAATCCAGTGTCGACGAAGACATGCGCTTGTTGTATGTGGCATTGACCCGCGCCAAACGCGGCATGTGGTTGGGTTTGGCACCCACTTCCAACAGCTTGTCCGGAGAGGGTAAAAAACTCAACCTCAGCGCTATTTCCGAATTATTGAATCGTGTAACGCACCTAGATGTGGCCGATCGCTTGCAAAACTTGTTTGACAATGATTCGGACATCACCGTGGCTGAATTGCCCATTAAAGCAAATATGCTTTACGAACACAGCGCCACTGAACAAACGCACACACCCGCACTGACAGCTCATCGGCAAAACTATGCACGCTGGTGGACCGCGAGTTTCAGCAGTTTGACCCGAGGCATACACGCCGGTACGCAACGCGATGAAGCACGCACGGACGCATCTATAGATGCAGCAGCTTCAAACCATCCCGAAGACTCTTCTGGCGGTACTCAAGCTCAAGCCGATCCCGATGAAAATCACACCTCGCCTGCACCATCTGTGTGGCAAAACTTTCCCAAAGGCGCGGACTACGGCAGTTTGCTGCACGATTTATTGGAATGGCAGGCGCAGCAAGGCTGGCCCTCGGCGCTGACGAACACGGATACACCTGACTTCACCCAACAAGCTTGGACGCAGTTCATCACTCGCAAGACCCGCGCATTGCAACTGGCACCGCGTGCAATGGCGATGCTGCCAGACTGGATAACCGGTGTGATCACCACGCCCCTGCCGCTGTCCAGCAACCTGCCTCACACCAAGCCCTTGGTGCTTCACCAACTCACACCCTCACACCAATGGCCTGAGATGGAATTCAACATCACTGCAGATACTGTGAACAGCGAATTCGTCGACAAGCTGATTCAACAGCATGTGTTGCCAGAACTTGCAAGACCGCCATTGCAAGCGCGCGTATTACAAGGCATGCTCACCGGCTTCATGGACTTGGTGTGCGAGCACGACAAGCAATTTTGGGTGTTGGATTACAAATCCAATTGGCTGTCTTCTTACGAACCCGTTCAGCTCAATGCCGCGGTTTTAGATAAGCGCTATGACGTGCAATATGTGTTGTACCTGCTGGCCTTGCACCGTTTGCTATCTTCCAGGCTTGCAGATTACGACTACAACAAACATGTGGGTGGCGCTATCTACTTGTTTTTACGCGGCATACACACCGAGGGTGCGGGTGTGCATTGCATCAAACCCCCATTGACTTTGATCGACCAACTCGACCAAGCTTTCAAGGGGTCAAAGCCATGCGTTTGAGCGACATCACCGACAACGCCTGGCCGGGGGCAGCAGCAACACCTTTAAGCGGGCTGGATATCGCACTGGCACAGTTTTGCCATGGCATGCAAGCCTCCTCTGACATTCGACACCGCTGGCTGGCGGCCTTGGTCAGCCACCAATGGGGGCGCGGCCATGCGTGTCTGGATTTAAGTCAATCGCCAGAGCAAACCGCCATCGCGCTTTCTTGGAGCCCGGAACAATTGCAAGCCTTGCCTGCTGACTTGGCCGTTGCCGCTCACCACATACCTTGGATACAAGGCGATAACTCGCCGCTGGTGCTGTCTGCTCAGCGCTTGTATTTGCGGCGCGCATGGCAAGCTGAACAAACCATCCAAGCAAATCTGGCAACCCGCTTGCAGCAAACCCTGCATGTGCCAGCAGACCTTGAGCAGCAGCTTGACGAACTTTTCGGGCCAAGCGGCAGCACAACCGACTGGCAACGCCAAGCTTGCGCCCATGCAGCCCAACACGCAGTGACCCTGATCACTGGCGGACCCGGCACCGGCAAAACCACCACGGTGGTGAAACTGCTCAGACTGTTGCAATCGAACGCGCCCTCTCCTTTGAGTGTGGTGTTGACTGCGCCCACCGGCAAGGCAGCTGCTCGCCTGACCCAAACCCTGTCGAATGCACGCACACAACTTCCCTCGGATCAAGCAGCCTTGCTTGGCAGTCAAGCACAAACCTTGCACCGCTGGCTGCTGTCAGTGGATGCAGACCAGACGGGTTTGACACCCGATGTGGTCGTGGTTGACGAAGCTTCCATGATCGATCTGGAGATGATGGCGCGCTTGCTGCTAGCGGTTCCTTTGTCTGCGCGTTTGGTTTTACTGGGCGACAAAGACCAACTCGCTTCGGTGGAAGCCGGCGCTGTGATGGCGCAACTGTGTCAAAGCAAGCTGCTGTCACCCCACACCATCAGCTTGCTACACAGTCACCGTTTCAATGACAAAGAAGGTATTGGCCAATGGGCGAGAGCCGCCAACAGCGGGGACACCCCGACCTTGAAACAACTGTGGGCGCAAACACCTGAAGCCTGTTTTCAAGAAGCTGTCGTGGTGTCTCGCTTGAGCGTGACGAACAGCACAGACGCTGCCACCTTGCAAAAAGTCACTTCAAGTTGGCAGCCATGGTTGACAGAACTGTCAGCATTCCAACGCAGCGGCGCGGTTTGTGACGATCAGCAAGCACTCGCTTTGTTAAAGAGTTTTTCACGCACAGGCGTGCTGTGTGCCTTGCGCGAGGGGCGCTGGGGTGTTCACGCCTTCAACCGACAATTGCAACTCGCGCTGGGTTTTCCAGATACGCCTTGGTTCACTGGGCGTCCTGTCATGGCCAGACGCAACGATTACGCGCTGGGCACCATGAACGGTGATTTAGGTCTTTGCCTGCCCCGCTTGGTGAATGGTGTTGTCAGATTGCGTGTGGCATTTGCAGATGCGCAAGCAGGCGTGCGCTGGCAAGTGCCGGGTCGCCTAGACGATGTCGACACGGTGTTCGCCATGACCGTGCACCAATCGCAGGGCTCAGAATTTGAGCAAGTGCTGCTGGTGTTGCCGGACAGAACCTCGCCGATTTTGACCCGCGAACTCATCTACACAGGCATGACCCGGGCGCGCCAGCAATTGTGTGTTTGGGCACCTGCGCATGCCCTGCTGTACACGGCTTGTGAGCGTCAGGTGCAGCGCAGCGGCGGGCTGGATTGAAGCCCCACACAGCGACTTTTCTTCAATGGCAAAATAGCGCCATGAAACCCATCAGTTGTATGAAATGGATACTCACTCTGTGCTTACTCAGCCAGCCTTGGCTGGCCCGTGCAGAATGGGAAAAAGTCGATGAAAACCATTTGGCCGTCGTCTACATCGACCCCGACAAAATCCGCGCCAGCAGCGTTTTTCCTCAAGCATGGCATTTGATTGACTTGAACGACAAATCCAAATCAGGTGTTAAATCGCGTATGGTGCTGATGGAATACGATTGCCACGAATTCCGCCGACGCTCACTGGCATTCGCTTCCAAATCTGAAGCCATGGGTGAAGGCAAAACGCTTTTCACCAGCACCCAATCCACCTCGTGGAAACCAGTCAGCGGGGACACGGTAGCTGAAAAAGTCATTGAAATGTTGTGCGGCCAAAGCTCCTCACCCAAAGGCCACAGCAAGGGCAAAGACGACAAGGCCGCTCCCGCCAAGGATGCACATGGCGACGCCAAACCCAGCCATTGATCACAGAGGATCCCCATGCAAGTCAACAAACACACCGAGCATTTCGCCACCGCGCCTCAACTGGCCCCGGAACACATGGCACCAATTGCTCAACATGGTTTTCACACCGTCATTAACAACCGTCCGGACATGGAAGGCGGCCCGGACCAACCCACTTCAGCACAAATGCAAGTCGCAGCAGAAGCGGCTGGTTTGGTTTATCACTATTTGCCGGTGATCAGTGGTGCATACTCGCCTGAACAAGTGACGCAAATGGCTGACTTGGTCAATGACGCGCCCGGCCCGGTATTGGCTTTTTGCCGCAGCGGCGCACGCTCCACACAGTTATGGATGATGGGCCAACAGTCCTGACATAAGGCGCTGTCTTAAGAGTCGACCGAGCTCAACTTGCGTGAATTGATCGGATCGCGAAACACCAGTGGCTTGACCTCGACACGTTTCACGTCCGGTACCTGGGCATAAGCCACCGCATCCAGCACCACCTGATGGTGTTCGGATTTGTCACACACAGGATCGGCATTGGCAGCGTCGCCGGTCAACATCAGCGCCTGACATCGACAGCCGCCCAAATCTTTTTCTTTTTCTGGACAAGTGCTGCAAGGCTCTTTCATCCAAGCATCGCCCCGGTAATGGTTGAACGATTCAGACTCGTACCAAATGTCTTTGACCGTCATGTCCTTCACATTGGGAAACTCCAAATGCTTGATCATCTTGGCGGTGTGACAAGGCAGAGCAGAGCCATCTGGCGTGATGGTCAGGAAAATATTGCCCCAGCCGTTCATGCATTTTTTCGGGCGGGTTTCATAGTAATCGGGCACGACAAAAAAGATTTTCAATTTGTCGCCCAGCTTTTCACGGTATTCGTTGGTCACGCGTTCGGCGCGTTGCAATTGCTCGCGGCTGGGCATGAGGCCGTCGCGGTTGAGTTGCGCCCATGAATAGTATTGGCTGTTGGCCAGTTCCAAGTATTCAGCGCCAAGGTCCACCGCCAGTTCGATGATTTTGTCTATGTAGTCAATGTTCAAACGGTGGATGACGCAATTGAGCACCATGGGCCAGCCGTTGGACTGAATCAGCTCCGCAGCTTTTTGCTTTAAAGCAAAGGTTTTGGTGTGCGATAAAAAGTCGTTCAACTCACGCGTGGAATCTTGGAACGACAACTGCACATGGTCCAGCCCTGCGTCTTTCAATGCCTTGGCGCGCTCAGGCGTAAAGCCAATGCCGGAGGTGAGCAAGTTGGTGTAAAAACCCAGCTTGTGCGCTTCGGCCACCAACTCTTCCAAATCATCACGCACCAGCGGTTCACCGCCTGAAAACCCGCATTGCACGCTACCTGCGGCACGCGCGTCGCGCAGTACTTTGATCCATTCCTGCGTGGTCAACTCGGGGCCGTGCTTTGTGTAATCCACCGGGTTGTAACAAAACACGCAATGCAAAGGACAGGCATACGTGACCTCAGCCAACAACCACAAAGGCGGCCCGACAGTGACTTCTTTGCCGTTGACTGTCGGTGTTGTCATCATGCTTTTACCCATCCTTGTTTGTCAGCGATTTCAAGAAAGGCCAGCACGTCGTTTTGCAAACCCGTGGCTTCGAAATCTTTTTCCAGCTCGGCAATCAGCGCGGTAACGGTTTTTTTGCCGTCCAATCGCTTGATGATTTCTCCCGCGCTGCCGTTCAACTTGACCATACCCTCGGGGTAGAGCAACACCCAAGACTGCTGCACTTCTTCCCATTGCAGTCGAAACATCGTTGACAGTGATGGACTGCTGTTCAGAACAGTTTCATCGTTAGTCATGTTTAGGCCCGGTGATTTGTACCTTGCACTGGTCGAGCATGATGGCGTCCGCCAGCGACCACAACACATTGAGTTTGAACTGCAGTATTTCCAACGCGCGTTCTTGCATGGCGCGGGTCTGGCTGAAATAGTTCAAGGTGAATGTCAAACCATGCGCCACATCGCGGCGCGCTTGCGTCAAACGGTTTTTGAAATACTGCAAACCAGTGGCATCCACCCACGGGTATTTTTCCGGCCAGGTGTCAATGCGTTGCTGGTGAATATGCGGCGCAAACAGCTCGGTCAAACTCGAAGCCACCGCTTCTTGCCAAGGCTGACGGCGAGCGAAATTGACATACGCGTCAACCGCAAAGCGGCTGGCAGGTGCCACATAACGCAACGAAGTGACATCGTCACGACTCAAACCTACGGCTTGCCCCAGATGTATCCAGGCTTCGATACCACCTTCGTCTTTCAAGCCATTCAATTCGAAACCGTCATGGTCCAGAATGCGCAAAATCCATTCGCGCCGGATTTCACGGTCGTCGCAGTTAGACAAAATCGCCGCGTCTTTGAGGGGAATGGAGATTTGGTAGTAAAACCGATTGGCCACCCAGCCGCGCAGTTGTGCGGCGTTGAGTTTGCCTTCGGCCATCATCACGTGAAACGGATGGTGTATGTGGTAGCTGGTGCTTTTGCCACGCAGCAAAGTTTCAAATTCTTCAGCGTTCCAAGTTGTGCGTGTGTCCGCCTTGGCCTGGTTCATTGCATTGTTCACAGTTCAATCTCCATGCCGTCAAAGGCCACCTCGATGCCGTGTGCAGTCAAGGTCTGGCGCTGTGGGCTACTGTCGTCCAAAATCGGATTGGTGTTGTTGATGTGGATCAAAATTTTTCTGACATGACTGGGTAATTTGTCCAGCCATTCCATCATGCCGTCGGCGCCGCTTTGCGGCATGTGTCCCATGGCGCGTGATGTTTTTTTCGATGCGCCCAAAGCAATCATCTCGTCGTCAGTCCAAAGTGTGCCGTCGACCAACACGCAATCGGCTTGTTGCATAGCCTGCCACACATGCGGCTCCATTTGACCCAAGCCGGGCGCGTAAAACAAGGTCTTGCCGCTGGCTTGGTCTTTCACACTCAAGCCAACGTTGTCACCCGGTTGCGGTTTGTCGCGGTGCGGTGAATAAGGCGGCGCGTTGCTGATCAGAGGGAGTGCTTCAAACTGCAAACCAGAGAGGCTGGGCACTTGGAAAGCCGTTTGCAATTGCAATGCCTTCCAATCGATGCCGCAGTAATGTTCAAGCACTTTGAACAAGGGGTTGCCGGTGCTGAGGTCTTCGCGCACCAACGGGTGACAGTACAAAGGTAATTTTTGGCGGTGTTCGCGCAGCATGAGCAAACCGGTGGTGTGGTCAATTTGCGCGTCCATCAGCAGGACGGCGGCAATGCCGGTATCGCGCAAAGCGCGTGCCGGTTGCAATGCGGGAAAGGCCTTGATTTGTTGCAACACATCGGGCGAGGCGTTGACCAGCAGCCAGTCTGTTTGGTTGGCCGTGACCGCAATCGAAGACTGGGTGCGGGGTAAATGGTGACGGCTGCCGCTGCGCACCGCGCTGCACTGCGGGCAATTGCAATTCCATTGAGGGAAACCACCGCCTGCGGCAGAACCTAGTACATGTATCTTCAAAATAGCGCCGCTTTAAAAAAAAACCGCGTCAAGCGCGGAACATCAAACCCATAACCATAAAAAAAGGTCTGCCGGGTTGCCCCGACAGACCACCGTTAAATTAACGGTTAGCGATGTACATGGTGATTTCGAAACCGAAACGCATGTCGCTAGCTGCAGGTGTTTGCCATTTCATGGTGTATCTCCTAAAGGACGCCGCTGATCACGGCCAATCGTGTACAGAGACATTCCGAACACAGATGTGTACTTTGCCTCATTCGCAGGGGTTCGCCTATAGGTAGGACATGGAATCTGCCCTCAAGATAATCTGTAGATCAAACTAGGGTTTTTACGCATGGCACCTGCCAAGTGCCGTACTGCGGGCTAAAACGACTAGGATCGGGTTCTATGTCGACTTCGCGCACCTCCGATTTATTCCCGCCGATTGAGCCTTACAGGCACGGGTTTTTACCTACCGTAGCCGGTCATGCTGTGTATTTTGAGGAATGCGGTTCACCTGCGGGCTTGCCGGTGGTGTTTTTGCATGGTGGGCCGGGCAGCGGTTGCGGTCCCAAGCACAGGCAGTTATTCAATCCCGGCACCACGCGGGTGGTACTGTTCGACCAACGTGCTTGCGGCCGCAGCACTGCGGTTGATCCACTGCGAGAGAACACCACCGCGCATTTGTTGGAGGACATGGAACGACTGCGTCTGCATTTAGGGATTGAACGCTGGCTGGTGGTCGGCGGTTCATGGGGCGGTGGCTTGGGTTTGGCCTATGCAAGCGCGTATCCCGCTGTTTGTCTGGGTGCCATCATTCGTGGCGTGTTTTTATCCCGCGCATCCGATTTGCACTGGTTTTTCCATGACGCCCGTCAATGCATGCCGGACGCTTGGGCAAGTTTGGCGGCAAGTTGCCATTCGGCCAACCCGGAAAAACTGCTTGAGTATGTGTGTCACCGCTTGTTGAAAGAAAGTGATGCCGACGTCTTGCCGCTGGCCTTGGTCTGGCAAGCCTGGGAAAACGCATTGACGCAGCGCAGTATGTCAGCTGTCGCCAAACTCGCGCCTGGCTCCTCAGAAGGCAAGTCACTGGTGGCCAAATACCGTTTGCAAAGCCATTACCTGATCAACCAATGTTTTTTTCCGCGCGATGGTTTGCTCACGCATTTGTCTGGCATGCATGAGATGCCGGTCACCTTGGTGCATGGCAGGCTCGACTGGATTTGCCGCCCCGAATCTGCTTGGGAAGTACACCAAGCATTGACGCAGAGCCAATTGATGATGGTGGACCACGCAGGTCACAATCCGTTTGAACAACCCATGACCGGCGTGTTGGTGAAAGCCATCGAAGACATGGTGCAACAACTTTCTAATCAAGGCTGACACGGCATGTCTTTGCGTCTTCAAATCAATCTGATCATCGGCGTGTTGCTGCTGTGTTTTGCATCGCTGTTAATTGGCATGCAACTGCAAGAAACCAGGCGCAGTGTGGATGATGAAATGGAAGGCGCCAACATGGTGGCAACGCAATTGTTATCGCGCTTGCAATCGGCCAACAGCCAAGCCAGCCTGGACGACATGAGGCAATTTCTGATCAAACTCGGGCGCGTGCGAGCCAATGAAATTGAATTGCTGGATCAGCAAAACAATGTTATCTACCACTCACCGCCACCGGTCTACAAAGCCGGACGTGATGCGCCTGATTGGTACAGCCGCATCGTCTCACCATCGGTCCGATCTCGCCAGATTCAACTTGCTGAAGGCCGCTTGATGGTGCGGGCTGACCCCTCGCGTGCCGTGCTCGACGGTTGGGACGATTTTGTGCCCATGCTGATCACTCTTTTTTCGGGCGGGTTGGCGGTTATTTTGATGGTGTACGCTTTGGTTGGCCGTGCTTTGCAACCGATTCAACAAGTGGTGCAAGCCCTGGGCGAAGTGCGCGGCGGTAATTACGACACACGCTTGCCCGAGATGCGTGGACGCGAAGCGCAAATGATGGGACAGGCATTCAACGCCATGACCCAGTCATTGCAAGAAGGCCTAGAAGCCAGAGGAAAAGCGCGGGAAGCCACGCTTGCATTGGCACAAAACCGCGAACTCACGCAAGTCATTCAAGCGCGGATTGAAGAGGTACGTGGCCAGATTGCACGCGAGTTGCATGATGAATTAGGTCAACAAGTCACTGCCATCAAAAGCGTGGGCATGGCCATCGCACACCGCGCCAAAGGTGTGGACAGCCAGATCGAATCTTCTGCGCAAATGGTGATGGACTGTGCGGACGCGATTTACGATGAAGTGCATCAACTCGTGACCCAACTCCGACCTTTGGCGCTGGACCGTTTCGGCTTGCAAGACGCGTTGCAAGATTTGCTGGAAGAAGCCAGCAGCCGCCATCCTGACATTCAAATCAGCCTGAACATACACACGGCGCTTGACACGCTTGGAGACAATTTGGCCACTGCGGTTTACCGCATCATGCAAGAGTCACTGACCAACGCATTGCGACACGCGCAAGCCACACGCATCGACATGACTTTGAACGCTTTAGATGGTCACTTGCAGCTTGAAATCAAAGACAACGGCCAGGGTCCGTCCACAGATTGGCAGCACTCAGGCCACTTTGGGGTTGTGGGTATGGGAGAACGTGCGCAAGGCCTTGGCGGTCATTTGGTGTTTGAACCTTTAACGCCCCAAGGTGCTCGTGTGTACGCGGTTTTGCCACTCAGCCACAATCACTCCCATGGCTAAATTGAAATTGATGTTGGTTGATGACCATGCGGTCGTGCGTAGCGGCTTCAAAGTCTTGCTGCAAACTTGGAACGATGTAGAGGTCATTGCTGAGGCCGCCAGTGGCGAAGAAGCATTGCAAATGTATGAACTCCATCGCCCGGATGTGGTGATCATGGACATCGCCATGGCTGGCATGGGTGGCATTGAAGCCATCAAACGCATGATTGCCAAAGATCCCGGAGCGCGCATTTTGTCTTTGTCAGCACACGAGGACACCAGCTACTCCAAGCGTGCTTTGCAAGCCGGTGCCTTGGGCTATTTGTCCAAACGGACCGCGCCTGAAGTGTTGATTGACGCCATACGCTTGGTGGCACAGAAAAAACGCTTCATTGATCCGGTGATTGCGCAACGCATGGCCATGCAGGATTTGGACGGTGATGAAAGCCCGATCGAAAAATTGTCACCGCGAGAATTTGAAGTCTTCATGCAATTGGCGCGCGGCCAGTCCGTGGCGCAAATATCCGACACGCTGAAATTGTCTTCCTCTACTGTCGGTACGCATTTGTACAAAGTGAAACAAAAACTGCAACTGACCAACCAGTCTGAGATCACGCTGCTGGCCATGCGCTACGGGTTGCTTGATTCGGATGTGTCTTAATCACATCTGCTATAAATTTTATTTTTTGGCTAGTTAGTCATTAATTAGTGGTGTTTTTTATATCATTTTGTCATTTAATAATTAATTTATCTATTTACATAGATTATTAGTTTCATTTGTTCGTTTTTTTAAAGTTATCATCTTTGATGAATTTATCAACAACTCTTCTAGGGAAAACCATGAGAAAACTTCTAGTAATAACTGCAATCGCAAGTTTGGCAGGTACCTCTTTCGCCAATGACCAGGGAAAAACAGACACTGGTTTGGACTACAACAAAATTGAAGTTGATTACGCTTCAGCCAAAATCGGTACAACTTCCAATTATTCAGGTTATTACACCAGTGGTTCTTTTTTAGTTAACGAAAATATTTATGTGTTGGCCAACTACGCAAGCTTGACTAAGTCTGGTAGCAGTGATTACGAAAAATCTAATCTGGGCCTAGGGTATCGCATGCCCATCGCTGCCAACGCAGACTTCCTGACCTCAATTTCATACTATTCACAAACTTACTCTGCAACCAAAACTGGCTACAACCTGTCGTTAGGCGCAAGAGCCAAGGTTTCAGGGGACGCAGATGTTTTGGGTGCCTACTCATACATATCTGCTGGATCGGTTTCATACAACAACTTCAGCTTGGGTGTCAAATACAACATCACTGAATCTGTATTTGCATCTGGTGGTTATTTCTCTCAAACCGGAAGCTCAAGTTCTTCAGGCTACACCATTGGTGCAGGCCTGAAATTCTGATACTGGATCACTACCAAAAAATAAATAAGCTTCCCCAAAGGTTGGATTTATTTCCAACTTTGGGGGTGCAGTTTAAATAGGGCGTTTTTATTTCTTCTTATTTGTTCGTATTCCAATTCCATACAGGCTAATCGAGGCGCATCTGTCTCAATCAAACAAATCCGGTTGGTCTTTAGTGATACGCGCCAGCAGAGGCTGAAACTGGAACCATCCTGCATAAGACGAACCCACAATCGGGAAAGCCTGCTCGGCGGCGGTTTGGCTCACCATCTTCAAAGGCTTGCCATGCGAAGCAGCCTCAGCCATCAACTGCACCTGACAGCAACGCTCCATAGCGATGTACCACCAGGCGGCGGCTTCCACCGAATCGCCGACGGTCAATAAGCCGTGGTTTTGCAAAATCACGCCTTTGTTATTGCCCAAGGCATTGGCAATCCGATCACCCTCATCCACTTCCAGCACCACGCCTTCGAAATCGTTGTGAACCACGTGGTCTTTGTAAAACGCGCATGCATCCAATGAAATGATGTCCAGCGGTTTGCCTAATGTGGCCCAAGCGCGGCCATGCGGTGCATGCGTGTGTGCGGCGGCCACCACATCCGGGCGCGCATGGTGAATACGCGAGTGGATGGCAAACGCAGCTTCATTCACAGGCAGCGAACCATCCACCACATTGCCGCGATGATCAACCCGAATCAAATTGGACACCTTGATCTGGCTGAAATGCACACCGAACGGATTCACCCAAAAGGTGTCCTGAAATTCAGGATCGCGCGCGGTGATGTGGCCAGCCACGCCCTCATCAAAACCGAAACGTGAGAACAAGCGAAATGCTGCTGCCAGCATTTGTTTGCGGTGCAGTCGCGCCTCTTGCACATTGTTGAATTGACGCGGTTGCGGTAAAGCGGGAGACACGCCATCTCCGAGTTTCTGATGGCGTTCAAGCATGATCGCGGCTTCTGCTGGTGCATTCATAGTGAGTCTCCTATAAGTTCAATCTTCACATAGCCGTTGATTCATTAACGCTGACCAACTCAGATGTGCGTTTATTTACTTTTGAGTATAGAACCTCCGAGCGTTTGAGGCATAAAGTTTGTGGGAAGTACCATAGCTAAGATCAACCAAGGTCATTGTCAAACGATACCCATTGTTGACAACATTTACAAAGCAGTATCCACTCACAACAGATGCACAATACGCAGGAAAACTGACTACTTAACAATCCAATAAAGGGCTTATACATGTTCGTCAAGACTACCTCATCGATGCAATGTGTGAAGGCATCTTTGTTTCTTTTGCTATTTATAGGCGGTCAAACAGCATTTGCGCAAACCTCGGACGCTATTGCTTTGCTCAAATCGTCCAAGCAACTCACTTGTGTGCCCGAAGAAACTGTGTTTTGCTCGAATGTGCATGTCAATTGCGCCGGAAGAACAAAAATCTCCACATTCAGTTTCAAGGTGGAGTTCAAATCCAACGCTTTGGCATTCACTGTGCCACCCAGCTTCGAAGAATTCTTCGACAACTACAAACTGCCTAAATTGGAATGGGATGAAGAAGGCAACTATGTCGTCATCAATCCATCAGACAAGAAAGGCTATATCAAAGTTGCCAAAGATGGGCGCTACGTCTTCAGGCATTACCCGAACCAACTAGAAGGCGTGATGTCAATTGGCAAGTGTCAACAGTAGACATACACCCTCCAAACTGAAGGTCAGATATGAAACCAGTGTCCCCAGACTTAGAGAATCAAATGATTCAAAAGTTGATCGATACGGTACTGCATCAATCGAACTTGATGGCTCAGTTGAAAGACATTTTCTATGCGGTGGAGGAAGACCTGGCCACCCAGTACACCGAGGACGAGTTGACCGACATAGGAAATATCTATGTGGTTTACCGGGCACTGAATGGTGGAGAAATGTCGCCTGAGCTGTCCACAGGCTTGAATGAGGCGCAACAAACTTACCTGCGCAGTCTGGCCAAAGGTGGACACATCGAAATGAGCATAGTGCGACGTGATTGTTTAACAAACTCGGTGTCAATTCCGCTGGTGTTCAACAACACGGTCAATCATCCTGGCAAGTTCACCTTCACCTTGAATATTGAAGCTGATTTAGATGCCTCCGTCGTCACCCATGTCAAAGGCAGTTATGCCAACATCAGCCCCCAAGATTTCTGCAAAGCAGTGGCGGCTATGTAAGCCAAGCCAGGGACTTCAATAAACCTTGTAAAAATGCTGGGGCTTTTGCCATTACTGCCAATGATTCACCCCATTGACTTCTTTGAAATCTGAAAAACAATATTTATCAAACAATAATTCCTATGCATTCCAATCAAACCCATGTGCTGATCGCAGGTGCGGGACCTGTCGGCTTGGTCAGTGCATTGCTGCTGGCCAACCAAGGCGTGAAGGTCACCGTGCTTGAATCTGCGGCTGCTCTCAACCGAGACTTGCGCGCATCCACCTTTCACCCTCCTACCCTCGACATGTTGGCCCCGCTGGGGTTGACTGACGAGTTGATTGCGCAAGGCTTGGTGGCCAGGTACACCCAGCAACGAGACCGGCAAGAAGGCGTGATTGCGGAGTTCGACATGAGTCTGATTTCGCCTGATACCGATCACCCCTTCAGGCTGCAATGCGAACAGTGGAAATTGACCGAGATGATTCAATCCAAATTGAATCAAATGCCCCATGTGCAGATGCTGTTTGATGCCAAAGTCTCACAAGTCAGTCAAACAGCCGATCACGTCGAGGTGGCTTTCACTAAGGCAGATGAAGCCCGCACTCTGCAAGCGGATTACCTGATTGGCGCAGATGGCGCTTGGAGCGCGGTGAGGCGCAGTTTGAATATCGATTTCGAGGGGTTCACCTACCCTGAACGGTTTTTAGTGGTCTCTACTGAATTTGAATTTGCTGATCATTTGCCTCGCCTGTCTTATGTGAATTACTGCTCGGACCCGCATGAATGGTGTGTCCTGTTGCGCGTGCCTGCCCTGTGGCGCGTTTTGTTACCTACCAAGGCTGAAGAATCGGATGAAGTTGTTCTGAGCGATGAAGCCGTTCAAGTCAGATTACAAAATCTCTTGCCACAACCACAGGCCTATGTAACTCATCACCGAACCCTGTACAAAGTTCACCAGCGCGTAGCGCAACGCTTTCGACATGGACGCGTTTTATTAGCAGGTGATGCGGCGCACATCAACAATCCCTTGGGTGGCATGGGCATGAATGGCGGCATACATGACGCCATGAATCTCACCGACAAGTTACTGGCAGTTTTGCGAGAAGGTGCATCGGACGCGCTACTCGACAGGTACGAAAGACAGCGCCGCACCATCGCCATTGACTACATCAATGCCAGCACGGCACGCAACAAGCGTGACATTGAAGAACGCGACCCGATCAAAAGAAAAGAAAACCAACAAGCGCTGCGCGAACTCAGCATGGACCCCGCTCGCGCACATGCTTATATCCGTCAGTCGTCCATGCTCGACGCGCTAGAGCGCGCAAAGGCCATCACATGATCAAACAAGGTATCTCCACCCTCTCGCACACACAACGCCGTGCCTTGCTCAAACAAAGACTGAACCAAGGTCAGTTGGTCGTGGCACCCGGCGTGTTCGAAATGGTCTCGGCCAAGATGGCTGATCAGATGGGCTTTGATGCCTTGTACATGACCGGGTATGGCACTGTGGCTTCTTATTTGGGCATGCCCGACGCAGGTTTGGCCACTTACAGCGACATGGTGAACCGGGTGACGCAGTTCACCAGCATTACCCAAACCCCGATGATTTGCGATGGTGACACTGGCTACGGCGGCTTATTGAATGTGATGCACACCGTGCGTGGCTATGAAGCCGCTGGCGCCTGTGCCATCCAATTGGAAGACCAAGAATTCCCTAAGAAGTGTGGTCATATGCTGGGTCGGCGTGTGGTGCCCGCACAAGACATGGCCGACAAAATCCGCGTGGCTGTGGAAACCCGCTCAGACCCCAACTTCTTGATCATCGCCCGCACCGATGCCCGCACCACCCTGGGTCTGGATGAAGCACTGCGGCGTGCCGAGCTGTACGCCAAAGCCGGGGCAGACATTTTGTTTGTGGAGAGCCCTGAATCGGTGGAAGAAATGCAGCAGATTGGCCGCAGCTTTGACCTGCCTTTGGTGGCCAATATGGTGGAAGGTGGGCGCACACCAATGTTGAGTTTTGAAGAGTTACAAGCGATTGGCTACGGTTTGGCCATTTTTCCGGCAACCGCTTTTTTGGCTGCTGCCAAAGCGTTTGAGCATGTGTACACCGCCCTGAAAGAAACGCGCCAAAGCACCAGTGTGAATGCCGCGCTGTATGACTTTCCGGCCTTTTCAAAGCTCATGGGTTTTGACTGGGTGACTGCTTTTGACCAAGCGCATGCCAAAGCTGATTCACAAATACCGTGACATGAACACCGAAGAGATTTACCAACGCCAAGGCTTTGGCCGCACCACAGGCATCGGTCAGCGTTGCTGCCTGCTGATGGTGGATTTCGTCATCAGCTTCGTCGATCCGCATCAACTCGGTGGACCAGCCATCCAAGACGCGGTGCAAGCCACCGTTCCCTTGCTGAAAGCTTTTAGAACTTGGCAATTGCCTATCGTGCACACACGCGTGGTGTTTGAAGCGGATGGTTCAGACCGCAACCTGTTTGCTACCCGTGTCAATGCTTTGCAGGCCTTGACCGAGCATGCTGCTGGCAGCCAAATCGTGTCCGAACTGGCGCCCATTGCCAGCGAATGGGTGGTTCGAAAGCAAGGGGCTTCCGCCTTTTTCAACACAGCCTTGGCAGACTGGCTGCACTTTCACCATGTGGACACCTTGGTGGTCACCGGTTGCACCACCAGTGGCTGTGTGCGAGCCACGGTGGTGGATGCGGTGCAACACAACTTTCGTACAGTGGTGGTGTCGGATGGTGTGGGCGACCGAGCCATAGATCCGCACAATGCAAATTTATTTGACATGCGGCAAAAATACGCTGACATCATGACGGGTGATGCACTGCTGTCCCATTTGCATTCTCAGCAAGGGACATTCCCATGACAGACCACTTGGGTTACAGAAAAAAATTCGGCACGCTCGGCCCCTCCACCAACACGATCGTGCAACCCGACTTCGACGATTTGCGTCCTGTGGGTGTGACCAACCATTACAGCCGCATCGCCATTCCGAACAATCCTGTGAATGACGATGCCAGTTTTTTAGCCCTGGTGGAGAACATCAACAGAGCCACATTGGATGCGGTGGATATTTTGAAAACCTGTGAGATGGACTACTTGGTCATGGGCATGTCGGCAGCCACTTTTTGGAATGGCCGCGCCGGGGCGCAATCGTATTTGGACATGATGACCGAGCGCGCTGGCGTGGGCGTCTCGTGCGGCTCCTTCGCGACGGAAGCTGCGCTCAACACCCTCAAGGTCAAGCGCATTGCTTTTTTGTCGCCGTATTTCAAAGTGGCCAATGACCAAGTTCGCCGCTTCTACCAAGACTGCGGGTTCACTGTGGTGCGTGATGTGTGTTTTGAACGTCCCAGCCCTGTGCAAATTGCGCACAGCACCGACGCCATGTGCCGCGATGCGATCAAACAACTGGATGGTGATGATGTGGATGCGATTGTGCAAGTCGGCACCAATTTGTCCATGATCAGACTCGCCGCCGCCGCCGAACTCTTTCTTGGCAAACCCGTCATTGCCATCAACACCGCCACCTACTGGCATGCCTTGCGCAGTTGCGGCATCACAGACCGTCAAGCTGGGTTTGGCAGCTTGTTAGAGCATCATTGAAATTGAGAGGTTGATATGTTGAACAGACGCGCGCTTGGTTTAGGTTTAACGGCAATGGCTTTTTCCAGCATTCATACAGCAGTGTGGGCTCAAGACTATCCGCGCAAGTCCATCCGGCTCATCATTCCCGCCACCACCGGCAGCTCGGACGTGATTGCCCGAGTCTTGGCGCCACGCCTGTCTGCTGCACTGGGACAAAGTGTGGTGGTTGAACAAATGCCCGGTGCTGGCACCAACATTGGCAACAACTATGTTGCCAAAGCCGCACCCGATGGCTATACCCTGTTGATCAACGGCTTGCCCTTGGTCACCAATCTGGCCTTGTACAGCCAACTGCCCTACAACCCCATGACCGATTTGGTGCCCATCATCGAACTCGCCGAGATCACCAATGTGGTGGTGGTCCATCCTGATTTGGCTGTGCAAAACCTCAAAGAGTTGGTGCAACTGGCCAAGAGCAAACCAGGTCAACTGAATTACGGCTCCCCGGGTGCTGGCAGTTCGGGGCATTTAGCGGGTGAATTATTGGGTTTGAAAACCGGTACGCAGATGGAGCACTTTCCGTACAAAGGCAATTCGCAAGCCATGGTGGATTTGTTGCGCGGTGAGCTGCAAATTGGTTTTGTCAATTTGCCCCTGGCCTTGCCGCAAGTCAAGGCCAACAAGCTCAAAGCCTTGGCGGTCACGGGTCAGAAAAGATCGCGCCTGTTGCCCAATGTGCCCACTGTCGCAGAAGCCTTGTCGTTGCCGGATTATGAAATCACCGCTTGGTTTGGCATTCTGGCTCCTGCCAAGACACCCCCGGCGGTGGTGCAACTGCTCAACCGTGAGATCGACAAGATTTTGAAAGACCCCGAGATAGTTGAAAAGATTCAAGCAGCAGGTGCCGATTTGATCGGTGGCAGCAGCGCAGCGTTTGAAGCAAAAATGAAAAAGGATGCCTCCCGTTTGACCGACGTGATTCGTCAAGCGGGTACCAAGGCTGACTAGAATCAAATTACGGAATTACCAATGAAAACAAAAGTTATTTACCTTTTTCTTTGTTTGTTGTGTCAATCAGCCTCCGCTGAGTGGGTTCGTGGCGACCCAGACTGTGCGATCTGGGTGAAACCAGAAAGCAATGCGCGTGAACTTGAAAACAGGGCGTGGTTAATTGGATTTTTGAGCGGTGTAAATATGGGCTTTTCTATTGCCTCATCTGCAACTGTAGGCCAACGCACTGCCGAGTTTGGTTTTGAGGGAACAAATGAAAAGATTTTCCTTTGGATGGATAACTATTGCCGTAAAAATCCGCTTTCCTCCGCAATGTATGGCGTTGGTGAGCTAATGCAGGATAAGGACAACAAATGAAGACTCGCACACTCCACTAAGGCGACAAAACCGGCTAACGCAAAAATATCTCGATTAACTTCATTGACAAACGACATGAAAAAAAACTTATCTTTACTTTTTTTAATTTTTACAATCGGTTTTTCTGAAATAAGTAAAGCTGAATCAGTCATGATTGTTTCTGATGTGTATTGCATCAGATGGGTTGAGGGAAGAAAAGGCAAGGCATCAAAAGAAGTTGAAAGCCACTTATTAGGTTTGTTAGATGGTTTGAGCGCAGGAAGACAGATTCCATTTTGGAACTTTAAAGAAGGTATTTCGTTTCAGCAGGTTTATTTGTGGATGGACAAACACTGTTTAGAAAATCCAGAGTCCAATATCTATTTTGGCGCGTATGAACTGATTGATGAGCAAACACAAGGCTTATTCAAAAAAAATAGGCCCCAGCCAATAGTAAATTAATTTTTTTGAATGGTAGATGGCTGATGCTTGATAGGGTTAGGCCATGCAATACCTCCGCAGATCAGGATTCGTCAGCCAGCTTGTTGACATGCGATTTGACTTCTGCAATTTGAAGTTGAATCAACCGGCTCATCTCTGACAACGCATCCCGGTGAGACCCAAATACTTGATGAATCGCATATGAGTCAGGGTCGAGTTTTTCGGCGTCTTCTTTTGTCAGCGCATGGTACAAACCATTTTGCTCTATCAAATACCAGCTTGCTTTGTTTTGCACCTTGTTCAGCCTTTCCAGAAATTAATACACATTGGGATTCAAATTGAATTTTTTGAATGCTTTAGCCATTTTTTCCTGCGAATCAGTGTTCAACGCAGAAAGCGGTGGACGCACGCGTAACCAGTCGGTATCGTGGTACATGCTGCAGAGCAAATATTTCAAGGCGGGGACTTGCGGCAAATGTGCCAGCAGCTGATCAAACTCAGTCAATCGCAAGTCATCATTGCCTATCTTGTTACCGGTGACAGATATTTTTTTGTCTGCATCTGATGCAGTCACTATCCTCACCATGAGCTTGGTGATCAGATTGGCGTAGCTGGAAATACCGGTGTGTATGCCCATACCTACCACCACTTGGGCGTTCATGTCGTTGGTGGTGTACACCGGTAACAAGGCAGCAAAAGAACGTATCCAATCCAAGGTGTGGCTGGCATTAGGGCTTTGGTCTATCAATCCGTTGAAAGCTTGAGGATGCCTGCTGAGCAACTCATTGATAGCTCTGGCATTCAATTCGCCGGGACCGGAAGTCGCCTGCGAGCTCAGGTACAAACGCAGATTCAAACCGCTCAGATTGCGCACGATATAACTGAAGAAATCCACCAGTCCCTGATCAGTCGCATCCTGATCGGCTGTCGGCGGCATCAACATGAAGGCCTGCACGCCAAGTGCATGTGTTTTGCGAATCAAATGAACGGTGTCCGGCATGTTGGCAGTACTTGCATTCAACAACATATCGGAACCGGCCACGCCCTGTTCAATCAAAAACTTCACCAGCGCCATGCGCTCAACAGGACTGAACGCCGCACCTTCGCCGCAACGCCCAAACAACAACAGTCCGTGCACACCTTTAGCAGCCAGGGTTTGCACATGCGTATAAAGTTTGGCGTTGTTAATGGATAAATCTTCGTTCAAAGGCATGAGCAAATCTGCCCATACCCCTTGAAGCTTGCCTGCAACAGTCACCATAGCTATTCCTTCATACGCTGTGCAATGCGTGAATACGGGACAACTTGGCAGTCAAAGCGGGAATCTAAATACAGCCGACTGCTTCGAAAAAACCTAAAGTCGATGATAGGTCAATTAGTCAAAGAGAGTACTTATGCTAGGGCGGTGCAAATAACTTACGATTGAATACTTTTGAATAACAGAAAAGTTATTCATACACCTGACGTATATATTGACTAAATGGCGGAAGCGGTGTCCTACTACCATTAATCCGATAAGTACCGATAAAAAAAAATAATATAAATTAAATCAATCACTTAACAAAATAAATAGTTCACCACCGTTCGCTTCATATCGTTAGAATTCGTCTTTTAAGTATGGGCTGAAAGGAAGTGAATTATGGCACGACTTGTTGACAAACTGTCTCCATTAAAGATTGCCAAGATCAACAAACGTGGCTATTACTCTGACGGAAACGGGCTGTACCTGAAGGTTACTGCTACTGGGTCAAAAAGCTGGATATTTCGATACAGCGTTGGCGGACTAAAGCGTGACATGGGTTTAGGCGCAGTTCACACGCTTAGCCTGTCAGAAGCCCGATTAAGAGCTAAAGCCCAGCGTCTAATGCTTTTGGATGGGCATGATCCATTAACAGCCCGTGAAAGAGCTAGAGAAGCTGAAGTGCTGGCTAGAGCCAAGATGATGACGTTTGATGAGTGCGCTGCCCAGTACATTGCTGCTCATAGAAATAGCTGGAAGAGCGAAAAACACGCACTTCAATGGCCAGCCACGATAGCCACATATGCCAGCCCAGTGTTTGGTTCATTACCTGTTGCTGAAGTTGATTTAGGGCTAGTGATGAAAGTCCTGAATCCTATTTGGACTGATAAAACTGAGACCGCCAAAAGGTTGCGTGGACGTATTGAGAGCGTCTTGGGTTGGGCAACCACAAGCGGATATCGCCAAGGAGAAAACCCAGCACGTTGGCGAGGTCACTTAGAGAATCTTCTAGCCGCACCTAACAAAATTAAACCAGTAAAACATCAACCTTCCTTGCCATGGAAAGAAGTTGGTCAATTTATGTCCTCATTGCGCCAACAGGATGGAATTGCTCCACGTGCCCTTGAATTTCTAATCCTCACTGCTACACGCACCAGCGAAACACTAGAAGCTAAATGGGATGAAATCAACCTTGAAACAGGCTTATGGATCATTCCCGCTATTCGCATGAAGGCTGGAGTTGAACACCATGTTCCTTTGTCCATAGAAGCTGTCGCTTTAATCTCAAAAATGCCTAGGGTCGACAAGTATGTGTTTACAAGCGCAACCTATGGCAAAGCTTTGTCAGATATGAGTCTCACCGCAGTTTTAAAACGAATGCACGAAGCTAACATCAAATCAGGCGGCAAGGGCTGGATTGACCCTAAAGAGGACGACAGACGAATCACCTCACATGGGTTTAGATCGACTTTCCGAATGTGGGGGGCTGAGTCGGT
>CAMDJS010000012.1 GCA_945900685.1 Bordetella parapertussis
TGAATCTGATATCTTTCAGCTTGGCTGAGGTGTTTGTAGGTCATAAGCAACTTCGACTGCCAGGTCAAGAAGCCTTGAATGCTAAACATCCTCAGCCACCCAACCATCAGTTATTCAAAGTTGCACTTCGTGCTTGAATCCACCTTTTATATTAATGTTTTTGTTGCAAATATATAAAAAACGAACAAATTAATAAATTCAATATTCCTTGCTCAAAGATTAAGCAAAAACAGGCAAGGTTTCAAACTTGCCATTCAACAAAGCCGCGCTGTCTGCGCCCATCCATTGCTGCGCTACCGAGGCGTACACGCGGCGGAAGTCGACGGTGGGGTTGACGTTGCCTTCCGCGTTCAATCGGGTGAAGTCGGGCGCTTGACCGTAATGCCCGCCTTTGACCGGCTGGCCGATCAAATACACATGGTTGGCGGTGCCGTGGTCTGTGCCCAAGCTGGTGTTCTCCGCAGGGCGGCGGCCGAACTCGGAATACACCATCAGCGTCACGTCTTTGTCGCGGCCTATGCGCTTCATGTCTTGCATGAACCCGGCGATGCCGTCTGACACATAGGTCAGCAGCCGCTGGTGCAGCTCGCCTTGGTGCACATGGGTGTCAAACGCGTTGTGCCGGTAAGCCGTGTGGTAGATGCGGCTGGGCAAACGCGCGTGAATCATGGCCGCCACTTTGGGCAGGTCCATGGACAAAATGCCGTAGTCGATCGGCGTTTTGTAATTGCTCCAAGCCTGTCTCACTTGCACCGAGGCCTGGCGGGCGCTTTGCGCCACGTCTTCTAAAAACTGATGCGCCGCATTGGCGCTGTGCGTGTTGTCGCCCGTGCCTTTGTCCAACAGCGCGCGGCTCTGGTACAGGCCTTTGCGCCTGAAGCGCTCGGGGTCGTCAAACACCACCGGCACATGTCGCGCGGCGCGTACCGCCAGCGATTGGCGCTCATCGATGTTGATCAAAAAATTCGGTGTCAGTTGCGGGTCGATGGTATCCGCCAATCTGCCCAGCCAGCCATAGGGCTCGCCGGTGTTGGGTGCGCCGGTGTGCCAGTAGGCGGCAGAGGTGAAATGCGAGTAAGACGGGTTGTCGTAGCCGCAACCGTGCACCACCGCCCTTTGGCCGTTTTTGTACAGCCGCTCAAAACCCGCCATGCCGGGGTTGAACCCGTGCATATCGTCGATCTTGCGCAGTCTGTTGGCGCGGATGCCGAGGTTGGGACGCAGCTTGTAATAGTTGTCGTCGCCGTAAGGCACCAAGGTGTTGAAACCGTCATTGGCACCGGTGAGTTCAACCACCACGAGGATGCGCTTGTCGTCAGCAGGTTTGGCAAGGGCGTGCAAGGGCAGGGCGGTACTCATGCTCATGGCGCTGAGCGCTTGCAGCAGTTCGCGACGTGACAGGGCGTGGTGGTTCATGGCTTATCCCAGTTGGTAGCCAGGCAGCGACAACATGACATGCAACAGGTTGCGCAATGCGTCTTCCATGTAACTGTCGGCCAGCTTTAAGTCTGTAGTGCCCAGGTCGTCGCTGAGCAATGCGCTCAGTTGTTGCTTCACGGCGTCTGACACCGGCGCAGAGAAAAACCGCGACACCAAATGGTCCACCGCACAGGCTGTGGTTTTGCAATTCGCTTGGCGGATCAACTGCGACAGATTGAGTTGCACCGTGTCGCGCGGTATGGGTTTGACTTTTTCAATCGCCTTGCGCCAAGCGTGGTAGCTGGCTAAGCGGGTGTTGAAGTCTTCGTCTCTGTCGGCTTGCATGGACATGGACATATCGCCCATGGTTTTACCCTCGGGCTGGGTGGCGGTGGTCACGTCCATGCCAAGAGCCAGTTTGTCAGCCACCGGCACAATTTGGTACAGCCCGTTGGGTGTGCGATCAGGTGCGACGAAATCGATGGGTGGGTACACCGTGTCGTAAATCACATTGCCACGCGCCAGCAACAAACCCGGCGTGATCCAACTGCGCCCGTGTGCCCAACCAGCGACATTGGGTGGGTAAAACAATTTCTGACCCAGCATTTCGGTTTGTTCGTTGAAGTCCGGAATGCCGGGAACACTTTTGAGCGCCATTTTTTTATAGGTGGAAATCAACAACTCCACCGGCGGCTTGATGCGCGTGGCGATCGAGGCTTGGCTGTAAAAATCATTCGATAAAAACACGGTTTCCAGAAAAACAGCGATGTCGTAACGCGAATCACGCAGCAATTGCCCGAGTTGATTTTGCAGTTCCGGCGACAAGTCTTCGCGCACGAAATAACGGTAGAGCTTGGCGGCGATGAAGTCTGCGGTGGCCGGTTGGGCCAGCAGAATGTCGATGACTTGTTCTCCGTCAAAACGTCCACTCCGCCCGAGCACGGTTTTTATGCTGTCGTCATGTTGCGCGGGGTTGACCACAAACTTCAACTTGTCGTAATTCCAACCGGTGAATGCACGCGCTGCTTCTTTGATGTCGGTCTCTGTGTAATGGCCCACGCCCATGGTGAACAACTCCATGATTTCGCGTGCGAAGTTTTCATTCGGCGCACCTTTGACGTTCACGCCTGCATCCAGAAACGCCAGCATGGCCGGGTCTTTGGCGACGGCGATCAGCAGGTCGCGGAACTTGCCGTTGGCGTTTTTTCGCAATGTTTCGTTTTGAATCAGCAGCTTGCGGTAGTCGCGCACTTTTTCTTCGCTGGTGGCGAAATGCCCGTGCCAAAACAGCGTGAGTTTTTCTTGCAAAGGCCGAGGTGTGCTGAGCATGCGGTTCGCCCACCAGTAGCCTAGGCGATGCGTTTCTAAGCGGGACGCGCGCAACCAATACAGGTAACGGTCTGCCACTTGTTGCACCCGGCGGTTGCCTGAGGGTTTGACTTTCACGCCCAGTGATTCACCGCTGGCCTTCGCCAAGTCGGTGGCAGCGGGGCGCGAACTGGCGAAGGGCTCCAAGCCGTCGTCGTGCGAGCCGGAATCTTCAAACGGCACAAACTTGTCCGGTATGCGTTGGTATCGCACCAAGGTTTGCACCGCTTGTTGAGGTGTCATGCGTGCAAATTGCGCAACTTCTTGCGGGCTTGCGCCAAAGCCAGCGCGCTCCAGCAAGTGGCTTGCTGTGTCGGTGTTCCACTGCGCATCGCTGATGGCGGAAAGCGGCTGGTGGGCTTGGTCGTTGCGGGGAGTCGCTGCCACCGCGTTGAACGGCGCAAGCATTAACATGCAGCTCAAGCTGAATGTCGCAGGAAATAGGCAGAGCTTGAGTTGGGTATTCATCTGGAAAATCATAACGTTCACACACAGGCATTCACTCATGAAAATCGCTAGCAAAACCCTGTTTGTTTTCGCCTGTGTGACAGGCGCCATGTCCGTCTTGACCGCCGCTTATGTGGCGCATCAGCATGCGCTGTCTGAAGAGGCCGTGCGTTCATTGCAATCGTCTGTTCAGCTGCAGCAAATTCATGCGCTGGGTTTGTTGGTCCTTGCCTTGATGGCCGCACGCAGTCGCTTCACGCCCGGTTTGACAGTTGCCGCCCTGTCATGGGTGCTTGGCATTGTGTTGTTCAGCTTCAATATTCAACTTCGCCAACTGGCTGGCCTGGACATATTCAAACAGGGCGTTCCTTATGGCGGCATGGCTTATGTGTTGGGCTGGCTGGCCTTGGGCTATGCGGGTTTGAGGCATCCATCTGCTGACAATTAAGGCTTGGCTTGTGCAACCAGACAGTTCGGGTTTGCCAGTAAGAAAGCTGAGCTTTCATAGGGTAACCTCTGGCGATGCAAAAAAGACCTGCTGACAAATTTATCTCTGTCCATCAGCACCGCATTCGCTACTGGGAAGAAGGGCAAGGCGCCTCCACGGTCTTGTTGATCCATGGCATCAGTTGTTCGGTGCTGGAGTGGGAAAACAATATCCATGCGTTGTCACAACAGCACCGTGTGATCGCACTCGATTTACTCGGCTGCGGTTTGAGCGACTTGCCGCTGGACGCGGATTACGACATGCAAGCGCAAGCCCGGTTTGTGTGTGATTTCATGGATGCCATGGGCTTGAAGCAACTGCACATCATCGGAAACTCTATGGGTGGCTGTATCGCCTTGGAATGTGCGGCCATGCAGCCTGAGCGTGTCGCGTCTTTGGTGTTGTCCGCGCCCGCAGGTGTGGGTAAAACCACCTTGTTCAATTTCCGCTTGGCCAGTCTGCCGTATTTGGGCGAGTTGTTAACCAAGCCCAGCCATTTCGGTTTGGGCATGATTTGGAAACTGGCCTTTCACGACACCGGTTTTGTCTCGCGTGAACTGGTGGCAGAAAAAGTAGCCCTTGCCAGTCGCCCGAATGCGCAAGCTGTGTTCCTCAAAACCTTGCGTGGCTTTGTGGGCTTTGGCGGTTTTCTCGATGCACCAAGGCAAGCTTTTTTATCTCGTGTTGATCAGGTGAAATGCCCCGCTTTGGTCATTTGGGGCAGACAAGACAAATTTTTGCCTGTCGACCATGTGGATATTTTGAAAAAGCATTTGCCGCATGCGCAATTTGAAATCATCGAAACCTGCGGCCATGTGCCGATGACCGAAATCGCAGAGCGGTTCAACCGCATGTGTTTGGGTTTTTTACCTTCCTCAATTGATTGAAGCCAGTTGTATGAGTTCACACGCCCAAGCCATTGTTTTTGATGCCCCGCAGCAACTCTCGGTTCAAACCTTGGAGATCAAAGCTTTCGAGGCGAATGACATTGAAGTCGATGTGACTTTCAGCGGCATCAGCACCGGCACCGAGCGTTTGTTGTGGGACGGCAGCATGCCGCCGTTTCCCGGCCTCGGTTATCCGTTGGTACCCGGCTACGAAACTGTTGGCATCGTCAGCAAGGTCAGTGAAGGCTCATCCGTGCAAATAGGCGACCATGTGTTTGTGCCAGGCTCTTACACCTTTCAAGGCGTGCGCAATATTTTCGGCGGCGCCGGTTCGCGCCTGATCGTGCCGCACGAACGCGTCGTCAAGGTCGACTCGGGACTGGGCCCCAAAGCCGTGTTGTTGGCACTCGCAGCCACTTGCTACCACACGATCGCATTAGGCGGCGACAAGCAACCCATGGTGTTGCCTGACCTGATCGTCGGTCACGGCGTGATGGGACGATTGCTGGCACGCATCACTGTCGCGCTTGGCGGCACGCCGCCTACGGTGTGGGAAACCCAAGCCCAGCGACAAACCGGTGCCGAGGGCTACAGCGTGGTGCATCCGAATGACGATACCCGCAAAGATTACAAAGCCATTTACGACGTGAGCGGCGACAGCAGTTTGCTCAACAGCTTGATCATGCGGCTTGCGCCCGGCGGTGAAGTGGTGCTGGCAGGTTTTTACAAACAAGATTTGAATTTCGCTTTCGCACCTGCTTTCATGCGCGAGGCTCACATACGAGTAGCCGCGCAGTGGAAAAAGCATGACTTGTTGGCGGTCACACGCATGGTGGAGAGCGGGCAGTTGTCCCTGGAAGGCATGATCACCCATACCTATAAACTCGGACAAGCCAAGGATGCCTACCAAGTGGCATTTGCTGATCCGTTGTGCCTGAAGATGATGCTCGACTGGAAAACTTGACCTAAAGAAAGACTTTGAAACATGACAACCACATTTGAAGAATTCACAGCTGTATCCGTCGAAGAAGGATTTGACGAAGTGTTAGTGCGCGAGTGGGAAGCCAATCGCGTGGTCGATACGCATACGCACCCGTTTGATGTCAGCGCTTTGGTCGTGCGCGGCGAATTCAAGCTGACCTTGGGCGAGAAAGTCATCACGCTCAAGGCCGGTGATCCGTTTCGTCTGGCGCGCGATATTCCTCACGTTGAGCATTACGGTTCTGAAGGTGCCACCGTGTGGGTAGCGAGGGCCAACTGATGTCTGAAGAAAAGTCCCGCCCGCCCAGCTTTGAAGACCGTGTCTTGAAATTCATCATGGCAAATAACAAGGCCATATGGTTGGCTATAGCCGCCTTGGCAGTGCTGGTGGTGGTGCTTAAGAAAGCTTGAAACTGCCCGGCTTCAAAGTCGGTTCAGGCATTTTCAAATGCATGTCCTCCAGCGTGCTGACCAGCAGTTCTGCCAGAAATTGGTTCCGGTCAGACTTGTCATCCGCAGGAATGATGTACCAAGGCGCTTCTTTGGTGCTGGTGGCTGACAGCGTTTGTTGGTAGGCGCGCATGAAAGTCGGCCACAGTTTGCGGTCTTCAAAATCTGAGGCTTGAAGTTTCCATTGCTTTTGCGGGTCGTCGAGTCGCGCTTGCAAACGGTTTTTCTGCTCTGATTTGGAGATATGCAAAAAACATTTCAAGACAGTGATGCCTTCGTCTTCCAGCAGAGCCTCAAAGTTGCGTATATGGGCCAAGCGTTTTTCAATCATGGCGGGCTTGAGCCAGCCCCTGACTTGCGGCACCAAGACATCTTCATAGTGACTGCGGTTGAAGATGACCATTTCGCCTTTGGCCGGTAATTTGCTGTGTATGCGCCACAGAAAATCATGGCGCATTTCTTCTTCAGTAGGTGCGGCAAATGCCTGCGCTCGAACACCTAGCGGGCTGATGTGCGTGAATACGTGGCGAATCACACCATCTTTGCCCGCTGTGTCCATGCCTTGCAGCACCAGCAGCAGCCCGTGGGTTTTGGCTGCATACAAGGTGTTTTGCATTTTGTTGAGACGCTCAAACAAAGATTTGAGCCATTTGGCTTCGTCCACTTGACCTTGACTCGCAGGAAGTCGGGTGGGTATGTCAGACAGTTTGAATCTGTCGTCGGATTGGATTTTCCAAGGGGCAAATTTTTTCAAAGACATGATTTGGGGAGATAGGGTCTTAGGTGCATGAAAGAGGGATGAATGAAAAAAAGCTTCGCCGCACAAGACGAAGCTCGACTCATGATAAGTCGCTGATTAAGCACATGCAAGTGTCAAGGTATGGGCGGCATGTGGCAAAACAGATCTTCAGGCGCAAAACCCGAGCAACACTGGGTACTAAGCCTGCCAAACCCCATACCCGGCTTGTCTAAGCCGGATACCTAAATCCACTTCCATGTATTGCGCATCCCCATAAGGCATGGGGTTGAGGTGTTCAAACAATTCGGTCATCAATCGCAAGCCGTATTTTTTGACAAACACATTGCCTTTGATGCCCGCTTTGTGGTTGTCAAACCGGGTGTCCGGGTCTAAGCCGGTCATGCCCACATAAACAAAGGGTTTGCCTGCAAGGTAGTCAGGGTTGCTGCGTTTGAATTTGGGCTCAAACCAGACATCGGGGTGGAGTTCGACCACATAAACACAATGTGTATTGCGGGTCGCCATGGATTATTTTTGACAAAGGGTTTGCGTCATTTTTTCGTAGGCGCTGCCGGGCTGAGGAAAAATTTTCATGGTGCCCGGTGAGGTGTTGCGCAATATCGAACCCTTGGCCATTTGGTCGTTGAACACCAGCAGCGACTTTTCACGCAACCAACCCTCTAGGCAATCGGTTTCCACCAAGGTCTTCACCGAGCGAACACCAAATGCGCCTACAGGTGTTTTATGGTCAAACAAAGTCCAGATGCCGGGTTGCGCATCGCCGGTGCGGGTGGCCTTGTCTACATACCAAGTGCCGTCCTCCATTTCCATGAACAATGTCCAGTCGGCATGGCAATTGAACCCGAACAACATCAGGGCTACACAACATATTTTTTTCATAGCAACTGCCATAGAGTGAATGTGCATTCTCTGCGATTTGTCAGGGTGGTGACTTCAGCCTGAGAGTCCTGCTCTGCAAAACATTTAAACTGAAGCGATGGATCTTCTTTGGGTTGCTCTTCGCAGCTTGATGGATGAATTAACCAACCGCACTCAAGACTCTGGAGCTATTCATGTCTGACACTTCTTACCAAGCATTGACCGATCAACTGTTGTCTGCATGGCAGAACAAACAACATTTACCCACGCCGGATGCCAGCATGCGCCAACCCAAGAGCAGGGCAGAGGGTTATGCAGCGCAACGCGCTTTGTTTGAAGCTACGGGAGAAACAGCCATGGGCTGGAAGATTGCAGCCACCAGCATCGCGGGTCAAAAGCACATCGGGGTGAGCGGTCCTTTGGCGGGGCGTTTATTGAAATCGCGCTGCTTCAAACCGGGGGCAAACATCAGTTTGCAAAACAACCTCATGCAAGTGATGGAGCCTGAATTCGCTTTTCGCATCGGTCAAGACATCACCGGTTCTGCCGGGCAAACATTAAGCACAGAGCACGTCATGTCGCATGTCAAAGACCTGCATTTGGCGATTGAAATTCCAGACTCGCGCTGGCAGGATTTTGTGCACATCGGAGAGGCGATGTTGCTGGCCGAATTTGCTTGCGCACACCAATTGGTGTTGGGTGAGGCAGTCACCTTTCCTTGGCGCGATTTAGACCTGAGCCAGCATGCGGTACAGGTGTTGCAACAAGGTGTGGTGAGCGCCCAAGGCAGTGGTGCCAATGTGTTGGGCGACCCCCGCGTGGCATTGACTTGGCTGGCCAATGAACTCATCAGCCACGGCATGCATTTGCGCGAAGGCGACACCGTGATCACGGGCACATGTGTGGTGCCGGTTGTCATGCATGAGGGCACACAAATCGTTGCAGATTTCGGTGTGTTGGGTTCCTTAGGTATCAACGTGGTTTGAACCAAAGGCGGTATGTTGATCGAACTTCGCTGCTTGGTGTTCACTGACATGTCGGCTCGGTCGCCGCTCACCGCCTTCGGCAACGTTCGCGTCGGCCTGCCCGACATGCCATGAATTTCTGGCAGTTATATGGGTAAGTGCATTTGCCCATAGAGCAACAAACCTATAGCGGCGGACGCTGTCAGTACACCAAGCACGGACCATTTCAAGCGCATCAAGGCCAGCAAGCAGGCCAGTGTCAACACGGCTGAAGTTGTTTCAAACGGCCCGCTCCAACCCTGAGGCCAAAGCACATGGTAGGCAAAAAACAGCGCCAGATTCAACATCACGCCGACAACAGCAGCGGTGATGGCGGTCAACGGCGCGGTGAAGCGAATTTGGTTTTGCGTGCTTTCCACCAGAGGACCGCCTGCGAATATAAAAATGAAGGACGGTAAAAACGTGAACCATGTGGCGACAACTGCGCCCAAGCATGCGGAGACAAAAAGCGGGTAAGCCGTTTGTACCGGATGGGCATGACCACCGAGGAAACCGACAAATGCCACGACCATGATCAAGGGGCCGGGCGTGGATTCACCAAGTGCCAACCCATCCATCATTTGCAGTGGTGTCAGCCATTGAAAGGTTTCTACCGCGCCTTGGTACACATAGGGCAACACCGCATAAGCACCGCCAAACGTCATCAATGCCGCTTTGCTGAAAAACCAAGCCATGTGCGTCAAGGTGTTGTCGTCCCCATACAGTGAATGCAATAGCCACATGGGCAGTAACCACAACACTGCACCTGCCAGCAGCACCCAAGTCAAGCGTCTGACTGAAAACATGGCATGCGCAGGTGTTGGTGTGTGGTCATCAATCATTGCGGGGCGCTCTGTCAAATTTGCTGTGTGCCCATGTCCGCTTGGTGCGGCGATTTTCCCGGGTGCTAGCTTTGCTAAAACGGTGCCTGTGATGGCCGCAGCCAACACGATCCAAGGGAATGGAATTTGCAAACCCCAAATTGCCACGAAACTCACAGCCGCGATAGCCCACATGGCCGGTGTGCGTAAGGTTCGTGACCCAATGCGGTGAACAGCTTGCAAGACGATGGCGATGACCGCCGGTTTGATGCCAAAGAACAAAGCGGCCACCCAAGGCAAATCACCGTAACTCACATACACCCATGACAAGCCGATCAACATCAACAGCGATGGCAGCACAAATAGCAAACCAGCCAACACGCCACCCCAGGTTTTGTGCATCAACCAACCCAGGTAAGTGGCGAGTTGTTGCGCCTCAGGGCCAGGCAACAACATGCAGTAGTTGAGCGCATGTAAAAACCGTTTTTCAGAAATCCAAGCGCGCTCCACCACCAAGGCCTGGTGCATGATGCCTATTTGCCCAGCCGGCCCGCCGAAGCTGATGAAGCCTAGTTTGAGCCAGAACCAGATCGCTTGGCCAAATGAAACGGTTGGGGCGATGGTGGTGTCGTTCATACGCTTAAGGGGTGTTCGCTTTTTTTAAATGAATTTATTTCATGCATACCGCGAACGGCTAAGCGTTGACTTAAAACCGGTTGATTTCCTGCTGCGCGGCCTGCAAGGCTGCAACCCCTTGCGCGTCATCTACTTCTATGTCCATGCGCAACAATTGCGCCGCTATGGTTTTGCCTAAATTGTCACTGCGCAAACTCGATGCGGCACCGCCATTCAAAGCACCCCGCAACACAAATTTCAAGGCCAGCAGGTTGGGCATATCAAACCGTTCCACACGGACTGCGGCAATGCTTGGGGCGGCATCGCTGGACGGCCACAGGTGAGCAAAATAGATATTCAGTTGTTCGGCGCTGACGTGTTGCGCAAGCAATGCATAACCCAGCGGTTCCCAAGCGAACAAACCAATGTCGGCGTTGTCTGCTTTGTCGCCGCTGCGGGCGTGTGCAATCTCGGACAAGCGCAACTTCATGTCAACACCTCTGGCATGCTGACACTTGAACGCAGTGGGTCATTGGAGTCAATCACACCGTCTCCTTCATGTGTATGCGCACTTGCGATTCAATCGATTCACGCGACACCAGCGCCGGCCACACGCCCAGCAACTGACTGGCTGCATGCATGCCATGAAAACCACCCATGAATGGCGGCCCGGACAAGGCCAACCAAGGAAAGAGTCTGGGGAATGCATCCGCGTGTTTTTTGTCTGTGGTGCGAATTGCCATGCGCAGCCAAATTTCATTGACTTGGTCGTTTTCGTTGGGGTGCGCATGCGGCCCGAGGAAGCTGTTGTGCCCCATGTACTCGATGCACACTTCTTGCGGTTGGATATTTTTTTCCTGCATTTGTAGCTGCACTGTGGCGGCGACTGCTTGCGCTTTGGCCAATGCATCTGGCCAGCAATAGCCGGTGACCATGTGGCCCATCCAGCCATTGCGAAAACCCGCCATGAGTTTGAGTTGCGCAGGCGCAGGATGCCCCACAGCACCGCGCACTTGTACCTGGTCATTGCCTAGGTCATGCAGTGTCAGTTCACCCATGTCCAGCACCACATCCGGCGTGACGTAGCAGCGCGGGTTGTGCACTTCGTAAAGTAATTGCTGGCGAAGCGTGTGAAAGTTGATGCGTCCGCCGCTGCCGGGGGTTTTGGAGATGATGACTTCGCCATCAGCGGACACATCAGCAATCGGAAAACCAATGTGCGATAAATCAGGAATGCGTTGCCACACACCGGCCGAGCCGAAATTGCCACCAGCGCCTTGGCCTGAGCATTCCAGCAAATGGCCGACCACAATGCCTTGCGCCAGTTTGTCCCAATCGTCGGCCGCCCAGCCGAGTTCATGAATCAGTGGGCCCAAAAACAAAGCCGCGTCTGCCACCCGACCGGTCAGCACAATGTCTGCACCTTGGGCGAGCGCTTGTGCAATCGGTTGCGCTCCTAGGTAGACATTGGCAAACACCAGTTCATTTTTCACACTGGACAAGTTTGCGCCGCTGTCCATGTGCGCCAGTGCTTCACCGCTGGCTTGCAAATCGTCTATTTGATGAAGAACATCGTCGCCGGTGACCACGGCGATACGTGCGCGCCAGCCTTGTGCTTTGAACAAGTCTTGCAAAGCCAGTGCGGCCCCTTCGGGGTTCAAGCCGCCTGCGTTCAAAACAAATTTCACGCCCCGTTGCGAGGCGGCCGGCCACAGCTGTGTCAGCATGGGAAGCAGGTCTCGCGCGAAACCTGCGGCTGCATCTTTTTGGCGGTCTTTGTGCAGAATGGCCAGCGTCAGTTCTGATAAATGGTCAGAGCAAACATATTGCACATCGCCATGCTCAATGGCGGACAACACCGGCGTCCAGTTATCGCCGTAAAAACCCAAACCGGAAGTGAGTCGAACGCGCGTCATAAGGCCTTGAAAAAATCAGGGGCAATGTCAATGCTTGGCAAAAACCCCATGATAGGCGAAACGCGCAGACGGTCAGGCGATGAGGATAAGGTTAGATTTCAATGTGCCCGGGTCGGTAGAAGCGAGAGTCACGGCTTCGAACTTATTGTCTTCAGTAAATGCTTAAATCGTTTCAAAGTGGAATTAAATTTACAGAATAAAAATTCATAAACGAATAATTTGCCACTAATTAAAATGGCATCGCGTATTTATTCCACCAGATAGCCCTCAGAATACCTGCATTCCGACAGTACAAGCGGCTTGCCTGTCAATGCTGGCATATGCCTAGCTGTCTCATGGATAAACTGCCACACAATGGAACTGCTGTCTCTTTCTGGAACAACAAATAATTTCCTATGCAAGCACTGCAAGTCATTTTGAGCGGCGTCGCACAAGGCTGTATCTACGGCCTGATCGCTTTAGGTTTTGTGCTCATTTACAAAGCCACTGAAACCGTCACATTTGCCCAAGGCGAACTGATGATGCTGGGTGCCTTCTGCGGTTTGGCTTGTGTGTCATACCTTGGCTGGCCTTTTGCAGTCGCTGTATTGGTTTCCATGTTGGTCATGGCATGTATCGGGTGGTTGATCGAAAGATCGGTGATCAACCCTGTATTGGGCCAACCCGCATTTGCCATTGTCATGCTGACCATCGGTGTCGGTTATGTCGCGCGAGGACTGATCACTTTGATTCCAGACATCGGCACTGAAACCCACAGTCTGGCCGTGCCTTATGCAGACATCAATTTTCAGTTGGGCGAATTGGTACTGGGTGCCACACAACTGGTGGTCATGGCCACCACCGCAGTCTTATGCGGTTTGCTTTTTGTCATGTTCAAGTATTCGCGCATCGGCATTGCCATGCAGGCGACATCGCAAAACCAACTCGCTGCTTATTACATGGGAATACCGGTCAAGCGCCTCAACGGACTGGTCTGGGCATTGGCCGCTGTGGTGGCAACCATTGCAGGTTTGCTGCTGGCTCCGATCACGTTTGTCCATGCCAATATGGGTTTCATTGGTTTGAAAGCATTTCCTGCGGCTGTCGTTGGCGGTTTCGGCAGTTTGCCGGGCGCGATTGTGGGCGGCATCATCATCGGCGTGGTCGAGTCTTTGTCAGGGTTTTGGCTGCCCGAGGGGTTTAAGGATGTGGCCGCCTATGTGGTGGTGTTGCTGATGCTGGTGTTCAAGCCCAACGGTTTGTTCGGCGACAACTTGCGCAAAAAGGTCTGAGCCATGCGCTTTATTTTCAAAACCTCTTACAACCAAGACATCGATTTAGCCAAGCACAACGGCCATGTGTTTTGGTATGCCTTGTTATTGCTGGCCTTGGCTTTTGCGCCTTGGGTGTTACAGGAATATTGGCTGGCACAACTGACCTTTGTGATGATCTACAGCATCATGGGTTTGGGCTTGATGGTGCTGGCCGGGTTCACCGGTTTGTTCTCTATCGGTAACGCGGCTTTCATGGGCGTGGGCGCATATGTCGCCGCAGTGTTGTCCACCCACGGTATGCCGTTCCCGGTGACGGTGATTGTCAGCGCAGGTTTGTCTGCGCTGGTGGGTGCCGTGGTGGGCTTGCCTGCATTGCGGGTCAAAGGCATTTTTCTAGGTATCGCTACTTTGTCTTTTGGTTTCATCGTGGAAGAAGTGCTGGCACGTTGGGAAAGTTTGACTGGCGGCAACGCAGGCATGCATGTGAAAACACTGGTCATCGGCAGTTGGAAAGCAGACAGTGGCGACAAGTTTTATGCCGTTTGTTTGGTCGTGACTGTGTTGTGTACCTTGGCTGTTTTAAACCTGTTGCGCAGTTCAACAGGGCGCGCGTTTTTAGCTATCCGGGACTCGGAAATTTCCGCGCAAAGCATGGGCATTCATCTGGCCTATTACAAAACCATCTCCTTCATGTTGTCGGCTGCATTGGCGGGGGTCGGTGGATCTTTGTATGCGCACAAAATGCAATTCATCAGCCCGGACCAGTTCGGTATTTTGCAGTCCATCGACTTGTTGTTGATGGTGGTGATCGGTGGCTTGGGCTCAGTGCACGGCGCATTTTTAGGTGCCATCTTTTTGATCACCATGCCACAGTTCATCACGCTGGGCAAAGATTATTTACCGGCAGTCATCGGCCAAGCGCCGGGTTTGCAGGCGGTGGTTTACGGTTTGGTGCTGATTGCGTTTGTCATGTTCGAACCCATGGGCTTGTACGGTCGCTGGCTTAAAATTCGCACTTGGTTCCAGTTGTTTCCTTTCTATCGCAAGGGCATGTTCAAGCGACAGAAAAGTTTCCAGAAATCGGATCGACTCAAATGAGCGATATTCTTCTCAGCGCCCACGATTTGACAGTTCGCTTCGGCGGTGTGCTCGCGGTCAACCAAGTCAGTTTTGAAGTGCGCCAAGGCGAGGTGTTTACCTTGATTGGTCCCAACGGCGCTGGCAAGACCACGGTGTTCAATTTGATCAGCCGGATTTATACACCCACCTCGGGCCACCTTGATTACCAAGGCCAACGCTTGAGCGATATGCCTGCTCATGCAGTCGCTGCCGCCGGGATTGCCCGCACGTTTCAAAACATCGAGTTGTTTGAACACGCTTCGGTGCTTCACAACTTGCTGATTGGCCGTCATGTGCACAAATGCACAGGTTTTTGGCAGCATATGTTGTTCACGCCCCAAGTCAGACGTGAAGAAATAGCAACCCGCCGCAAGGTGGAAGAGATCATCGATTTTCTGGACTTGCAAAAGTACCGCGACACCATGGTGGCGGGCTTGCCTTACGGCATTCGCAAAGTGGTGGAACTGGCACGTGCCTTGTGTACCGAGCCTAAGTTGTTGTTACTCGACGAACCTTCCTCCGGCTTGAATGTGGAGGAAACCGCAGACATGGCTTTTTGGATACAAGATATTCAAAAAGACTTGGGCATCACCGTGTTGATGGTCGAGCATGACATGAGCCTGGTCTCCAAAGTCAGCGACCGCGTGTTGGCCATGAACCAGGGTGAGGTGCTGGCCATGGGTTTACCTTCCGAAGTGCAATCTGACCCGGCAGTGATCGAAGCCTATCTGGGCGGCACATTCGATGCCACTGCTTTTAAACGCACGACAGGGGAGGCCGCATGAGCGACGTCCTTTTGCAACTCAATAACGTTGAAAGCGCCTACGGGCCGGTGCGCGCTATTCGCGGCGTGAGTTTGACTGTGCGGCGTGGTCAGATTGCAGCCGTGTTGGGCTCTAACGGCGCGGGCAAAACCACCGTGCTGAAAACCATTTCCGGCATCATTGACCCGCGCAAGGGAACCGTGCAATTCAAAGGCGACAACATCACGGCCATGGACCCGGCCCTTATCGTGCAACGCGGTTTGGTGCATGTGCCCGAGGGGCGTGAGGTGTTCCCGTTGCTGTCGGTTCGTGACAATTTGTTGATGGGTGCTTATATCCGCAGTGACAAAGACGGCATCGCCCAAGACATTGAAACAGCGTTTGCTTATTTCCCGATATTGCGTGAACGTGCGGGGCAACCCGCCGGTTTGCTGTCCGGCGGTCAACAGCAAATGCTGGCGATTGCGCGCGCCTTGCTAAGCAACCCGGAGATGATTTTGTTGGACGAGCCTTCACTGGGTTTGTCGCCTAAATTGACGCAGGAAATTTTTGAAATCGTGCTGCGCATCAACCGCGAACGCGGCACCACCATGTTGCTGGTCGAGCAAAATGCCAACATGGCATTGAATGTGGCTGACTATGGCTTTGTCTTGGAGTCAGGCCGTATCGTCATGGAAGACACCTGTGCACGTTTGCTGCAAAAGGATGACATCAAAGAGTTTTACTTAGGCCTCAAAGAAGCCGGTGCCCGGGATGAGCGGCGCTGGAAAAAGAAAAAAACCTGGAGATAACACATGAGTGTTTTATGGGACAGCGCCAGGCTCAAAGGAACATCCGACATCTTGATGCCGGGTGAAACCATCACGGATATTTTTTGGAATGGGGTGGCTGCGCGTTCTTCTCGTTTGATGATGCGCGAGAAAAAATTCGGTATTTGGCAAAGCTGGACATGGGAGCAGGCAGGACAAGCTGTGCGTGAACTCACCATGGGTTTGGTGTCCAAAGGTTTCGGTGTGGGCGACTGCGCTTCTATTTTGTCCAATACACGTTTGGAATGGGTATTGGCTGACATGGCGGTTTTGTCCGCAGGTGGCATATCCAACGGCATTTACCCGACAGACTCGGTGTCACAGGTGCAGTACTTGTGTGAAGACTCCCGCACCACGGTGCTGTTTGTCGAGGATGAAGAGCAATTAGACAAAGCGTTGACGGTGCGCTCGCAGTTGCCTCTGTTGAAATGGATTGTGGTTATAGACACCGAAGGGTTGACACGTTTTGCCGACCCCATGGTCATCAGCTTGGAGGAGTTGCGGGCGCAAGGTGCTGCTTATGACAGATTGCACGCTCATGAGTTTGAACAGCGTCGCGTCAGTCGACAGCCCGCTGATTTGGCCATCTTGATTTACACATCCGGCACCACCGGCAAGCCCAAGGGTGCCATGCACAGTCACGCTGGCATGGTGTTTGTCATGCGCGGTTACAGCCGTTATTTGGCACAAGATGAAAATGATGAACGCATGTTGTTTTTGCCTTTGTGCCATATCGCCGAGCGCATCGGCGGCATGTACTCATGCATTTACGGCGGCTCCATTTTGAATTTTGTCGAGAACCCGGACACCGTGCCTGAAAATGTGCGTGAAATTGCACCTACCCTTTTCTTTGCGGTGCCCCGGGTTTGGGAAAAGTTTTATTCGGCAGTGACGATTGCGGTTGCTGAGGCTGGAGCTTTTCAGCAAGCCGTTTACAAGCTGAGTCTGTCGATTGGCTATGCCGTGGCTGAGCGCGTTTTGAAAAGACAGGCAGTGCCGCTGTGGTTGAAGTTGTCTTTTCAAGTCGCAAGGTTGATGGCTTTGAACAATGTGCGCCGCATGATGGGAATTGAACGCGCCAGGTTTTTAGGCACAGGTGCTGCGCCTATTTCGCCAGACTTGGTACGCTGGTATTTGGCCTTGGGCATTCCCATGCTGGAGGTGTGGGGACAAACCGAATCAGGCGGTGCTTCCACATTCATGCCTTATGACCACATCGTGCCAGGATCGATTGGCAAGGCCTGTGATTACAACGAAGTCAAAGTCGATCCGCAAACCCAAGAGTTGTTGATTCGCGGACCCAATGTGTTCATGGGTTATTTGAATCAGCCTGAGAAAACCGCAGAAACTGTTGACGCAGACGGGTGGTTGCACACCGGGGATGTGGGCAGTGTTGATGCCGAGGGTTTTTTCAAAATCACCGATCGCATGAAGGACATCATCATCACGGCAGGCGGCAAGAACATCACGCCCAGTGAATGGGAAAACGAATTGAAGTTCTCACCTTATGTCACTGACGCTGTGGTGATTGGGGACAAGCGTGCTTATTTGTCAGTCCTCATCATGATTGATTTGGATAACGTAGAGAAATTTGCCCAAGATCACGATGTGCCTTTTTCCAATTACGCCAGCCTCACCCGGGCTGCTGAAGTACAGTCGTTGATACAGATAGAAATTGACAAGGTGAACACCAAATTTGCACGCGTCGAGCAGATCAAGCAGTTCCGCTTGCTTGATACCCAATTGACTGCCGAAGATGATGAACTCACGCCAACCATGAAACTCAAGCGTAAGTTTGTCGAAAAGAAGTACAGTGATTTGATTGAGTCCATGTATGCCACTTGAATCTTTTAAAGTTTGAATAAGGAACTGAACCATGAAAAAACAACTTTTGATTGCAATGCTTGCGCTTGGCTTAGGGCAAGCATGGGCGCAACAACAAGGCGTGACCAAAGATGAAATTTTGATCGGCACCATACAAGATTTGTCCGGCCCCTTGGCCGGTTATGGCAAGGCTGTGCGTAACGGTATGCAATTGCGGATTGACGAACTCAATGAGCAGGGAGGTATTCACGGGCGCAAATTGCGTCTGGTGGCCGAAGACTCCGGCTATGACCCCAAGCGAGCTGTATTGGCTGCACAAAAACTGGTGAACCAAGATAAAATTTTCATCATGGCTGCCCACATTGGAACCGCACAAAACAACGCGGCCATGCCGGTTCAGTTTGACAAAAATATCATCAATTTTTTACCCGTGACCGCAGCACGCGAAATGTATGAGCCCTTCAACAGATTGAAGTACGCGGCGTTCGCCACTTATTTTGATCAAATGAGAGCTGCAATACCGAGCCTGGTCAAAGACAAAAAACTCACCAAGGTGTGTGCGATTCACCAAGACGATGAATTTGGTTTAGAGGTACTGCGCGGTGCAGAGGCTGGACTGAAGACTATCAATATGGATTTCACTGAGAAGACGTCTTATAAACGTGGAGCAACAGATTTTTCCTCGCAAGTCGCGCGCATGAAATCTGCCGGTTGTGAATTGGTGGTGTTGGGCACCATCATTCGGGAGACGGTAGGCACCATCGCCGAGGCTCGCAAAACTGGCTTTAATCCTTTGTTCATCGGTTCAAGTGCAGCGTATACCGATTTGATTCACAAACTCGGCGGTAAGGCGATGGACGGTATGTATGCCACCATGACTGTGCCGCACCCTTACTTGGATGAACCTTCCAAGCCAATTGCGTTTTGGGCCAATAAATACAAAACCAAGTTCGGTGACGACCCCACTGTTTTCTCGGTGTATGGCTACATCATTGTGGATGCGTTTATTCGGGGTGCTCAAAAAGCAGGTCCCGGCTTGACCACCGACAGTTTCATCAATGCCATGGACAGCAGCACGCTGCCCCCTGATATCTTCGGTGGACCTGAAGGTAAATTCACGCCTACTCAGCATTTGAGTTCTAACCGTTCACGTTTGTCACAGATTCAAGACGGTAAATGGAAAATCATCTCTGACTATTACAAGCTGGATTAATTGGGGTCAGAGACCAATTACCATTTTTCAGTTCTGAACAGTCAAAGTTAAATCTTTCATTAACTCACGACATGCCGGCTCGGTCGCCGCTCACCGCCTACGGCAACGTTCGCGTCGGCCCGCCCGGCATGTCGTTTATCCGATCGACAAATTTTCGCCGACGGTATTTCTGCGGTGATCGAAATTCCATTTCAGCAAATTAAATCACCAAAGGCCGAACAGGCGGGGGCGTTTTTTTCGAGCGAAAGCGCAGAAAAAAAGCGCACCGGACGGGTCGGCCTAAGCGGGTATTTAGCTTTCGAGAGCAGAAATGCCAAACCCTAACGGACGGGTCGGCCTAAGAGGGAATTTAACTTTCGAGAGCAGAAATGCAAAACCTTACGGCCATGTCAGCCTAAGCAAGTCCTAATTGAAATGAATCAATGACTGCCTGAGCGCCACTTGTACACCAGCCTGCACCGCGACATGCTTGATCACGCCATCTTTGGGTGCATTCAAGTGGTGTTCCATTTTCATGGCTTCCATGACCAGCAATAACTGTCCTGACTTGACCTCATCTCCATCGGCCACATGCAATTTCACGATACGTCCGTGCATGGGCGCCAACACCTCATTGCCGTGCTTTGACTGACTGGATGTTGCAGGCTGCAGTCTTTGGTCCTGTACCCATAGCTGATCTTCCCGGTGCTGTAACCACAAACCTTCCTGGGTCCAAGCAAATTCAAACGACTTAGCTTGTCCGTTGATCACCGCTTTAAGTTGGCCGTTCCCGCAACCGCGAATCTGGTGTTGATCATGCGATGCCAAGTCGGCGAATGTCACATTCAAATCAGAAATGTCATACGCCACATCAGACTGCGTTACCGTCCATGCACTGGCATTTTGTTGCACACGCCATGACTGCACTAGATCGCCTACTTTGATAGGCACTTGTTGTTCGCTATACGCACTGCTGCGCCAATTCCACCAAGCACCCGGCGGCATGGCATTTGAATGGCGCGGCAAGCTTGTCAAAGCGAATGCCGCCAAGGCAAGCATCTCTTGCGATGCCTCGCAGGATGTCAAGCCAATCAATTCTTGTTGCAACACAGACGTGCTGAATCGACCGCTTGCAAATGTGTCGCTGCGTAACACTTTGGCCAGAAAGCCTCGGTTGGTATTCAGCCCCAAGCACACGGTTCGCTCGAGTCCATCGGCCAATTGATGGATAGCTGATTCGCGTGTCGGCGCATGGGCAATCAATTTACCCAGCATGGAATCGTAAAAAGGGCTGACGGCCATTCCAGACTTCAAGGCCGCATCGCATCTCAATCCCGCAGGCGGTTGCCAATGATGCAATCTGCCGCTTTGCGGCATGTGTTGTTGTGACGTGTCCTCTGCGCACAAGCGAACTTCAATCGCATGCCCGCCGGTCTCAAACCGCTGCAACATGTCTTCTTGCTGCAGCGACAAGTGTTCACCCATGCCGATACGTAACTGCCAAGCCACCAAATCTTCATTGATCAAAGCCTCGGTCACCGGATGCTCGACTTGCAAGCGTGTATTCATTTCCATGAAATAAAACGATTCTTCTTGTCCGGGTGTGGTGTCCAGCAAAAATTCAACTGTGCCCGCACCGACATACTGCACCGCAGTGGCAACCTTGACCGCTGCATCACCCAGCCTGCGACGCAATGCAGGATTGACAGCAGGCGAGGGCGCTTCCTCAATCAGTTTTTGATGACGCCGCTGTACCGTGCAATCCCGTTCGCCTAAATGAATCACATGGCCGTGCGAATCTGCCAGCAACTGCACTTCCACATGCCGAGGCGACAGCAGTGCACGTTCTAAAAGCAAACGTCCATCACCAAATGCTGCCTGCGCTTCATTGAATGCGCTTTGCAAAGCAGAGGGCAAGGCGTGTTCGTCAAGCACCAAGCGCATGCCTCGTCCACCGCCGCCTGCACTGGCTTTGACCATGAGCGGAAAACCCACTGTCAACGCCTGGGAAGCCATGGCTGACAAATCGGTGCTTGCATGTGCGCTGCCGGGCAACACCGGCACGCCAGCTTGCTGCATGTGTTGACGTGATTGCGCTTTGTCTCCCATGGCTCGCATGGCGGCGACAGGCGGGCCAACCCATACCAACCCGGCAGCCATGACGGCTTGCGCGAAATCAGCGTTTTCAGACAAGAAGCCATAGCCTGGATGAATCGCTTGCGCCCCGCTTTGCTGTGCGGCACTCAATATTTTTTCTATCGACAAATAGCTGTCTGCTGGGCGTTCTCCGCCAATCGCCACAGCCACATCACAGCTTTGAAGATAAGGCGCATTGGCATCTGCGTCTGAATAAACTGCGATTGCTCGTATGCCCATTGCACGTGCAGTACGCGCTACGCGGCTGACTATTTCGCCCCGGTTGGCGATCAGCAGCGTGTGTATGCGGTTCAAGTGCATGCTCAGTCCAACGCCCAGCTGGGCAAGCGCTTCTCCGCACGGGCTGTCATACCTTCTTGTGTGGTTCCGCTTCTGAGACTGTTGGCAAATTGGAGCGACGCGAAATCCAAAATACCTCCGAGTTCTGCTTCGGCCGTGCCTTTGCGCAGTATTTGTATGGTGGCCCGCAATGCGGCAGGCTCAGCTTTGGTCCAATATTGTTGCCAAGTGGCCAGAGCAGCTTCGACATCGCTGACATGCTCATCCACCAATCCGATTTGCAGGGCTTCTTGAACTTTGATTTTGCGCGTGCTCAGCATCATTTGCATGGCTTTGTAATGCCCCAAGCGTTGTTGAATGAATGGCGCGATTTGGGCCGGTGGCAAACCCAGGCTCACCTCGGGTGTTGACATGACCACGGTATCGTCTGCGATGACCAGATCGCAAGCGGCTGCCAGTCCGCAACCACCGCCTACGGCATAGCCTTGCACCAAGGCGACCGTCATGACTTCACAATTTTTCAAAGTTTGTAACAAGCGACCGAAATCACGGTTGTATACAGCGACATGGTCAGGCCCATGTTCTGAGGCCGGGGTTGCAATCAGTTCCCGGAAACTGGCGAAGTCACCGCCAGAGCAAAAATGACCATTGGCTCCCCTTAAAACCAATGCCCGCAATTGCGAGTGCAGACTCACGTGCTGTAGAGCATCTTTCATGGCCTGAACCATTTCGATACTCAAGGCATTTCTCGTATGTGGTGCATCCAGCCAAATAACCCAATGTGTTGGATGCATTTCTATTCGCAGCATAAATCAATCTCCTGAGAGGCGCATTTAAAACAGCAAATGCAGTGATGAAAAAAATTTACTGTTTGAGGGGAAGCGTGTGCATGTATTTGCTGATGATGCCCAGCATGACTTCATCAGCGCCGCCGCCAATGGAAGCCAATCGGCCGTCGCGGTACAACCGTGAAACCGGGTTGTCCCAGGTATAGCCCATGCCGCCCCAGAATTGCAAACACCCATCTGGCACGCTGCGGAGCAACCGTCCGGCTTTGAGCTTGGCCATAGATGCCCATTCAGTGACATCTTTGCCCTCGATATATTGCTGGGTGGCCAGATAGGTGAGGGCGCGCAAGCACTCAACTTCGGTTTTCAATTCAGCCAAGGTGAAATGCACCACTTGGTTGTCCAGCACTGACTTGCCGAATGCGTGGCGTTCACGCGTGTAGGCAATGGTTTGTTCAATGCAATTGCTAAGGCTTTGTATGGCATTGGCTGCAGCCCACAGGCGTTCTTCTTGAAACTGCATCATCTGGTAAGTGAAGCCCATACCTTCTTCGCCGATGCGGTTGCGTTGCGGCACTCGCACATCGTCGAAGTGAATCAAGCCGGTGTCGCTGGCCATCATGCCGATCTTGCGGATTTTTTTCGCACGCGTGACACCGGGTGTGTTCATTGGCACGATGATCAGACTTTTGTTTTTGTGAGCTGCGCCTTCACTGGTGTTGGCCAGCACACACATCCAGTCGGCTTGCAAACTATTGGTGATCCACATCTTGCCGCCATTGATGATGTAGTCATCCCCGTCTTTGCGTGCCGTGGTTTTGATCGCGGATACATCCGAGCCTGCGTGTGGCTCGGAGACGCCGATACAAGCCACGGCTTTGCCGCTGATGGCGGGTGTTAAAAATTCTTCACACAAGGCTTGACTGCCGAATCGCGCCAAAGCCGGTGTGGCCATGTCAGTTTGCACACCAATGGCCATGGGCAAGGCACCGCAACTGATGTGTCCGAGGGCTTCAGCCATGATGACGCTGTAGGAAAAATCCAGACCGCTGCCGCCATAGACTTCGGGTTTGGTCAATCCCAAGTAACCGAGTTCACCGAGTTTGCCAAACACTTCATGCGCTGGAAACATTTCCGCTGCTTCCCACTCGTCCACATGGGGATTGATTTCATACTCAATGAAACGTTTGAGATTGCGTTTGAGTTCTTCGTGCTCATGGGTGAGTTGCATGTGTGGGGCTCCAGAGAAGAGAGGTTAAGCGCGGGAGACGCCGTACTGCATGGGGCGTAATTGACGATGATCGGCTTCGCGACACAGGGTGAGCGTCAAGGCCAGCACTCGGCGCGTGTCGCGCGGATCGATGACACCATCGTCAAGCAGCAAACCCGAGGTGTAAAACGCACTCATTTGCCGCTCAAAGGTTTGAACAATGCTTTGCTTCATGGCATCTCTTTTTTCTGCGTTGACCGGCACGCCTTTGCGTTGCGCCGCATCATCCATGACGATGCCCATGGTGTCAGCCGCTTGCTGCGGCCCCATGACTGCAGTGCGCGCGTTGGGCCAACTGAACACAAAACGCGGACCGAAAGCGCGGCCGCACATGCCGTAGTTGCCTGCACCAAATGATGCGCCGCACAGCACCGTGATTTGCGGCACGCGTGCGTTGGACAAGGCTTGTATTTGTTTGGATCCGTGCTTGATCATGCCTGCGTGCTCTGCTTCGCGCCCGACCATGAACCCAGTGGTGTTGTGCAACCAGATCAAGGGCAAACCGGTTTGATCGCAGGCCTGTATGAAGTGGGTGATTTTATTGCTGCCTGCCGGGTCCAGCGGTCCGTTATTGGTGATGATGCCGACACGATGCCCCTCGATACTGGCATGCACGCACACAGAAGCTGGTCCGAAGTCTGGCTGAAAAGCCAGATATTGGGATTCATCGACAAGGTGTTCAATCACACGGTGCATATCAACCGGTCGTTTGGTGTCAGCAGAAAAAATAGCCAGCAAACCTTCTGCGGCTAATGTCGGCGCTGATGCATGCGGCCACATTGCTTGAGATGCTTGCCAGCCCCAACGCTCAATCACCTGTCGTGCTAGACCGATGGCGTGTGCATCGTCTTCGGCGACATAGTCCGCCAGACCTGAGACGCTGGCGTGCACATCTGCGCCGCCTAAACTTTCATCGTCGGCAATTTCGCCGGTAGCTGCTTTGAGCAAGGGCGGTCCAGCCAGAAATGCCCGACCTCGACCGCGGACCATGATGACTTGATCGGACAAACCCGTCATGTAGGCACCGCCAGCGGTGGACGGGCCGTGCACCACTACCAGCACCGGAATACCAGCGGCAGACAAACGCGCCAAGCCATAAAAATTGCCGCCGCCCAAGACGAATTGCTCAACGCGGTATTTCAATAAATTGGCACCGGCGGATTCGACCAAATGCACAAAAGGCAGTTTGTTTTGCAAAGCAATGGCTTGCGCGCGTTGAAATTTTTCTATGCCTTGGGCCTGCAAAGCACCGGCGTCAATGCCTGCGTCATCAGCGACCAGCATCACGCGCGTACCCGATACCATGGCAATGCCGACGATAGCGCCGCCGCCGGGCACAGACGCTGATTCATCCGGCGTGTCTTGTAACCAACCAGCCAAGGTGGACAGTTCCAAAAAGGGTGTGCCGGGGTCGAGCAGTCTTTCTACACGTTCGCGCGGTAAGAGTTGTCCGCGTTTGGCAAACAAGGGCGCTGCTTGCGCGCTGCGCTCACGGGTGCGGGCTTCGATAGCGCGCAATTGTTGGATCAGACCCAGTTGGTAATCGCGCGCGGTGATCTGAGTCATGGCCGGCCTTTGTTTAAAACGTGAGGCGTTTGCGCCAGATGAAAACCGTTGAAGGCCTGGTTGCTGCCACCTGTGCCGACTTGCGGCCAAATGCGTTTAGCGTTCGGTGCGCCGCCATCGATGCGCAAGCATGCACCGGAGACGAAAGCCGCAGCAGGCGAGAGCAAAAACACAATGGCAGCGGCGACTTCACTTTCTGTGCCTATGCGTTGCAAGGGCACCAGTTTGTGCATGTTTTGAATCATGGCTGTCATCTCGGGCGGGTAGTTGTCCATGCCGCTGGAAGCAATCCAACCGGGGGCGACAGCGTTAGAACGCACAGGACCCCATTCGAGAGCAGCTGTTTCAGTGAAATTGAGCATACCCGCACGCGCTGCGCCCGAGTGCCCCATGCCCGGCATGCCCATCCACATGTCTGCAATCACATTGACGATGGCGCCGCCGTGTTGTTGCATCCATTGGTTGTAGCACTCGCGCGCCATCAAAAAACCACCGGTGAGGTTGTTGCGCACCACGGCATCCCAGCCTTTGGCTTTGATCTGCGAAAGCGGAGAAGGGAATTGACCACCGGCATTGTTGACCAGTCCATCGATGCGACCATGTGTTTTCAAAATGTCTGAAATGGTTAGAGTGACCACTTCTTCTTCACGAATATCACACACATGCACAGACGCTGTGCCTCCCACATCTGAAATCTCTTGGGCCACTGCATTGAGCTTGTCAATCTTTCTGCCCACCAAAGCCAAGCGTGCGCCGAGTGCGGATAACTCGTGTGCGGTGCATCTGCCAATGCCGGAACCGCCGCCCGTGACGATGATGACTTGTTTGTCAAACAGGCCAGGCCGAAAAATGGATTGGTATTTCATGCAGTGAGATAAGGAATGTAAAAAAAGAAAACAGGTTTTAAAGCATGAACATGTGCGCTAGTTTAGGTTGCATATAAACTGTGTGTCAATCAAGTTTTACCCCTGACACCTGTCCAACTAACAAGGAACGATTCATGACCCATGCCATGATTTTTGACGCCATCAGAACACCTCGCGGCAAAGGTAAAAAAGACGGCAGTTTGCACGCCATCAAGCCGATAGACTTGCTGGGCGGATTGCTCAACCAATTGCAAGCGCGGCACGGTTTTGACACTGCCGAAGTGGATGATGTGGTGATGGGTTGTGTCAGTCCGGTGGGCGAGCAAGGCTCTGTGTTACCTAAAACCGCATTGCTCAAAGCCGGTTGGGATGTGCGTGTATCAGGCGTGCAAATCAACCGGTTTTGCGCTTCTGGCTTAGAGGCGGTCAACATGGCCGCGCAAAAAGTAGCCAGCGGTTGGGAAGATTTGGTGGTTGCAGGCGGTGTTGAAAGCATGTCGCGCGTGGCCATGGGTTCGGATGGCGGAGCCTGGGCGCAAGACCCGGCGACCAATGCCGCCACCGGTTTCACGCCGCAAGGCATCGGTGCCGATTTGATCGCCACCATGTCCGGCTGGAACAGAGAAGACGTTGACCGCTTCGCACTCACATCGCAACAGCGCGCCGCCGCCGCCCAAGCCGACGGCAGGTTTGACCGTTCAGTCATTCCTGTGCTTGATGAGATTGGTATCGCTGTGCTCGAGCGTGACGAGTTCATCAAACCACGCACCACCATGGAAGGATTGGCGGCACTGAAAACCAGTTTCGCCGACATGGGAAAAATGGGGTTTGATGCAGTGGCGTTGTCCCGTTACCCGCATGTTGAGCGCATAGACCATGTGCACACCGCAGGCAACTCATCCGGCATTGTGGATGGTGCGGCTGCGGTGTTGATCGGCAGTGAAGCCAAGGGCAAAGCCTTGGGTTTGACACCACGCGGACGCATTGTGGCGACTGCACTTTCAGGCGCTGATCCGACCATCATGTTGACCGGTCCCATGCCTGCCGCTCGCAAGGCCTTGGCCAAAGCCGGATTGACAGTCGATGACATCGATTTATTTGAAGTCAACGAAGCATTTGCAGCCGTTCCCATGCGCTTCATGCAAGAGATGAATGTGTCGCACGACAAAGTGAATGTGAACGGCGGAGCAATTGCCATGGGTCATCCTTTGGGTGCGACAGGCGCCATGCTGGTGGGGACTTTGTTGGATGAGTTGGAGCGACGCCAACTCAAACGCGGCCTGATCACTTTGTGTGTCGGCGGCGGTATGGGCATTGCCACCATCATTGAGCGAGTGTGAACATGGCTTTTTCTAATTTGAAATACAGCTTGGCTGATGACGGCATTGCTTCCGTGGTGTTTGACGAACCCGGTTCGCCGGTCAACACCATGAAGCCGGAGTGGCAGGCGGACATGGTGGCACTGGCAGACCGCTTGCAGGCCGACAACGATAAGTTGCAAGGCGTGATTTTTTCATCTGCCAAAACCACGTTTTTCGCAGGCGCTGACCTCAAAGGTGTGCAGCATTTAAAGCCGCAAGATGCGCCTGCAGCCTTTCATTCGTTGGAAAAGCTAAAGCATGCTTTCAGACGCATCGAAACCATGGGCAAACCTGCGGTGGCCATTCTCAATGGCGCAGCGCTCGGTGGTGGTTGGGAATTGGCCTTGGTTGCACACGCACGCATGGCATTGAACAACCCGAAAATCCGATTCGGTTTGCCTGAAGTCACTTTGGGTTTGATTCCCGGCGCCACCGGCATCACCAAAATGACACGCATGTTGGGGCTGATGGCTGCTCAACCTTATTTGATGGAAGGCAAACTTTTCAGTCCACACAAAGCGCTCGAACTCGGGTTGGTACATGCCTTGGGTTCCACGGCGGAAGAACTGCATGCATTGGCATTAGATTTCATTCGCCAGCACCCTCAAGTTGCTCAACCCTGGGATGTCAAAGGTTTCAAAATGCCCGGCGGTAGTGTCAACAGTCCGGCGCTTGCGGCAGGCTTGGCGGTCGCGCCTGCCATGTTGTTCAACAAAGCCCATGGTTTGTACCCGGCAACTCAAGCAATTTTGGAAGCCATGGTCGAAGGTGCGCAAGTCGATTACGACACGGCCACGCGCATTGAGACCCGCAAACTCGCGCGAATCATGGTGGGTCAAACCACCAAGAACATGGTGAATGCGTTTTTCTTTAACTTGAACGCCATCAAATCCGGCAAGTCACGGCCCGGCACATTTGCACCTTGGAAACCCGTGCGCGCAGGTATTTTGGGCGCGGGCATGATGGGTGCCGGCATTGCTTATGCCAACGCTATCAAAGGCATTCCTTGTGTATTGAAAGACGTCAGCCTGGACAAAGCAGAACTCGGTCGCGCATACACTCAAAAGTTGACTGACAAACAAATTGCGTCGAAAAGAATCCAAGCGGCGGACCAGTTAAAAACATTGGCTTTGATTCAAGCCACTGACAAGGCCGAGGATTTGAAAGGGTGTGATCTCATCATTGAAGCCGTGTTTGAAAACCGCGCTTTGAAAGCCACGGTCACGCAAGAAGCTGAAGTCATGTTGGCTGCTGATGGTGTGTTTGCCTCCAACACATCCACTTTGCCCATCACGGGACTGGCACAGGCCAGCGCGCGCCCTGACAAATTCGTGGGCTTGCATTTCTTTTCGCCGGTAGACAAGATGCAGTTGGTTGAAATCATCAAGGGCAAACTCACCGATGACGAAACCTTGGCGCGCGCTTACGACTATGTGTTGGTGATTGGAAAAACACCTATCGTCGTGAATGACTCTCGCGGGTTTTTCACCAGCCGTGTGTTTGGCACTTATGTGATGGAGGGTGCGGCCATGCTGGCTGAGGGCGTGCATGCGCCATTGATCGAGCATGCGGCTGTGATGGCTGGCATGCCGGTGGGTCCGTTGGAAGTGTTGGATGCCACTGCTTTGTCTTTGTCTGTGCATGTGCTGGACCAGACGCGTGCAGACTTTGCGCAAGAAGGCCGTACTTACCAAGCGACAAGCGGTGAATTGTTGGTTGAGCGCATGGTCAAAGAATTTGACAGGCAAGGCAGGGCGGCAGGCGGCGGTTATTACGATTACCCGTCGCAGGGTCCTAAACGTTTGTGGTCAGGTTTGAAGACGCATTTTGAAAAACCGTTTCATGCGGATCCTTTGCAAACCCAACAAGCCATTAAGCAGCGTTTGTTGTACCGGCAAGCGGTGGAGACTGCGCGTTGTTTGCAGGAACAGGTGTTGACTTCAAGTCATGATGCCAATATCGGTTCCATTTTTGGTATCGGGTTTCCGGCGTGGACAGGTGGTGCTTTGCAGTTTGTGTATTCCGAGGGCTTGGAAACGTTCATCGCTAACTGCGCTGAACTCGCCGGCAAGCACGGTCAGGGTTTTGTTTTGACCGATGATGTCATTGAGACTTTGCGGCACTACCAGTAATTGTTAATTGGGGTCAGTGACCAATTACTGTTTTTCAGTTTTGACGAGTCAAAGTTAAACCGGCAGTGGCAAGGTTTTATTCAATTTTGAAGATTTAAAGTCGGTGTGACAGAGTTTGCCCAGAGAGCACATACCACTCGAATTTGTGGCGATGTGATTCGTGGTTTTTGTGTTTATTGAACATTTGCGACTGCAGTTTTTCCCACAACTGATGACCTACAAGGATGAATACGAAGTCGCCCGATTGTTCACTGATGGTGACTTTGAAACGCTACTCAAACAACAATTTGAAGGTCGACTCAAGTTGATTTTTCATTTGGCACCACCGGTGTTTTCCAAAAAGAACAGCCATGGCTTGCCTGTCAAATCGACCTATGGACCTTGGGTGTGGCATGCCATGAAAGCATTAGCCAAATTCAAATGGCTGAGGGGCACACGCTTGGACCCGTTTGGTTGGACTGCTGAGCGACAGATGGAGCGCCAATGGATCAAAGATTTTGTCGAACTGACCCTCCAATTGACAGGACACGCCCGCACCGATGAATGGCAGCAAGTGAAAGACATGCTGTCACTGCCGCAACAGATCAGAGGTTTTGGTCACGTGAAATTGGCTACAGTTGCGCAGTACCGCCAGCAGTTGGAGCAACAACTGGAGCAGTTCTATCACCCACACCGACAAGCCATTGCTGCTTGAGTCACGACATGTTTACCAAGGCATTTGAATGAAAGCTTTTGAAAAATTGACCTTTGAGAGTGTGACCGTTCGGGCTGTTTCCATTCCCCTGCGTCGCCCCGTCGTTGCCAAGGTAGGTACCTACCCCGAATGGCCCTTTATTTTGATCGATGTGCACACCAAAGAAGGTGTGATCGGTCGCAGTTATTTGGAACCGTATTTGAAGAATGCTGTCCGGTATGTGGGACCGATGATCCAAGACATGGCCGATTTATTCAAAGGCCGCACCTTGGCACCGCTTGACATGTACCGCGATGTGATCGGATGCATGCATTTGCTTGGTCGACAAGGCGTCAGTGTGATTGCCGCTGCGGGTTTGGACATGGCTATCTGGGATGCATTGGCCAAAGCCGCAGGCTTACCCTTGGCCGCCATGTTGGGTGGCAGTGTGGGAAAAATCCGCACTTACAACACCAATGGTTTGTGGCTGATACCGCAGGAAAAATTGGCTGAGGAAGCCCGCAGTCTGGTGGCGGAGGGCAACTTCAGCGCCATCAAAATTCGCTTGGGACGACCGCAGTTGGAAGACGATATCAAGGCCATCGATTCGGTGCGCCAAGCCGTTGGCAATCACATTCAGTTGATGAGCGATTTCAACCAAGGTCAAACCTTGCAAGACGCTTTGCTGCGAATGCATGGCTT
>CAMDJS010000013.1 GCA_945900685.1 Bordetella parapertussis
ATTCTCTCACTAATCTGCGTGAATTAAATATCGAAATAACAAATATCTGTAATATTTTTCATCTATGACAATCACTTAAGCGCCTTATAAAGACAACCCTGTGTGAATTTACAACCCTAAAAGGCTTACATCCCCACCGCCCAAACGGATCACCACCGGGTCGCCGCCTGCTCCCATGAGAGTTAAATCGACCACGGTGGTGGCTTGCATGGAGCAAGCGCCCGCGTCTATGACGGCAGCGAGCAGGTGTTCGAAGCGTTCGCGAATCTCCTGCGCATCGTTCATAGGCTCGGTGTCACCGGGCGCAATCAGGGTGGTAGCCAGCAAGGGCGCGCCGTGTAACTCGAGTAATTGCAGCAGGCTTGTATGCTCTGGCACCCGCAAACCGATGGTTTTGCGTTGCGGGTGGGACACCCGGCGCGGCACTTCCTTGGTAGCTTCCAAAATGAAGGTGTAAGCGCCCGGGGTGGCCGCTTTGAGCAAACGAAATTGTCGGTTGTCCACTTTGGCATACAGCGCTAACTCGCTCAGGTCGCGGCACAGCAAGGTGAGATGGTGTTTGTCGTCTACCCCGCGTATGCGCCGCATGTGATCCACCGCGGTTTTGTCGTCCAAGTGACAAACCAGGGCGTAGCTGGAGTCGGTGGGCACCGCCAGCACCTTGCCTTGTTTGAGCATATCCACCGCCTGTTTGAGCAAGCGGGGTTGAGGATTGTCAGGGTGTACTTGCAGCCATTGGGCCATAGCGAAAACGCACAAAAGCGAGGTTATTGGATGCGGTCTGCCAGCAATTCCCACACCGGGGTCAAATTGCCCGGCAACCAAGGCAGGCTGCCAAGATCAGTGTGGCTTTCATCCGGGCTGTGAAAGTCGCTGCCGCGCGAAGCCGCCAGATCAAACTCGCGCGCCATGTCTGCATACTCGATGGCCTCTTGCGCAGAATGGCTGCCGGTCACCACCTCGACCGCTTGGCCGCCATGGTTTTTGAATTCGGTGAACAAAGCGAATTCCTCGGTCGGCGTGAACCCGTATCGTGCGGGGTGGGCAATGACAGCCACGCCTTGGCATTCGCGGATCCAGCGGACCGCGTCGCCCAAGGAAGCCCAGCGGTGCGGCACAAAACCAGGTTTGCCTTCGGTCAGAAAACGGCGGAACACTTCGTGCGTGTCTTTGCACACGCCGGTCTCGACCAGAAAGCGGGCGAAGTGGGTGCGGGAGATCAAATCCGGGTTACCCGCATAGGTAAGTGCACCTTCAAAGCTGCCGTGTATGCCGACTTTGGCAAGCCCAGCGGCCATGTCCTTGGCGCGATCATGCCGGCCGCCGCGTGTGGATTTCAAACCGGCCAACAAGCGTGGGTCATCGATGTCAAAACCCAGACCGACGATATGCACGGTGTGACCAGCGAAGGAGACGGAAATTTCAGTACCGCTGAGGTAACCCATGCCCAAGGCTTTGGCGGCAGCGGCAGCGCGGTGCTGGCCGCCGATTTCGTCATGGTCGGTCAGCGCCCACAGCTCCACCCCGTTGGCATGCGCGCGGGCAGCGAGTTCCTCGGGGGTGAGCGTGCCATCCGAGATGACGGAGTGGCAATGCAGGTCGGCGTTAAGTATGTTCACGTCTTCATTCTAGGCGGTGCGCATGTTTTCCACATGCAGTTTGAGTTTGCGCTGACCTTGCCAGCTGTCGAGCACCAAACGGTAAGCCAACTCGGCGCGCGCAGGCAAGGCTTCGGTGCGACCAAACCAGATGCCGTCGATGGCCTGGTCATGCATTTTCAATTTCAGCGACAAATGTTTCTCACCGACGATGCGTTGGCTGATGACTTCGACCTTGTCTTGAAACACAGGCGCGGCAAAACCTTGGCCCCAGACCTGGTCCTGTAAATCGATGGCCACGTCCGGGCGCAAATGCTCTTTCGCCAGCGGCCCGTCGGTTTCTTGCGATTGCGCCAGTGTGGCCGCGTCCAGCCATTGGGCGGCGATGTGTTGCAACGCGGCCTCAAACGTGGCGAGATCGTCTTCCAGCAAAGTGCAACCGGCGGCCATGGCGTGACCGCCGAAACGCAGCAGCAAACCCGGGTGCAGTTTGACCACCGCGTCCAGCGCATCGCGCAAATGAAAACCGGGGATGGAGCGGCCTGAGCCTTTCAACACCGCTTGCCCCTCAGACTTGCTGGCGGCGAACACAAAACACGGCCGGTAGTGCAAATCTTTCAAACGCCCGGCAACGATACCGACCACACCTTCGTGGAATTCTTCGTCATACACGCACAGTGCAGGCGGCGGTTCGTCCTCGCTGTCCATCAGCGATTCGGCGATCAACAAGGCCTGCTCTCGCATGCCGGTCTCCAGCGTGCGGCGTTCGCGGTTGATGGCATCGAGTTGTTGCGCGAGTTGCAAGGCCAGCGTGGCGTCGTCGGTGCGTAAACATTCAATGCCCAGCCGCATGTCGGACAAACGACCGGCGGCGTTGATGCGCGGCCCAAGCGCAAACCCCATGTCTTGGCTGATGGCTTGCGAGGCATCGCGTCCTGCCACTTGAAACAGCGCCGACATACCCGCAGGCAATTGGCCGCGCCGCATGCGTTGCAAACCTTGCGCGACCAAGCGCCGGTTGTTGGCGTCGAGTTTGACCACATCGGCGACCGTGCCCAAAGCCACCAGCGGCAGCAGACTGTCCAGCCGTGGCTCGGTGTCTTTGCTGAACACGCCGCGCTGTCGCAATTCGGCGCGCAGCGCCAACAACACATAAAACATCACGCCCACACCGGCCATGTGTTTGCTCTCGAACGTGCAACCCGGTTGGTTGGGGTTGACAACCGCTTCGGCGGCAGGAATCTGCGACCCGGGCAAATGGTGGTCGGTGACCAGCACTTGCAATCCGAGACGCTGTGCCTCGGCCACGCCCTCAACGCTGGCAATGCCGTTGTCTACCGTGATCAACAGCTGCGCGCCGCTGGCATGCACCCGTTGCGAAATAGAGGGCGTGAGCCCGTAGCCGTCAACCACGCGGTCCGGCACGATGAAGTCCACATGTTGCGCACCCAGCAACACCAATCCACGCAAAGCCACCGCGCAAGCGGTCGCGCCATCGCAGTCGTAATCAGCGACGATGCAGATGCGTTGTTGCGTGTGAATCGCATCGGCCAGCAAGCGTGCTGCATCCGCCATGCCTTTCATGCCGTCCGGCGGCAACAAATGAGTCAAAGAAACATCCAAGTCTTTGGCATCACTCACGCCGCGCCCGGCATACAAACGCGCCAGCAGCGGATGCACACCGGCTTGCTCCAGCGCCCAAGCCGCGCGCGGCGGCACATCGCGGGTGATGAATTTCATGACAAATGTTGGATCAAGTGAGCGGGTTTGAAAAAACGCTTCAAGCGATGAAGCATAGGGTCTTGCCCGGCTTGCAAATGAAGCGCATGGTCTGTGCCACACAGCACGAGTTGATCACCTTGATGCAAGGCAGGCAGCATCACTTCATGCGCCAATGCTTCCCAAGACTGCGCCCACTCAACGGGCTGAGCTTGTACAAAGGGTTGACGCAAACTCGGGTGCAACACCACTTGGTTGGAATTGACTGCGGGCAACTCACCGCAACCACTGACCCAAAATGAATTCACCGGTTGATCGCGCGCTTCGTTAAGCGGATGGGTGTAGAGAAGCATTTGCATTTCATTTTGTAAACGCCGGATCATGCGTTGCGCCGCCGATTGAACGCCCACCTGGTGTGAATCATTCAAGGCATTCATGCCTTGCCAGCAAGCGCGCTCAAGGCTCACGCAGGGCAATTGTTTGAACACCGTGGCATGCGCCAAAAACCTGCCTGGAGAAATGGCGTGCAAATGGATGCCATCCTCAATAAAAAACGCGTGCATGGCTTGCAGCAAAGCGTCAGATTCAGCCGCTGATAAACGGCTGGGCAAACCCACCTGAACCCGCCCTTGCTCATACTGTAAGTGCACCAGATCAATCAAAGCCCAGCCATGCTCAGGCGGGCAGTGCAAACCCAATTGCTCGGCTTGACAAGCCGCAAGTGGGAGCAAGTGTGGCGTTGTTTGCCAGCCTTGTGCATTCGCCCAAACCATCTCATGCGACATGCAAGCGCTGTCTGCTTCCTGTTGTTCTCTAGCGATGATGTGGCTCTGGGCGAGAGCGACAAGCGCCGCAGATGCACGGCGCGCGTGCAAGGCCTGCTGCCATGCCAAGGTTTCGTGCGGGTTCGAACCGTCAAGGTCGCGCGGCCACAAAGCGTAGGCCACCACGTGCACGGTTGCTGAATCGGTGATTGTCATAAAGGTGATTGTGCCGTGGTGCCACAATCACGGCCAATGACACATTCCAAATGGCCTTTTGAGTGGTTGATCGGTTGGCGCTACACCCGCGCCGGTCGCGCCGCTCGCCGCAACCGGTTCATCTCTTTCATTTCCTCGGTCTCCATGCTGGGCATTGCCTTGGGCGTGGCGGCACTCATCATTGTCTTGAGTGTGATGAACGGGTTTCAAAAAGAAGTGCGCGACCGCATGCTGGGCGTGTTGTCACATATCGAGGTGCTGGCCTACACCAGTGCAACATTGCAAGATGTCGCTGGCATTCAACAACGTGTGCAACAGCATCCGCAGGTGGTGGCCAGTGCACCGTTTGTGTTGTCACAGGTGTTGATGGCCCAAGGCGAAGACATGCGCGGGGCTGTGGTGCGCGGTATCGATCCCACGCAAGAAGCGGCGGTCACTGATGTGGTCGCCGCCATGCCGCCCGCTTTGCTTGCACAATTGCAACCGGGTTCGTATGCGGTGGTGTTGGGTGCCGAGTTGGCGCGCATTCTCGGCGTCAAGACCGGTGACCGCGTGACGCTGGTTGCGCCCGGCGGTCAGGTCACCCCCGTGGGTGTGGTGCCAAGGTTGAAGCAATTGCAGGTGGCGGGCATGTTGGACACCGGCCATTTCGAATACGACGCCAGTTTGGCCATGCTGCACATCCAAGACGCAGAACGCATCTTCAGGCTGGAAGGCCCCAACGGCATCCGTGTGAAATTGAAGAATGCACAACTTGCCCGTGAAGTGGCGGCAGAGATCGCGCCCGAACTCGGCACCGATTTGCTGGTGCGCGACTGGACCCGTGCCAACCGCACCTGGTTCACAGCTGTGCAAATTGAAAAACGCATGATGTTCATCATTTTGACTTTGATCGTGGCTGTGGCTGCTTTCAATTTGGTCAGCACACTGGTGATGACCGTCACAGACAAGCGTGGCGACATCGCCATCTTGCGCACACTAGGCGCCAGTCCTGCCAGCATCATGGCAATATTCGTGGTGCAAGGCGCGTTGGTCGGCATCATCGGCACCGTCTCCGGTTTGGTGCTCGGGCTGTTGGTGGCTTTCAATATCGGCAGCATCGTGCCGGCCATTGAACGCGCCTTGGGTGCGAGTTTTCTGCCGCAAGATGTTTACCTGATCAGCCGCATGCCCAGCGATCCGCAATGGGCCGACATCGGTCCCGTGGTCATCATTGCTTTGGTGTTGGCCTTGGCCGCCACCTTGTACCCCAGCTGGCGCGCCAGCCGCATCGACCCCGCGGAGGCCCTGCGCCATGAGTGAACTTGTATTGCAGGCACACAAGTTGGGACGACGTTTTCACGAAGGTGAGATTGATGTGACCGTGTTGCAGGATGTGGATTTGCATATCCATGCCGGTGAAACATTGGCCGTGGTCGGTGCGTCTGGTTCCGGTAAAAGCACCTTGCTGCATTTGCTTGGCGGCCTAGATACGCCCAGCGCAGGTTCTGTGCATTTACTCGGTCAGGCCTTGGCTGGATTGGATCCAACTGCACTGGGGCGTTTGCGCAATCAACACCTGGGCTTCATCTACCAGTTCCACCATTTGCTGCCCGAGTTCAGCGCGTTAGACAACGTTGCTATGCCTTTGTGGATACGCCGTATGCCGCGTGAACAAGCCGCTTCACAGGCGCAGGCCATGCTCGAAGCCGTGGGTTTGGGTGAGCGCATCAAACACAGTCCATCGGAGTTGTCCGGCGGAGAGCGTCAGCGTGTGGCGATTGCTCGCGCCTTGGTCACGCAACCGGCTTGTGTGCTGGCAGATGAACCCACAGGTAACCTGGACCGCAGCACCGCAGACAACGTGTTTGCTTTGATGTTGGACCTTGCGCACCGGCAAGGCACTGGGTTTGTGTTGGTCACGCATGACGACAGTCTGGCCGCGCGTTGTGACCGGCAATTGCGCTTGGTTGCCGGACGCTTGCAAGCCTGAATCTTTTACCCGTTCAGTCTTTACCGTGGTTCGGCGAACGCGGTCCAAACAACATGCCACCCGGTTGCGGGGTGAGCAAGCGTGCACTGGTCACATTGGACAATCTATAACCCGGGTTGCCGATGTTACTGGCGAGTTGGTGGATCACAGAAGTCAGCAGCACACCTAGCAAACCATTGTTGTTATCGCGTCCTTCTGCGTCAGACGCGCTGGCTCTGCCTTGCCACAACAAGGTGCCAGTGCGCGCATCCACCAACCTGGCTTTGGCAGTCACGACAGTTTGGCTGTCTAAGATCACATAGGTGCTGCCGTATTTTTCCAGGGTGAGGTAGAGCACTGCATCTGTGCCAAAGATGGATTGCAATTTGGACAGCGGAGCCTCGTGCATTTGGTCGGGCAAAGGCAAACCGTTTTCTTTGAACGTGGCTTCCACCATGGCCACCGGGAACACGTAGTAACCGGCTTCAGACAGCGGAAGTGTGACGGTGGACAAAAAGCTCAGACTGCCGCGGATATCGGTGGACTGATTGATGGGCGGCAAGACCAGAATGGACTTCGGGTTGCTGCTTCTGAAAGCGGATTGGTCAGGTTTAGAAGGTGCGGCGCAGCCGACCAAAAACACCACCCCCAGCAAAGTAGCTGTTTTAAAAACGCGTGAGATTGAGTGCAGGTTCATGGTTTTTTCAACTTGCCAATGGCAAAGTCCATGTAGGTGGATGACTCAGGGAATTGTTTTTTCTCATTTTCAAAAGCCATGACAGCACGGTCAGGTTGACCCGTTTGGAAAAACAAATAACCCATGTGCGCTTGAAAACCCGGGGGCAAGGCCTTGCCTTTGGATACGGCTTTTTGTTGTTCCTGCAGCAATTCCTGCAATTGCTTTTCAGGGGAAGTATTGCCGTTTTCTACTTGAAAGCCTTCATACACTTTGTCCTGGTAACTGCCCCAGTGGTATAGCGAGGTGTCGTTGCTGGCGCAAGCCTGCAACCACACCAATGCGCCGATGCACAGCAAGCGCAGGCCGTTCATGAACCGCGCTTCCATTGACCCGAGTCCACACCGGTCACGAGCTTGTTCACGCCTTCGCGTATGGCCAGATCCAACACCTTACCGGTGAGCGTGGCGTCATAACTGGCGGTGCCGCCAAAGCCGATCACCTCGCGGTTAGACAAAGCATATTCACCCGCGCCTTGGACTGAATACACCACCTCGGAGTTGGCGGCGTTCACCACATTCAAAGTGACTTTCGCATAGGCGATTTGGGTTTTACCGCGGCCGAGCAAACCGAACAATTGCTGGTCGCCGACTTCCTTGCGACCGAATTCGGTGATGTCGCCGGTGACCAAAAACTCGGCGCTCTTGAGCGTCTGCGTTTTACCTTCAATCTCTTTTTCAAATTTCGCTTCACCAAGGTTATCCCGGTCCATCACAGAAAAGCGATTGGCTTGCTGCAAATGGGAAATCAAAATGGTTTTGGACTGGTTGCCCAAGCGGTCAATGCCGTCAGAAAACAAGCCGCGTAAAAAGCTTGAGCGGTTCTCAAACATGCCAATGGCCAAGGCGTAGCGCGGCCCGTTGTACACGCTGGATGCGCTGGCAACCTGAGGCGTGGGAAGCGCCTGAGAGGTTTCCGTCGCACACCCAGACATGACAGCGGCAACGACACTGAGCGACAAAGCGGCGAACAGGGTTTTCATGACAATATCCTTTGAGAAATGAGGCAAGGCGCAGTAACAGTGGCGCAATGTGTATGACTGAATATAAGTGATCACACGTCCATGGTTTGCCGCACTCGGTTGCCGCAACCGCTTGGCACAGACAAGGCGAGGTATCTCGTCACAATCAGGGCATGAATTGGATTGACAGCCATTGCCATTTAGACGCACATGAATTTGCCGCAGACCGGGATGCGGTACGTGCAGCAGCACGCGCGGCCGGTGTGACTACCTGTGTGATTCCGGCGGTGGAGGCGAGCAACTTTGACACGGTGCGAGCGCTGGCGCATCAACATGGCGATGTGTATGCGCTGGGCATACACCCGATGTACACGGCACAAGCGGCTGAAGCCGACTTGCAAACGCTTGACGTGCAACTGCAGCAGCACCGCAGCGACCCGCGCTTGGTGGCTGTCGGGGAAATAGGGCTCGATGGTTTTGTGCCGGGCTTGGACATGGCGCGTCAGCAAGTGTTTTACAAAGCGCAACTCAAACTGGCGCAACAACATGATTTACCGGTCATCTTGCATGTACGCCGTAGCGCGGATTTGCTGCTGCAAGGCTTGCGGCAAACGCCAGTCATTGGCGGCATTGCGCATGCATTCAACGGCAGCCTGCAACAAGCGCAGATGTTTGTTGACTTGGGATTCAAGCTGGGTTTTGGTGGTGCCTTGACTTACGAGCGGGCCTTGCAGTTGAGCCGCTTGGCAACCGAATTACCGCTGGACGCGATGGTGCTGGAAACCGACTCGCCCGACATACCGCCGCATTGGTTGTACGTGACCGCAGAGCAGCGCGAGGCGGGTGTGGCGCAAGGGAGAAACACACCGGCGCAGGTGCCGCGCATCGCCCAGGTGCTGGCTGATTTGCGGGGTGTGTCCGTGGAGGAAGTGCGGGAGGCGACGACTAAAAATGTGCGGCAGGTGTTGGGTTTGTGATTGGAACTGAGGGTGCGCAATGTGAATGTCGAGAATGCTGCGAAACACGGTTTACCGACTCGATTCTTTCTGCGCCTGCGCTTATTTTTGTTAGCTGTAGCTTGCAAATACCTGTTTTTATGGATAATATGCAAGCCATGACTGACAATATTCGACTCCCCGATGAATTGGGACAACAACTGCAAGCCCGCCGCAAAGCGCTGGGCATGAGCAAGTCCGCGCTGGCAGAAAGGGCGGGCAAGGTGCGCGAAGTCATCTACCGTTTGGAAGCGGGCGAAGAGTCCACGGTGTCTTCGCTGTTTGCCGTCATGGGTGCTTTGGGCTTAGTGATGCGCGTCGAGCATGTTGGTATGCCGACTGCCAGCGAGGTTGCGGCCAGGTTCATGGAAGACGACGATGCTTCCTGAAAAAATTCGTCAGCTGAATGTGTCTATTGGCGACGCTGACAACGCTGGTCAGTTGATACGTTCATCTGTCTACGAATTTCGCTATGTGCAGCCACAAGCTGAGCAAGCCGCTGTGGCTTTGCTCATGCCTGCTGCTAAACAACTCACTTGGCAAGATGGCGATTTGTTTCCGCCCATGGATCAGAATTTGCCTGAAGGCGACTTGTTCATGAAGATTCGGGAACTCTTTCCCAAGCAAACGCGGACACCCATGCACATGCTGGCGCTTATCGGACGAAATGGCATTGGTCGCTTGGGCTATAGCGTGCCAGACATTGCTGTGACACCCATGCCAAGAACCATCAGCAAAAGCGAATTGTTGAAAACGGCTTACACGCCTGAGGTGTTCAACGAACTGGTGGCTGCGTACCTGAGCACAGGGGCGGGCATCGCCGGGATGCAGCCCAAAATCATGGTGCCTGACCGGCCTACCGTGCCTATTCCATCGCTTATCGTCAAAGCGGCCAGCGCCGCTTATCCGGGCTTAGCCGCCAACGAATTTCTGTGCCTGACGGCTGCCAAGGAAGCAGGTATTGACACACCAACATTTGCGCTATCGGACGATGGACAAATGCTGGTGCTGGACCGTTTTGACCTGATTGTTCATGAGGATGGGCAGACAGAGCGCCTAGGGTTTGAGGACATTGCAGCATTGGCCGGATTACGCGTGCGAGACATTTTGTCGGACCGCAAATACCAAGGTAGCTACCAACGCATTGCAGAACTGATGCGCCAACTACAGCTTCCTAGCGATAACTTGCATCGGTTTTTTGAGCAAGTCGCGTTTTCTGTCATGGTGCATAACGGCGATGCGCATTTGAAAAATTTTGGTTTGCTTTACCGTTCAACCCAAGACATGTGGCTGGCCCCAATGTTCGATGTGGTGACCACCAGCATTTACACCTATACCCAATACGCGGGTGGCCCCGAGTTGCAAGACCGAACCTTGGCGCTTAAATTGTTTGCGGGCAAAAACCAAACTCGGGACTATCCCAGTAAAAAAGAACTGGAAGACTTTGGACAACGCATCTGCGGTGTCAGCCAGCCTGCGCGAACACTGGAGCGCATTGCACAAGCCATGCAAGACACCATGAAAAAAACGACTGGCGATGCGCGTGTGCCAGACTCCTTGCGGAAGAAAATGGCAGAGGCTTGGGAGTGGGGGTATGGGTGAGTGAAGTAGTTTTTAGAAATTTTTTTGATGCGAGATGGTGGAATTACTAATATTCTCAGCCATCACACCTTCACTTAATCAAAGTTGTACTTCCTGCTTGAGTCTACCCCGCGCCATTGCCAGAGCCATACGTTCGAAAATTCACATCTGTCTGTCCATTTAGTGACATCTTCTTTGGCGTATCGACTGAATTCCTGATACCTTTTCACAGCGTCTAGATACAACGACTTGTCAGGACTGCCGCTATAAGTCACGAGACATTTTTGCGTTTCTAATCTATCGTCGATCTGTTTGATTAGCCGCTCAATTGCTTCTATTTGACTTGTATCTTGGGAATCAGACAACTCCTGTTTTAGCGAGGCTCTCGTCTGAAACATGGCTAATTTGTATCCGTTATCAAAAATTGTTCTTATCTTCTCTGATGTAACTTCTTTAGGGGTAAATTGGTTAGTGTTGATGTCATCCTCAACGACAAAAATACACAGCAACTTCCTCCATTGCTCATAGACCAACTCTTTGCCTCTTCGCAGGTGATCTTGTTCGTATTTGTCTGCGGTCATTTCATTTTCCTTTTATTGCTGGAACTATTTCAAGTAGTTCAGCATCTCGACGATACCGCTGGCGGCAGATGAACTTTTGCTCTGCTTCTCCGAGCGCAAGTCCTCAAGTACCCGCTTATATGGAATAAGTTCAACGCCCAGTTCTTCCATGATCGTCAATTCAGCCTCGTCCTTCAAGACTGCGTGAACAATGAACTTTCTCCAGCTGGCATCTGAAAGTATTTCGTTCCTACGTTTGACCTTTCTTGGACTGGTGAACTTCTTAGCAACCCATTGCTCAACACCTGCGCGAAGTTCTTTTTTGTTTCGCTTACGTGCGTTCTTATCGCCACCGATGTAGTTAACAGGCCGATAACTGATCTGAACTTCTACGTGCCAGCACTCCATACCTTCAGGGTTAGGTCGAATTGCTAAAAGATCAATTTCATCATTTCCTGACTTTATTCCACGTATCGTGAAAAAGTTCTGCCTGTTTAGCCATTCTTCAACCAGTTGTTCGTCGAGTAGAGCCATTTGTTATCCAATGTTCAATCAGTGTTACTTCAAATAGTATCACTTTGAGTTCTATTCAGTCATACCAAAAAACTACGAACCCCTGTCAGTTCGTAGTCTTGTAGGTCCTCAAACTAACATTAGTCTGCGTTGAGGGCGGCAAAGGTTAGAGCTCATTGAGGCTACGGATCAACGGTTTCGCGACATTTCAATGGAAACGCCTTTGTCAAAGGAAGAAATATTTGACCACTTACGGCCTTGCGACAGACCGTTTGACCCACAAACCCAGTGGTACTGTTACCTGATAAAACATCAATTCCTACGACCTGAGTACGTGTTCTGTAGCGACTGGGGTGAGCCTATGTCTAGCATTTCCGAATTGGCCCTATACATCCAACAACTTGCAAGAAAAAGAAGGGGTTTGCCTGACCATCTGGTACCTGATGTCAACAGTCCATTTTCCGAAGGTGCACTTATGTTTCACCGCATTCATGGTTTGTGCACTGTGCTGGAGACGAACCAAAAGGAAGACACTGTTGTGGTGTCCACTGAAAACCACGGCATCAAAACCTACAGACTTTCATATGTACTCACGCGCAAATCGATATTTGTTGTGGAGACTAAGCCGCCAACCGACAGCAGTTCATAACTAGCGACAATCCCTCATGGCCTCCACCCCACCCAAACTCCCGCAAGTCAATGTGTCCGAGCACGGCAAGGTGCGCTATTTGCATCTGGGTACGGTGTGGGCGCAGGGCTCTATGTTGCTCAACAAACCGAACGACATTGAGTTGGACTATGTGCAGCGCATGCAGGCCTGGTTGTTGTTTCAGGATGCAGACGAGGTGGAAGGCATGCACGCCATGCAGTTCGGTCTGGGTGCGGCTGCGCTCACCAAAAACTGTCACCAAGTGCTGAAGATGCGCACCACCGCCATTGAGCTCAATCCGCAGGTGATTGCGGCTTGTCGCACTTGGTTTGAGCTGGGCGCAGATGATGAACGCTTGAACGTGGTGCTCGGCGACGCCGCCGAGGTCGCGGCACACGCACATTGGCAAGGGCAGGTCGATGTGTTGCATGTCGATTTGTATGACGACAAAGCTGCTGCGCCTGTCTTGGATGACCCGGTCTTTTATGGCCATTGCAAAAACCTGTTGACCCAACGCGGATGCATGCTGGTCAATTTGTTTGGTCGCTCTTCCAGCTTTGAGCGCAGCCTGGGGCACATCCGACAGGCCTTTGGCGCTGACACGGTGTGGGCTTTCAAGCCGACGCGCGAAGGCAATACCGTGGTGTTGGCGCTTCGCACGGCGCAACACCCCACAGAAGAATTGTTACAGGCGCGTGCCGCAGAGATTCAAAAGCGCTGGCGCTTGCCTGCGCCGCAATGGCTGCGGCTTCTCCGACCAACAGCGTCGTAGGTGACAATCACGTCTTTGCTCTCTTCAGGAGTTTTACTTTGTCAATCAAGAGCCAAAAAGATTTCACTTCTGGGGTGATGTTTACGTTAACCGGCGCTGCGTTTGCTTGGAGTTCGGCCACAGAATTCACGGTCGGTAGCGCCAGCCAAATGGGGCCGGGTTATTTCCCACTGGTGCTGGGTTTGTTGCTGGTGCTGCTCGGTGGCTTCATCATGTTTTTCTCCTTGGTGGTGGAAACACCTGACGGCGGCTTGATCGGTGACATTGCGTGGCGACCGCTGCTGTGTATTTTGGGTGCTAATTTGTTGTTTGGCATTTTTTTGGGCGGCTTGCCGATGTTCGGTTTGCCTTCCATGGGCATCGTCGCCGCCATCTATGGTTTGTGCGGCTTGGCTTTGTTGGCCGATGCCGCGAGTTTCACCCTCAAACGCTGGCTGGTGCTGGCCAGCGTTCTTGCCCTAGGCAGTTACCTGGTGTTTATTCGCCTCTTGAATTTGCCCTTGCCCTTGTGGCCTGACTTCATCCAACTGAATTGATTGGAAACGCATGGACTTGCTTGCCAACCTTGCCACCGGATTTGCTGTTGCTGGCACACCCATCAATTTGCTCTATGCCTTGATCGGTTGTTTGTTGGGCACGCTCATCGGCGTGCTGCCCGGCATCGGACCGGTGGCCACCATTGCCATGTTGTTGCCCGCCACCTATGCCTTGCCGCCGGTGTCTGCGTTGATCATGTTGGCGGGTATTTATTACGGTGCTCAGTACGGTGGTTCGACCACCGCCATATTGGTCAATTTGCCGGGGGAATCTTCTTCGGTGATGACCACGCTGGACGGCTATCAGATGGCGCGTCAAGGGCGCGCCGGTCCGGCTTTGGCGGCTGCGGGCATCTCATCTTTCATTGCGGGATGCATCGGCACATTGTTGTTGGCTGGCTCTGCGGCACCGTTGACCGAGCTGGCGTTTGCCTTTGGTCCTGCCGAATACTGCGCGTTGATGGTGGTGGGTCTGATCGGTGCGGTGGTGCTGGCTTCGGGTTCGCTGCTCAAGGCTATCGCGATGATCATTTTGGGGTTGCTGCTGGGTCTGGTGGGCACTGACATCAACTCTGGCATGGCAAGGTTCACATTGGATATGCCGGAATTGGCCGATGGCATTGGGTTTGTCGCGGTCGCTATGGGTGTGTTTGGCTACGCTGAAATCATCAGCAACTTGGCCAAAAGTGAAGTGGACCGAGAAGTGTTCACCGCCAAGGTGCAGGGCTTGATGCCCACCCGCGAGGATTTCAAACACATGATGCCCGCGGTATTGCGCGGCACCGCACTGGGTTCGGTGTTGGGTGTGTTGCCCGGCGGCGGTGCCGTGTTGGCTTCTTTTGCTTCCTACACCTTAGAGAAAAAAATCAAGCTTAAAGACAGTGAAGTGCCGTTGGGTCAGGGCAATATCCGGGGCGTGGCCGCGCCCGAGTCTGCCAACAACGCCGGTGCGCAAACTTCCTTCATCCCTTTGCTCACCTTGGGCATTCCACCCAATGCAGTAATGGCTTTGATGGTCGGCGCCATGACCATTCACAACATACAGCCTGGCCCGCAGGTGATGACGGTCAACCCCGAGTTGTTTTGGGGCTTGATCGTCTCCATGTGGATCGGTAATTTGATGCTCATCATCTTGAACCTGCCCATGATCGGCATTTGGATCAAACTGCTGACCGTGCCCTACCATTACCTGTTCCCAGCCATCGTCTTGTTTTGCGCCATCGGTGTCTACACCACCAACAATTCCACTTTCGATATCTGGCTGGTGGCCCTGTTCGGCTTGGCTGGCTATGTGTTCACCAAACTCGGCTGTGAACCCGCGCCTTTGCTGCTTGGCTTTATCTTGGGCCCGATGATGGAAGAGTATTTAAAGCGCGCTTTGAAATTGGCGCGAGGTGACTGGTCGGTGTTCATCACGCGGCCTTTGTCGGCGGCCTTGTTGGCGCTGGCCGTGGTTTTGCTGTTGCTGGTATTGCTGCCGGCCATCAAGTCCAAACGTAAAGAAGCTTTTGTCGAAGATTGAGACTGACACATGAAAGAACACGCACTGCGCCGCGCCTTGCACAACGAAGTGCATGCCCGTCCGCCCGAACCCATGAGCGCACCGCTGGCCATCACCCATGTGGTGATGCTGGCCGATGCTGCCGCACGCGATGCCAGCCGTGAACACTTGCTGGCCTTGCTGCGGGACCACCATTTACCGGTGCCGGACGCGAGTGCCAACCATTTGCGTATCGATGTTGGCCGTTGGCGGTTGCGCTGGGAATTGCACACCGAATTTGTCACCTGGACTTTCATGGTGGATGCCACCACCGGTTTGCCCAAAGCCGATGACTACGGTTTGGCTTTGCGTGTGATTCCTCAGCAATGGTTGCAGGCCTTGCCTGGCGAATGTTTGTCACGCATCCATTTGTGGGCTGAACAAACCGACAACCTGGCCGACCGCGACGAATTGCACCAACAGTTTCGCGAAGACAGTCTGGTGGCCTGTCAACTCGCCGAAGGCTTTGCCACATTGCACACCGATTTTCAAATTGACCCGAACGGTTATTCGCGCATGTTGTTGCGTGTCGGGCAGTTGTCCAAACGCCGCTTAGGCCGGTTGGTACAACGCCTGCTGGAGATTGAAACCTACCGCATGATGGCATTGCTGGGCTTGCCGGTGGCACGCACTACAGCGCCTGCGTTGGCGCAGGCCGAACAAGAATTGGCTGATTTGGCGCAGGCCATTCGCAGCGCGCGCCATGACGAAGAAGCCGAGTTGTTGGAGCGATTGACGCGCTTGGCCGGTCAGGTTGAAGGCCAGTACGCGGCGCAGCATTCGCGTTTCTCCGCCAGCAAAGCGTATTTCGAACTGGTGGACAGGCGCATACAAGACATACGCGAAACCCGCTTGCCCGGGTTTCAATCCATAGGCGAATTCATGGACCGGCGTTTGTCACCAGCGCGCAGCACTTGTGATTGGGTGGCTAAACGGCAAACTGCGTTATCCGAGCGCGTGTCACGCATGAGCAATTTGTTGCGAACCCGCGTGGACTTCCAACAAGAACAAAGCAGCCAGGCCTTGCTGACAGCGATGAACAAACGCCAAGGCATGCAACTCAAATTACAAACCACTGTCGAAGGTTTGTCAGTGGCGGCCATCACTTACTACATCACCGGTTTGATGCACTATGTCGCCGAAGGCTTGGCCGCCAAAGGCTGGATCAACGACCCGACGCTAGCCACTGCCTTGGCGGTGCCAGTCATCGCTTTGGTGGTCTGGCGCATCACGCGTCGCTTGCATTTCAAGGTCATGCGCCCGGACAACTGATTTTTTTCAAGCTCGCGCCGTGTCAGCGGTTTTTCTCGTCTCTCCATTCACACACCATGTCTTTCAATTTCAACAATCCCTACAGCAGTACCCGCCTCCCCGTCTTCGCCCGCAACATCGTGTCAACCTCACACCCGCTGGCCGCACAAGCCGGTTTGCGCATGCTCTGGCGTGGCGGCAATGCGGTGGATGCAGCCATCGCAGCGGCGGCGGTGTTGACCATCGTCGAGCCGGTCAGTTGCGGCTTGGGATCAGACGCGTTTTGCATTTTGTGGGACGGCCAGCAACTGCATGGTTTGAATGCCTCGGGACGCGCACCGCAAGCCTGGACGCCTGACTATTTCCAACGCAAATACGGCGACAACGCCATGCAGCCGCCTAAGCGCGGCATCGATTCAGTCACCGTGCCCGGCGCTGTTGCCAGTTGGGTGGCATTGAGTGAGCGTTTCGGAAAATTGCCTTTCGAAGATTTGATGCAACCGGCCATAGAGATTGCGGAGCGCGGCTTTTTGTTGAGTGTGGTGGTGCAGGAAAAATGGGCAGCGCCCGTGGATGAGCTTAAAGGCCAACCCGGTTTTGCGCAGGCGTTTTTGCCGCGCGGCCGTGCCCCGCAAGTCGGCGAGTTGTTCCAATTTGCATCTGCGGCCAATGGCTTGCGTGCGATTGGCAAAACCCAAGGCCAGGCGTTTTACGGCGGTGAAATCGCTGAAGCTTTGGAGCGTTTTTCAAATGCCAACGGCGGCTCATTGAAAGCCTCTGACTTTGCGGCTTATGAAGCCGAATGGGTCAAGCCGATCTCCATGAATTACCGTGGTCACACCTTGCATGAAATTCCGCCTAACGGGCAAGGCATTGCAGCGCTGATCGCCTTGGGCATATTGGATAACTTTGACCTCGCCGCATTGCAACGCGACGGCGTGGATTCGCAGCATGTGCAAATCGAAGCCATGAAACTCGCGTTTGCCGATGTCTACCGTTATGTGGCCGATCAAAGCAGCATGGAAGTGACGGCGGCGCAAATGCTGGACAAGTCGTATTTGAAAGAACGCGCCAAGTTGATTGACATGCAGCATGCGCAAGATTTCAAAGCAGGCAACCCGGCCAAGGGTGGCACGATTTACCTCACCGCCGCAGACGAAAACGGCATGATGGTCAGCTTCATCCAAAGCAATTACATGGGCTTTGGCTCGGGCTGTGTCGAGCCAACCTATGGTGTCAGTTTGCAAAACCGCGGTCATGCGTTTGCGGTGCGCCCCGGTGGTTTGAATCCGGCCAATCTGGTGGCACCGGGCAAGCGTCCGTTTCACACCATCATCCCCGCGTTTCTCACCAAAGACGGCCAACCGGTGATGAGTTACGGCGTCATGGGCGCGAACATGCAACCGCAAGGCCATGTGCAAACCTTGGTGCGAATGCTCGATTACGCGCAAAACCCGCAAGCGGCCTGCGATGCGCCGCGCTGGCGCTACAACGAAGGCTTGGTCATCAATGTGGAAGCCGGTATGGACCCTCACACAGTTCAAGGTTTGCAACAACGCGGCCACGCCATGGAAGTCATCAACGACAGCTACCAAGATTTCGGCTCAGGTCAATTTATTTGGCGCATGGGCGACCCCAAGATCGAAGGCTATGTGGCGGCCAGCGATTCGCGCCGCGATGGACTGGTGGCCGGTTTCTAACTTGTGACATCACCGGCCTTGCGTTTTCAGCCTGTGTCAGCCCATGCCGGCGGCATGTTGCTGGCGCTCGCAGGTGCCATCGCTTTCAGCGGCAAAGCCATCATCGTCAAGCTGTCCTACCGTTACGGTGTGGACGCGGTCACCGTCATCATGTACCGCATGTTGTTTGCGTTTCCGTTTTTTATCGCCATGACTTGGTGGGCATCGCGTCAAACGCATGCACTGGCCAACCCGCTCACCCGGCGTGATTTGCTGGCCATATGCGGGCTGGGGTTTTTAGGTTATTACCTGGCCAGCTTCTTGGATTTTTTGGGTTTGCAAACCATCACTGCGAGTTTGGAACGTTTGATTTTGTATTTGAATCCGACCCTCGTGATGTTGCTGAGTGCTGCGATTTACAAACACCGTTTGCAAGCGCGAAGAGTCTGGGCCATGGCCATCAGTTACGCCGGTGTGCTGTTGGTGTTTGCACACGAGGTCAGTTTCAGCGGCAGCGGTGTGGTCACGGGATCGGCGTTTGTGTTGGCCAGTGCGTTGGCCTATGCTTTTTACCTGATGTTCAGCGGCCAGATGGTCAAGCGCATAGGCGCTTTGCGCTTGGTCGGCCTGGCCTCTATCGTCGCCTGTCTGTGTTGTTTATTGCAATTTGCCATACTCAGGCCTTGGGCTGCTGCCGTGGTGCAACCTCAGGTGTTGTGGCTGGGGTTATTGAACGCCACGGTGTGCACGGTGGCACCGGTGGTGTTCATCATGTTGGCCATAGAGCGCATAGGCGCGGCGCTGACTTCGCAGGTCGGTATGGTCGGTCCCATGGCCACGCTCACCTTGGGTGTGCTGGTGTTGGGTCAACCAGTCAATGTATGGATTGGTATGGGCACTGTGCTGGTGCTCGGTGGTGTGTATGTGGCTTCACAAACAGGAGAGAAAACATGGACTTAGGCATCAAAGGTAAATGGGCGCTGGTGGGCGGCGCGAGCAAAGGCTTGGGCTGGGGTTGCGCCAGTGCGTTGGCACAAGCCGGTGTGAATCTGGTGATGGTGTCGCGCGGCGCCGAGGTGCTTGAAGCATCGGCGGCTGGTTTGCGCGCACATGGCGTGACAGCGCTGACGGTAGCGCAAGACATCACCACCGAGGCCGGACGCGCAGCCATTTGGTCAGTCGCTGGTGGTCCAGGTAAAAACTTTGACATCGTCGTCACCAACGCAGGCGGCCCGCCCAGCGGTGACTTTCGCGAATGGGACCGCGAGGCATGGATCAAAGCGGTAGACGCGAACATGTTGACACCGATTGAGTTGATGAAAGCCACCATCGACGGCATGGCGTCCCGCGGCTTCGGGCGCATCGTGAATATCACTTCGAGTGCAGTGAAGGCACCCATCGATATTTTGGGTTTATCCAATGGCGCACGCAGCGGCTTGAGTGGGTTTGTGGCCGGCTTGTCACGTAACCCGGCTATCGCCAAACACAACGTCACCATCAACAACTTATTACCGGGTGCGTTTGACACCGACCGTTTGAAAAGTATTTTGAAAGGCACGGCCGAGAAAACCGGCAAGAGCGTGGATGAACTGGCGCAAGCACGCCGCGCCAGTGCGCCTGCCAACCGCTTCGGCCATCCAGAAGAGTTCGGTCAAACCTGTGCGTTTTTATGCAGCCAGCACGCAGGCTTCATCAATGGTCAAAACATTTTGATCGACGGCGGGGCGTATCCAGGGGCATTCTGATTGAAAGACTTCGCAGCGTTGGGTTGAACGCAACAGGGGTTGAGACTCAGCTGAGGGCAGTTTCATCTTCCTGGCTTGCGCTCTTGACATGTGTATTCAATGCGTTTTGCAATTCCTGCAATTGCACAGGCTTAGGGATAAACGCATTCACACCGGCGGCGGCAGCGCTTTCGCGTGCTTCTTTGAACACATCGGCTGTCAGCGCAATGATGGGAATGCGCGCTTTGCGGCAGCTTTTGGAACGTATGGCGCGAGTGGCTGTCAATCCATCCATCACCGGCATGTGTATGTCCATCAGCACCACATCGAAATCTTCTTTGTCTAAGGTTTGCAGTGCGATTTCACCGTTCTCGCAAAAAGTGGCTTGATGACCCAGACGTTGCAGCAAAAACGCTAAAAATTTTTGATTGACGGGATGGTCTTCGGCGACCAGGATGCGCAGCTTTTCGCTGTCAGTGATGCTCAGTGGTGCGCTTGGCGGCGCTGCATCAACGCTCTCTGGTTGATGCGGCACCAACGGCAAACGCACCGTGAAATTCGAGCCCTGCCCGGGCTGGCTTTGCACATGGATGTCACCGCCGAGCAAACGTGCGAGTGACAAGGAGATTTCCAAACCCAAACCGACACCCGAGAATTTGCGCGACAAACCTGAGTCGACTTGGTAGAAGCGCTGAAACAATTTACCCAGCGAAGTTTCGTCCAAACCTATGCCGGTGTCGCAGATGCTGAACTCAAAAAATCGCAAGGACTTGTCGTCGCTTGACTGGCGAAAGTACAGGCTGACCTGGCCTTGTTTTGTGAACTTGATGGCGTTGTTCAACAGGTTGAGCAAAATTTGTCGCAAGCGTGTGGCATCCGATTTCACCCAGACGGGCTCTGCGGGCAAGTCTGGCACTTGAAAAGACAATCCTTTTTGTATCGCCATTGGCCGCATGATGGCCTCGACATTCATCATCAATACGCGCAAGTCAACCGCCTCCGATTGCAAGCTGATCTTGCCGGACTCCAGCGCAGACATGTCCAAAATATCGTTCAACAGTTTCAAAAAATGACCGGCTGAATCGTTCACTGTCTTGACCAAATCTGCTTGTTGGCTGCTCAGTGGCGTGGTGCCCAAGATATTCAAAATACCTACGATGCCGTTGAAAGGGGTGCGAAGTTCATGGCTCATATTGGCCAGAAACAGGCTTTTGCCGCGACTCGCCGCCTCGGCATCGCGTTGTGCTTCGCGCAGTTGATCATTCAATGCAGTCAACGCGGTTTGTTCGCGTTGCTGTGAGCGGTGCCGCGTCAACAGTCCGAAGGCCGCCGCCATCAACAACACCAGTTGCGCCAGTGTCAGCCAAGTGATTTGCTGGTTTTGCGACAGCAATTCTGCATTTTGCTGCTCTAACAACAAAGAGGCGAGCAAGTCAGCGGAATAGCTGATCGGATGGTTTTTGGAAGTGAATGCCTGCATGTCATTCAACAACATGCGCAGTTCTTGATGCTGACTTGGCTCTTGATCCAGCACTTGTTGCGCACGCTGTACATACGTTTGCATCATGTCTAGCGTTGCTATGTTCTGTGGGTCTTTGAACATGAAGGCAGAGCCTGGTGACTCGCGCACCACTTCAACTTTGCTGGTCAACACATCGAGACGCATTTGCAAGGCATCTTTGGAGACCCGCTGTTGTGTGTACAAATGCAATTCCAGCGCATGCTGAAAACGCTGGAACTCGTTGTCCAAAATAAAAGCAGGTGCGGTGAGTGAATCCACTCTGACTGCGTTTTGTTCAAGCAGTACCTGACGCTGTATCAATTCGAAAGCCAACAAGACCAACATGGCGGCCGCCATCACCGCAGTGATCACAAACAGCCGGATGCTGTAGGAAATCGAGGAGAGTCTCAGTCGCATCACCGTGCGCTTATTCGATGATCAAACCTTTGAGCTGCCAGACTGAGCGCTGGTAATACAGCACGCTTTGCAACTCTTTTCGGCTGTCATACGGGTACACCACAAACAAGGGCCCTTTGTTTTTCGGACCCATTTGTTTGCCATCCAAAGAGTGCGCCACTATCAGGTCAAATTTCTCGGCATCGCTGAATGGCAGTTTGGCCTTGTACTCATCGAGTGCCACCGCGGTAATGGTGGTGCCTTTCACCTTGGCGGTATTCAACACGTCCCGCAGCAGCGGTCCGGTGAAAGTGACCGGTTTTTTGTACCAGGGCGTGTGGGTGGTGAACGTTTGCTGAGGCAGTTGTTTCAAGCTGGCCAAGTCAAACACATGGAGCAGTTTGGCTGCTTGCGTTTTGTCTGCGGGTTGCTGAAAAATCTCCAGCACTTTGTCGCTTGCCACTGGTTCTTTGGCATGAAGCTGTGAGGGCAGTTGAATACCTATCAAAAGGCCAAACAAAATAGGCCATAAGGACCAAGCTTGTACATATTTCATGCATTTAACCTAATTAAAAAGGATTTAAAAATTTCGAAAAATGCATGTTATGTGTTGACAATTTACCCATTGAAATTATTGGGGGCAATCTTTGCGGGTATGCCAGTGAATGAGTATTTATAAGTACAAATTCAGAATATATTGAACACTTTAATATATAACCGATTCGCAACAGTTTCAGGGTTTGCGTGACGACACCCAAATACCACCCACGATCAGCACAAAGGCCAGTGCGTGAAACCCTTGCGGTGATTCGCCCAAGGTGACGGTAGAAATCAGTGCAGCGAACAAGGGTGTGAGGTTGGCAAAAAAACCGGCGATGTTCGGGCCCACGCGTTGAATACCCAAGCCCCAGCTTCGGTAAGCCAGCAACGCCGGGCCCAAAGCCACATACAACACACTGGCAGCCAGCGGCCAGCCCCAGACGATGTGTGGCTTGTCGTTGAAGTGCCATTCAGCGGCAGTGAAGGCTCCGCTCCAGAGCAGGCCGAACACCATTTGCGCGGTTAAAAAATAAGTCCAATTGCTGCGAATTTCTGGCGGGTCGATAGGTTGCGCCACCAGCCAGCTGTACCAAGCCCAGCACAGCACAGCGATCAAGATGTAGACGTCACCGATCACCAGTTGCACCCGCATCAAGGTGTCCCAATCGCCGCGCCCGAGCACACACAAAACGCCTACAACCGACAAGGACGCGCCTAGTATCTGGCGCGGCGTGACCGATTGTTTGTAAAAAATAGCGCCCATGGCCAGCATGAACACCGGCACGCTCGCACCGACCAGCGTCACGTTGATAGGGGTGGAGGTGTGCAGTGCCAAGTATTGGAAACTGTTGTAGCAGCCCACACCCAGCAAGCTCATGAGTCCGTAGCGTCTCCAATGTGACCACATGCGGCTGCTGGGTTTGAGCACCGGCCACGACCAGGGTAGCAAGAGCACAAGGGCCAATAGCCATCTGAAAAAATTCAAGGTGATGGGGGGCACCATGTCAGCCACCACGGCGCCGAGTACGCTGTTACCGGCCCAGACCAGCGGCGGGAGCAGCAGCAAACCGGCGGTGGCCAAGTCCAGGCTGGGTTTGGGCGGTGCGCAGGCTGTTTCTGACATGACAAGGACTCTAACCGAGTTGCGTGGACAATCGCTGTATGGGGCTTGGTGGATGACCAGCCTATTCACAACTCAGCATACAACTCAGCAGACAGGAACCAGCCATGACCAAAGCCATTCAATTCACACACACCGGCGGACCCGAGGTATTGCAACTTGCAGACGTCAACGTCGGCGCACCCGGCCCCGGCGAAGTGCGTATTTTGCACAAAGCAGTCGGTTTGAACTACATCGACGTCTACCACCGTACCGGTTTGTACCCGCTGCCTCTGCCGCACGGTCTGGGGATGGAAGGCGCAGGCGTGATTGAAGCCGTGGGCGAAGGCGTCACCCATTTGAAAGCAGGCGACCGCGCGGCATACGCCAGCGCCCCGCCCGGAAGCTATTGCGAAGCGCGTGTCATGCCGGCCAAAAACGTGTGCAAATTGCCCGACAACATTTCGTTTGAAACCGCTGCTGGCATGATGCTCAAAGGCATGACCGTGCAGTATTTGCTCAAGCGCACTTTGCCGCAAGCCGGTTTGCACACGGGCGATTTGATTTTGTTTCACGCCGCCGCCGGTGGTGTCGGTTTGATCGCTTGTCAGTGGGCCAAAGCTTTGGGTTTGCAACTCATCGGCACGGCGGGCAGCGACGAAAAATGTGCGTTGGCCAAGGCCAATGGTGCAGCCCACGTCATCAACTACAACAAAGAAGACTTTGAAGCCCGTGTCAAAGACATCACCAACGGCAAAGGCGTGAAAGTGGTGTACGACTCGGTCGGCAAAGACACTTGGGACAAATCGCTGAACTGCTTGTCACCGTTTGGTTTGATGGCCAGTTTTGGTAACGCCTCCGGTCCGGTCGAACCGTTTGCCCCGGGTTCATTGGGCGCGAAAGGTTCGATTTATGTCACCCGCCAAACCTTGTTCACCCACATCGCAACGCGCGAAACCAACCAGCAAATGGCAGAAGATTTGTTTGACGTGGTCGGCAGCGGCAAAGTGAAAATCCATATCGAGCAGCGCTACCCCTTGGCGGAAGCTGCGCAAGCGCACCGCGATTTGGAAGCCCGAAAAACCACCGGCAGCACATTGCTGACTGTGTAAGTTGTCAGCCCATCGGCCGCCGGTGCAAACTGGCGGCTTTTTCATTTCCGCTGAAGGCTCATTCGTGGACCACAAATCACACAGCTTGATCGATTCAACATGGCGTCCGCATCTGCTGGCTTGGTTGTTGTTGACCTTGCTGGTCAATGCCTTGCCTTTGTTCACGCCCATATTGAACGAAGGCGACTCGGTGTTGTACGCCGCCTTGTCGCAACACATGGTGTTGAGTGGCAATTGGAACGACCTCATGTTGGATGGTCGGGACTGGTTAGACAAACCGCATTTCCCTTTTTGGCTAGGCGCGTTGTCGTTCAAGTTGTTCGGTGTCAGTGTGTTTGCCTACATGCTGCCGGGCTACTTGTTTCATTTGCTCGGCGGCTATTTCACCTATCAGATAGCGCGTTTGTTTCATGGCCGGGACACCGCGCTGATGGCCGCGCTGGTGTATGCGTCTACCTACCATTTGATGTACACCACCACGGCTTTGAAAGCCGAGGCGTTTTTGACTGGCAGCATCATGGCCGCGTGTTATTACTGGCTTCGTTTTGACGCTGACAGTCGCTTGAAATATGTGTTGCTCGGTGCATTGTTCAGCGGCATTTCGGTCATGACCAAAGGCGTGTTCACTTTGGTCACCATCACCAGTGGACTCGTGTGTTGTTGGGCCTACCAAGGACGCTGGCGCGAGTTGTTTCGTTTGAAATGGTTGGCGGCTTCTGTGTTGACCGCATTCTGCGTGATGCCGGAGGTGTGGGCTTTGTACCGGCAGTTCGATATGCACCCGGATAAAACCGTCTTCAACCAAACCGGTGTCTCTGGCATACGTTTCTTTTTGTGGGACAGCCAGTTCGGGCGGTTTTTCAATGTTGGGCCGATCACTAATACTGGCGGCAACAAACTGTTTTTCGTGCTGGCTTTTTTATGGGCGTTTTTGCCTTGGGTGGCGGCGTTTGTATGGGCGTGTTGGCGCGCGGTGCGTCCCGTGGGCGAAGTTGATGTAAATAGTCGTGCTCAACAGGTGTATTTGCTGGCCAGTTTCACGGTCAGTTTTGTGATGTTCAGCCTGACCAGTTTCCAGTTGGATTACTACACCGTCATCGTGTATCCGTTTGCTGCGGTGTTGATAGCGCCTTGGCTTTTATCGGTCATCAACGACAGCAGCGCAAAAGCTGTGCGGCGGGTGCAGATCGGCATGGCCATGCTGGCGCTGATGCTGGCACTTTGGGTGGTGGTTCGCGTGGGTCATCCGGCTTTGTGGACCTTAGCTATTGCGGTTGTTTCGGGTGCGTCGGCGTATGTTTGGTTTCAGCGTAACCGCTGGCATGGTGTGGGCGTGTGGGTGTTGCCGGTGATTGCTGTGAACTTCATGTACTTGGCGCTGGAAGGCATGACGCTGATTGCGCACACACGCTTCAGCATTCCCCATAACGTCTTGTCGGCTATGGCCCATGAGCCTGTAGTGCCGGTCGTGGTCTACCAACTTGATCCGCCGGTTTCTTATGAGCTTGGGCTTTACCGCCAAACCGCACCCGTGCTGCGGGTAGAAAAATCGGATGACTTACCGATGACGAATGAGGCTTATTTTTTACTCACCCGCACCTCAGTTGCCGACACATTGGCAGAGCGATTTGCCTCTATGGACGTGGTGACTTCAGGCGATTGGGTAGACCACAAAACAGGTACGTTGCCCAGACAAATTGAGCTCGCTGCGGGTCGTGCGCCGTTGGAGAATTTCAGTGTGTACAAAGTGACGCCGCGCTGACGCAATTCAGACTTTGCTTTGGCGAACCCGCAGCAACTCATCGATTATCAAACACACGGTGCCCACGCTGATCGCGCTGTCAGCCACGTTAAACGCTGGAAAATGTCCTTGGTAAAACACCGGCGCCAGCCAATCCCAATGAAAGTCTAAAAAGTCGATCACATGGCCCCACAGCAAGCGGTCGATCACATTGCCCACGGCGCCACCCAACACCAGAGCCAGCGCAAAACAAAACAATTTTTGTGAAGGATGACTGCGCAATAACCAAATGATGAAAACCGCAGCACCCACACCGATGGCGGTGAAAAACCAGCGTTGCCAACCGGAGGCGGTGGATAAAAACGAAAACGCCGCGCCGCTGTTGTGCACCCGCACCAGGTTGAAATAGGAAGTCACGGTCTGGCTGTCACCGAGCTGAAAACTGTCGATGACCATCAGCTTGGTGATTTGATCTGCAACCAAAATCACCAGGGCAATGCCTAGCCATACAAACAAGGAACGTGGTGCGTGTTTAGTCATGGTTTATGTTTTACGGTAGATTTTTTTCAAAGCGTGATTGGCTATAGACAAGCGCATGCCAGCCATTAAGCAAACGCACGCTGTTCACCGCTGCCGTGCAGGTTGCTTACGCAGCGTGGGCAAATTGTGGGGTGGGCGGCGACGCTGCCCACGTCCGGGCTGTAATGCCAGCAGCGTTCGCATTTGGTGTGCGCGGAAGGTGTCACCTCAACCGCCAAGTTGTCACCGGCTTTGAGTTGCAACGCAGACACGATGAACACAAACTTCAAGTCACCGCCTAAGCTTTGCAGCAATGCCATGTCAGCCGCGTTCACGGTCAGCACAACCTCGGCTTGCAGCGGCGAGCCGACCAAGCCTTGCGCACGCACCACTTCGATGTCTTTGTTCACTTGCTCGCGTATCTCGCGAATGCGCGACCATTTGTCTAGCAGGGCAGCATCGGGTGCGGGCAGTTGCACATAGGTGTCTTTGAAAATCGTGTTGCCCAGACCCAGCACGCCCCATGCCTCTTCGGCAGTGAAACTTAAAAACGGCGCCATCCAGCGCAACATGGCTTGGGTGATTTGCCACAACGCGGTTTGCGCACTCCGCCGGGCGTGTGAACCGGCGGCTGTGGTGTAGAGACGGTCTTTGAGCACATCCAAATAAAACGCACCCAAGTCTTCCGAGCAATAAATTTGCAATTTTGAGACCACGGGGTGGAACTCGTAGCGCCCGAAATGGCCGCCTTCAAACACCTTGGTCTGTGGGTTGAAGTGACCGACGATATCGGCTTGCAATTGCGCGGCACGGCTGATGGCGTAGCGATCCACTTCCAACATGTCAGACAACGGCACGGCGTCTTTGTGCACGTCGAAGTCGCTCGTGTTGGCCAGCAAAAATTTCAGCGTATTGCGCACCCGGCGGTAGGTGTCGACCACACGCGCCAAAATTTTGTCGTCGATGTTCAAGTCGCCCGAGTAGTCGGTGGACGCCACCCACAGGCGCACGATTTCCGCGCCGAGTTTGTCGGTGACTTCTTGCGGCACCACGGTGTTGCCTAAGCTCTTGCTCATCTTGCGGCCTTGGCCGTCGGTGGCAAAACCATGCGTCAACAAACCACGGTAAGGCGCACGGTCATAGAGCGCGCAACCGAGCAACAGCGAGCTGTGGAACCAGCCCCGGTGTTGGTCGTGGCCTTCTAAATACAAGTCGGCTTCGGGGCCGGTCTCGTGATAAGGCGTGCGGTCATAAGCGTTTTTGTGGCTGCCACGCAGCACGTGTTCAAACGTGGAGCCGGAGTCAAACCAAACTTCCAAAATGTCGGTGCTTTTGCTGTAGTCGTCGGCTTGGGCGGTCTGGCCTTTTCCTTGCGCTTTGAGTAACTGCTGTATGTCGTTGACATCAGCGCGGCTCCAGGCTTCGATGCCGACGTGTTCCACCATGGTCGCTGCAATATCCAATATTTCCATCGTGTCCGGGTGCAATTCGCCGCTGTCTTTGTGTAGCAAAAACGGCACCGGCACGCCCCAACTCCGCTGGCGCGAAATACACCAGTCAGGGCGGTTGGCAATCATGTCGCGCAAACGGGTTTTGCCGTTCTCAGGATAAAACTTGGTTTGCTCGATCGCGTCCAGCGCCAGTTCTCTTAGAGACTTCCATCCGTTTTCAGAATAAGTTGTAACCCACCAATCTGCGGTCTCTGGACTTTCATTCTCACTTGGCACCCATTTATTTGATAGGGCATTCGAGTGCGGATCAATGCTTCTAAGGACGGGATCGCTGGAGATTCCGCGGTCCATACGGATAAACCACTGCGCCGCAGCGCGGTAGATGACCGGGGTTTTGTGTCGCCAGCAATGCGGGTAGCTGTGCGTGATGCCGTGGGTCGCCATCCAACGGCCTGCGTTTTTCAGCGCTTCCAAAATGACAGGCACGGCTTTCCAAATGTGCTGGCCGCCGAACAACGCAAAGTCTGCGGCATACGCGCCGTTGCCTTGCACAGGGTTCAAGATGTCGTCATAAGGTCGGCCGTGTGCGACCCAGGAGTTGAAGTCATCCACACCGTAAGCAGGTGCGCTGTGAACAATGCCGGTGCCGTCGGCGTCTGAAACGTATTCCGCTTCAATGACATAGGAAAATTCTTTTTTGAAGTATGGGTCAACATCAGCTAATGGTCGATAAAAGGCAAGTTTTCCATTTGCTAACGCCTGACCTTTTTTTGTAGAAACAATGCCGTTGTTGACTGCGTCAAATCTTTCCAAGCATTTTTCAACTAATGATTCAGCTAGGACTAAAAAGCCTTTATCTGTGTCTACCAGCGCATAAGTTATTTCAGGATTGACATTTAAAGCTTGATTGGCAGGAATTGTCCATGCTGTAGTTGTCCAGATTACTGCGAATATTTTTTCGCCATTTTCAATTCTCAGCCTCGCATTGGTTAGCTCTTCATGGTGGTTCGAATTTTCAAAGGCGTTTAGCACTTCTAGCGCATTTACCGCTTCAAAGGCCACATCCAGCGTGTCACTTTTTTTATCCGCGTACTCAATTTCAAATTCGGCCAAAGACGAGCCGCAATCGAAACACCAATAAACAGGCTTCAAACCGCGGTACACAAAACCGCGCTCGATCACCCGTTTGAAAGCGCGGATTTCACCGGCTTCATTTGAAAAGTCCATGGTGCGGTAAGGCCGCTCCCAGTCGCCGAGCACGCCTAAGCGTTTGAAGTCTTCTCGTTGTTGGTCGATTTGCTCGGTGGCAAACGCGCGGCATTCTGCTTGCACGGCGGCGCGGCTAGGGGTGAGCGCCGGGCCGCTCCCAAGCTCACCGCTCCCCTTGGGGGACAGCCCGCCTTGAAGGGCGGGCGAAGGGGCACCCAATTTTTTACCGTGCAGTTTTTCGATGGCGTTTTCGATCGGCAAACCGTGACAGTCCCAGCCGGGGATGTACTGCGCATCAAACCCTGCCAGTTGGCGGCTTTTGACGATCATGTCTTTCAATACTTTGTTCAGCGCGTGGCCGATGTGCAATTTGCCGTTGGCATAAGGCGGGCCGTCGTGCAGCACAAACAGTGGCTGGCCGTGGCGCGCCACGCGCAATTGTTTGTAAAGGCCTTGGTCTGTCCAGCTTTTGGCCCAGGCCGGTTCGCGCTTGGGCAGATCGCCGCGCATGGGGAAGGGCGTGTCCGGCAGGTTCAGCGTGGCGCGGTAATCGGTGGTGTT
>CAMDJS010000014.1 GCA_945900685.1 Bordetella parapertussis
TCGTCACAGCCGATGATGTCAAAGCCATCGTCAAAGCGCAAGGCCTCAAAGAAATTGGCCCCGGCGACTGCGTCGCTTTGCACACTGGCCAAGGCAATACATGGGGTGCTTCTAAATACAAAAAGATGACCTCTGAGCAACGCGCAGCACCTCGTGCACTTTTTGCTGAAGGCGAGCCTGGCTTTGGCATCAGCGCTTGTACCTATTTGGCCAGTCGCGATATCGCCTTGACCATGGGCGACACCTCTGCCAACGATGCGCAACCTGGAAATGAAGAAATGGGCTATGCCGTTCCCTGCCATACCGATATGCAAACTCGACGCGGTATCTGGAATTTGGAAAACGTGGACACCGAGAGCCTGCTCAACGCTGGTGTTAAAGAAGGTGCCTTCATTTGGGCGCCTTTGAAGATCATTGGTGCAACAGGCTCGCCAGGCAACCCTATTGTTTTGTATTGAAATTGATCTGACTTAAGTCATCCAAGCACCTTCCGAAAGGAAGGTGCTTTTTTTATCTCTTCTCTATTAAAAAAAGATATTCAGGCGCACATTCAGGTGCACAGACCACAGCCCAGCCTTTTTCTTCGCTGGAGAATCCAAACCAAATATGGGTTTCGTCTTTGATGTCATTGACCGTGTCCATGCGGATCAAACGCTTTGGCAGTTGCTTGTCTGGAAAATTCTTAACCTTGGTAAAAATATTGTCATAGGCTTCTTGGATGGCTTGTCCTTCAATTTCAAAGGCGACGATGCGTCTGAAAAAACGCAAGCCCGGTTCTTGTTTGCGTGTGCGGGGAGAAAAGGCCGAAATGAATGGCCGGTCAAAGTAGCTGTTGGGGTAGCGCCAGTTCCAGTCGCTGTTGCTGGAAATGAATTGGTTGCAATCGATTTCTGACATGAACTCGATGAGCTTAGGAAAGGTGAAGTTAAACACCGTTCGGCAATCCACTTTGTTTTCCTTTTCGTCTGGCGTGTTGCCAGTATGGGCCAACACGGCAGGTGTAATTACAACAAGGCAAGACGTCAGAGAGATGGCGAATGCATGTTGAAAGCGATTGACCCAGTGCGAGATTTTCATATCAACCCCATAGTTTGGTTTAAATTTTATCTGTTGAGGGGTCTTTCTCCTACTAGCAAAAGCCCTTGTCATTGCGTCAAGGTAAATTGGGCGGCTGCCGGTTTCAAAGACACTTTGTTAAGGTGTTAGTTCAAAAGGGAGGTTATTGATGGATGCGAAAAGGAAATTCAGTCGTTAGTTCAATATCTAGGGGGTGAAGATGGTCTAGGACCGAGGGGTTGCGTTGAAGCAGGAGGCCCATAAGTTATCACCTTACTTTTGCGTGGCTGATGAGTGACTGCAGAACAATGAAAAACCATGGTGCCTTAAATCGATGAACAATCTTGTCATTAAATCAACGACTGATATTGAAGCAATTACCCTAGACCTCGACGATACGTTGTGGCCTGTTGCGCCTACGATTGCAGGTGCTGAGCAAGATTTATTTGACTGGTTATGCGCTCACGCACCCAAAACGGCAAACTTGACCCGACAAAGTGGAGTTAAACAAGCCATCCGTCAAGAAGTTATTGCAAAACACCAGGCTCTCTCTCACGATCTAGGCTTTCTGCGTCGAGAAATGATTCGCGAAAGCCTGCGTCTTGCAGGTGACGACCCACTGTTAGCAGATGTTGCTTATGTTGTGTTTGACGCTGCCAGACAACGAGTCACGCTCTTTCAAGGCGTAGAAGAGGCATTGGCCCGCCTTGCCTTGAAATATCGGCTGGTGGCAATATCCAATGGCACTGCCAACGTGTTTGTTACACCCGCAGGTCCATACTTTGAAGCGGCATTTAGCGCGCATGAGGTGGGTATCGCAAAGCCAGCTGCCAAAATTTACCATGCCGCCACCACATATTTGGGATTGAGGCCTGAGCAGGTGCTGCATATTGGAGATGATGCTATTGCCGATGCCCGTGGTGCTGTAGAAGCTGGTTTGCAAACGGTATGGATCAACCCCGAAGGACATCTTTGGGTACATGAATCGCCACAACCTTGGACAGTGCGTGACCTTGCAGAGGTGGCTGAGTACCTGCAAGTCTGATTGCTTAGTCTGTCCAGACATGTTTGCACTGGGGGTACCCATTACGGGCAACCATGCCATTTGCAATTAATATCTGTTGCAATATCTTTGCCGTGTGGCATTCTCAACCTTGAAAGGATTTGGTACACCCATGAACTTTCGCCCATTTGCCTCTGCTCACCAACTCGCCAGCGATATCCGTCGCAAAAAATTCAGCAGCCTAGAGTTATTGGACGCGTACTTGCAACGCGTCGAGCGATTCAACCCCAAGCTCAACGCCATTGTTGTGACTGATATCGATCGCGCCCGTCAACAGGCACGCGCAGCAGACAGTCAGACCATGCGCGGTGAGCGTTTGGGTCCATTGCATGGTGTGCCCATGACTATCAAGGAGTCGTTTGATGTCCAAGGTTTGCCCAGCACTTGGGGTCGATTGGATTTGCGCGACCATTTGCCAGCCGATGATGCGGATCTGGTCAAGCGGTACAAGTCTGCAGGGGCCATTGTTTTTGGCAAAACCAATGTTCCCGCCATGCTGGCCGATTGGCAGACGTTTAACCCGGTCTACGGCACCACCCATAACCCATGGAACACGGCCTTGGTACCCGGCGGATCATCCGGTGGTTCGGCCGCGGCATTGGCCGCAGGATTGACAGGTTTGGAAACAGGCAGTGATATTGGCGCTTCTATTCGTGACCCATCACATTACTGTGGTGTTTACGGCCACAAACCCACTTTTGGTTTGTGCTCTGTGCAGGGACATGCATTGCCCAATTTTCAATCGCCTGATGACTTGGCGGTCGTGGGTCCCATGGCCCGCAGCGCACGAGACTTGGAATTGGCCTTGCGCGTGATCGCTGGTGGCGATGATGTGGTGTCCCGTGGTTGGCGAGTCAACCTTAAAAAACCACATCACACCCACTTGAAAGATTTCAAAGTTGCTGTGCTTAAAACCGCCGACACCGCCGAGGTAGACATGGCAGTGCAACACAGGATACAAGCTGTCGCTGATTTCTTAGCTAGATCCGGCGCGAAGGTGAGTGACACCGCCAGGCCGGACATCGATTTGCATGACGCGCACCAGACGTTTATTTTGTTGTTGCGTGCGGCCACCGCCCGCAATTTGAGCGTATCGCAATGGCAGTCCATGCAAGATCGCAGCGCAGCACTTGACCCCGGCAGAGATGATTACGAGGCCTGGATGTTGCGCGGTTGTGCGTTGTCGCATTACGAATGGTTGCTGCTGCATGAAAAGCGTTACCGCATGCAATTGCAATGGGACACATTTTTCAAGGACTGCGATGTGTTGTTGTGCCCGACAGCTGCGACCACCGCATTTCCCCATCAGCAGCAAAATGAACGTTGGGAGCGCATGATCAGCGTCAACGGGCAACCGCAGCCCAGCACGACCCAGTTGTTTTGGGCCGGGTATTCGGGCATGGCTTATTTGCCGTCCACCGTGGTACCGACGGGATTGACCATAGAGGGCCTGCCTTGTGGTGTGCAAATCATCGGGCCGCAATACGGCGACTTGCTGTGCCTACAAATGGCCAAAATGTTGGAAAAAGAATTTGCCGCATTCCAGCCACCACCGGGCTACGCCTGATCACAACCGCTCGCCGTGGGAATTTTTTCCTTTGTCGCAAGCTGTGTGAAGCTTGATGCGCTACCATCACTTGCATGTTGAATCCCTTCTCTCCTGAGCAAACCTTGGACGCCATCATCGTCGGCGCTGGCTTGTCTGGCATGTACCAATTGCACACACTGCGTGACCAACTCGGATTACGCGTCAAAGTATTGGAGGCCGCTGAAGGGGTAGGGGGAACTTGGCATCACAACCGATACCCGGGGGCACGTTGCGACTCTGAGAGTCACTCCTACATGTTTTATTTTTCTCCCGAGTTGGTGCAATCCTGGGAATGGACAGAGCGCTATCCGCAGCAACCGGAAATTTTGCGCTACATGAACCATGTGGCGGACTTTCTCAAGTTACGGCCTGACATGGTGTTCAACACACGCGTGGCCTCTGCCCAATTTGATGAGCCCCACAACCTTTGGCGGGTCATCACTTCAGAGGGTCAAGTATGGCAAGCCAAATACCTCATCACTGCGGTAGGTTGTTTGTCCAGCGCCAATGTGCCGGTCATACAAGGCCTAGACAGTTTTCAAGGGCAATGGGTACACACCAGTGCGTGGCCGCAAGAAGGTGTGGACATGCGTGGCAAGCGTGTCGGCGTGTTGGGCACGGGTTCAACCGGCATTCAAGCCATTCCGGTGATTGCCGAGCAAGCGGCCCATTTGACGGTGTTTCAACGCACCGCTAACTACAGCATCCCCGCCCGAAATGCTCCGTTGAGTGATGACTTTAAACGGCATGTCAAACAAAATGCCAATGAGATTCGTGCGTTGATGCAAGAGACGCCTAACGCGCATTGTTTTCGCATTGAACAACGATCCGCACTAGAAGTCAACGATGAAGAACGCCAAGCCATTTACCAAGCGGCATGGGATAAGGGTGGTTTGCAATTCCGCGCCACTTTCGACGATTTGCTGCGTGACAAAGAGGCCAACGACACGGCTGCAACGTTCATCAAACACAAAATTCAGCAAGTGGTGCTCGACCCTAAAGTGGCGGCACTGCTCTCGGATATTGATCACCCGTTTGCAGCCAAACGCCCGCCCATAGACAGCCATTATTTTGAAACCTTCAACCGCGACAACGTGTACTTGGTTGACATTCGCCATCACCCGATTGAATGTATTGACCCCAGCGGTATTCAAACCACGCAAGCGCACTATCCGTTGGATGTCATTGTGTTTGCCACTGGGTTTGATGCCATGACGGGCAGTTTGTTGCGAATGAATATCAGCGGTCGCGATGGACTTGCGCTCAACGATGCGTGGCATGCTGGCCCACGCACTTATCTTGGTTTACAAGTCCCCGGCTTTCCCAATATGTTCACTATCACCGGACCGGGAAGCCCTTCGGTGTTATGCAACTTGCCGCCGCAGATCGAGCAACATGTCAACTGGATCACTGATTGCATCGCGCATTTGCAAACCCATGGCATCAAGCAAATGGAGGCTGACTCCGCCGCCAGTGATGACTGGGTTCAGCAAGTCAATGACGCAGCCAATGCCACACTGTTACCGCAAGTACGACACAGTTGGTACTTGGGCGCAAATGTACCGGGCAAGCCCCGTGTGTTTATGCCGTACGCGGGTGGGTTTGCGCGCTACCGAGGAATTTGTGATGAAGTGGCAGCGCAGGGCTACCGCGGCTTTCATTTGCGCACGTGATTCAAACCGACAGATAACGTTGTTTGATTTGTGCGTCGGCGTTCAGTGCCTCGATGCTGCCTGTGAAAACATCACGCCCTTTGTCAATCACCACGGCGCGATCGGCCAAACCCAGACAGAAATGCAAATTTTGTTCGGCCAACACAATACTGGTGCCAGTGGCTTTCAATGCATGAATCAAATCACCGATTTTTTGCACCATGATCGGTGCCAATCCTTCGCTCGGTTCGTCTAACAACAAGACGCTGGGGTTGCCCATCAGCGCGCGGCCCACCGTCAACATTTGTTGTTCGCCACCTGAGAGCAAACCACCCAGACGTTTACGCAAGGGTTTGAGCAAGGGCAGCATGTCGTAGACACGTTCGATAGGCCAATCGTCTTCTCCCGCAGGACCACGCTTGTATGCGATGTCTAAATTGTCTTCCACACTCAGTTCAGAAAAAATTTGCCGGTCCTCCGGCACATAGGCCAGACCGGCACGCGCGATCAAATGCGCTGGCATGTGTTTGATGGATTGCGATTGCATGACGATGTCACCACCGCGAGAGGCAATCATGCCTGCCACCGCTTTCATGGTGGTACTTTTGCCCGCACCATTGCGACCAAGCAAAGCCAATGTTTCGCCTTGTTGCAATTGCAAATTCAGTCCAAACAATACTTGGCTGGTGTCATAAAGCACCTCTAGTTGGTTAACGCGCAATATGTCACTCACTGGCATGCTCCACCGCTTTGCCCAAATAAGCTTCGATGACTTTGGGGTGCTGGCGGATTTCTTCGGGACTGCCTTGCGCCAATAGCTTGCCGTAGGACAGCACGTGGATGCTTTGTGCCACTCTGAAGACCAATTCCATGTCGTGCTCAATCAGCACAATCGTCAGACCGCCTTGGCGCCACAATTGTTGCACCGTGTCCATCATTTGCATGCGTTCATCAGGCCCCATACCAGCCACGGGTTCATCCAACAGCAATACTTTGGGGCGCAGCACCAAGGCCAAGGCCATGTCGAGCAATTTTTGGTCGCCATGCGACAAGTTACCACTGACGGTATCGGCTTTGTGTTGCAGACCGAGTTGCGCCATGACTTCATGGGCGCGATCTCGCGTGGCCATCAAGGGAAAGTTGCCATGCATCTGGGCTGCGCGTCCCAATGCAGATTGCAAAGCCGCGCGCAAGCTTTCTTCAACCGTCAGGCTTTTGAACAATTTGGCGACTTGAAACGCCCGCCCGATGCCTTTGTGAACAATCGCATTGCGAGACAGTCCCACCATGTTTTCACCAGCTAGCAAAATGTTGCCGCTGTCAGGTTGCAAGCCACCTGAAATCAGATTGAAAAATGTGGTTTTTCCTGCGCCATTGGGACCAATGACGGCGCTGAGTGTGCCGGGCGCAAAGTTGATGGATAAATTTTCAATGGCGTGCACGCCGCCAAATGATTTGTTGAGGTTTTCAATGCGCAGCATCAGAGCGACTCCTTGCCAGCTGCAGCAGATGATCTGCGAAAAAGCCTGAACACATCGGTGACACCGCGTTGAAAACCCAAGGTGAACAACAAAATAACCACGCCCAGAGCCAAGCCATGGTATGGGGTGAAGCGGGTCACGGTGTCGTTGAATATTTGTAAAAGACCTGCACCCACCAGCGGACCAATGAACACATGTATGCCACCCATCATGATCATGAACACCGCTTCACCCGACATGGTCCAGTAACTGAAATCTGGAAATGCGCCAGAGACAAACAAGGACATGACCACGCCACCTAGCCCGGCAAACACACCAGCTAAAACAAATGCGTACAAACGCACCCGCCAGACATGAACGCCTAAATAAGCTGCGCGGTCTTCGTTATCTCGCAACATGCGAAGCGTATAACCAAAGGGAGACTGCATCAACAGGCGCATGGCCAACATACCGCCTACCGCCAGCACACAACAAAACACGTACATGTGTTGGGTTTGGCTCAAGTCAATGCCCCAAAAAACAGGGCGCGGGATACCTCCGGTCAATCCTTGGTCGCCACCGGTCAAACTTGTCCACGTGATGATGATGCTATGGAGCAGCATTTGAAAAGCCAGCGTTAAAAATGAAAAATAAATGCCTTTGAGACGAACGCAGATTGCCCCTATGACGGCAGCCAGCAGGGCACAAGCAAGTATGGCTGTCAGCAAAGCCACCGGCACTGACACCGAGGCTTTTTGCAGCATCAGCGCAAACACATACGCGCCACTGCCAAAAAACATAGCGTGTCCGAAGGACACCATGCCACCGTAACCTACCAGCATATTCAAAGAAGTGGCAAGCAAGCCCATGGCGCACAAGCGGATGATGAAATCGACCACCACGCGTGAAGGAGAGGTCAATGGCAAGGCCAACAAAAGCAGCAAAGCCAGCAACGCCCAGAGACTGTCTTTTTGCCAATCACGCAAACTGTTCACGATTGCGCCTTGCCCATGATGCCGCTGGGCTTGAACACCAGAATCAGCACCATCGATAAAAACATCAGGCCCTCGACAAACAGTGGAAAACCGATGGAGCCGAACGAGCGTATCAAACCGATCAGTAGCGCACCTAACAACGCGCCGCTGACCGACCCCATGCCGCCGATCACCGTCACGATAAATGATTCGATCAGGATAGAAAAGCCCATGCCCGGAGACATCGACCGAACCGGCGCGGCCAAGCCGCCTGCTAATCCAGCCAGCAGGCCGCCAAAGCTGAATACCAAGGCGTAAATCAGACGGGTGTTGAGGCCCAGCGCAGAGGTCATAGTCGGGTTTTGTGCCGCGGCACGAATGATTTTTCCCATGCGTGTTCGGGTCAAGGTGAACCACAAGAGAAAGGCAATCAAACCCGCTGCGCACATGAGATAAACGTAAAACACGGGCACCACGCCGCCGCCTATGAAGAGGGGCGGCATTTGAAAGGCTTTGGGCATACCCATGGATTGAAATTCAGCGCCCCACACAATTTTGACCACATCGTCCAAGATCAAAATAAACGCATAACACACCAAAAGCTGTAAAAGCACATCTGATTGGTAGACACGTCGCATGAAGAAACGCTCAAACACCCAGGCGAACACACCCACCCCCAAGCCTGCGGCCAGTGCGGCCAGGGCATAACTGTCTGTCAAACGGTAGGCAGTCAACGCGACATAAGCCCCCAGCATGTAAAACGAGCCGTGGGCGAAATTGATCACGCCCAAGACGCCAAAGATGAGCGTCAGGCCAGCGGCGACCAAAAACAACAAAGCGCCGATGATCAGACCGGTACTGCTTTGGGTGACGATGCAAGATACCGACCCCAAGCATTCAAGCAGTGCAGAGAGTTCCATCAGTTGATTGTGAAAAGTTCAGGCAAAGGATTTGCGTTTTTTCCATTGCAATTCCAACTCAGCAATCTGTTTCCAGTTGCCGGGGCTGGGCTTGGCCATGAACGGTTCTTTGGGTTCGAGCGCGCCCCAGCCCACCGCGTAATCGACAACAGTGTTGTCATCAGCCCGCATGGTCAGTTTTCCGCTGCTGCCAAAGGGTGAATCGATGGACATGCCGCGCAAAGCATCGGCCATTTTTTTACCATCAGAACTGTTGGTTTTTTTCATGGCCGTGGTCAAGAACTGCACGGCTGCAGCGTTTTGCCATGCCCAATTCAACGGTAAGTCTTTGAAACGGGCTTGGTAGGCGTTGCACCAGTTGGTGTTAGCAGGTGTGTTTGGAAAACTCTTGAGATAACGGTTTCCTGAATGCAAGCCACTGGGTACATTTTTCACGGCGGTTAATACCGCGTAATCGGCCATGTTGACAGCGAAAAATTCACGTTCATTGAACAAGCCGTAAATGCTGGCTTGGTCGATGAAAGAGGTCAGATCGCCCCCCCATAGGGCGGAGTAAATCGCCTGCGGTTTGCCTTGTAACAAGCGGGTGACGGATTCGGTGTAGTCGGCTTGGAACAATTTAGGCCAGACGTCCCCAATGACTTCTACAGAGGGGTTGAAAAACTTGAGGTATTCGATGAATTCATTGGTGGTGTCCCGACCATAGGCGTAGTCTGGTGACACGGTCATCCAGCGTTTGAGGTTTTTGGCCGTGGCTACTTGTGCCGCATAGGCGCCGCCGACGATGGCATCGTGAATGCCTTGGCGAGCACAACGGAAGCCCAAAGGGGTGCGTACTTTCGGGTCGGCGCTCAGAGAGGATGTTTCAGAAACACTGTGCATCACCAATACACCGAGGTCACGCGCAACTTCATGGACAGCAAATGCACCGGACGATGCTTCAGCATCCAAAAGAATTTCGCAATTCTCCGAAGTGACTAATTCGCGAGCCACACGCGCGGCTTCTTGCGGCTGGCCTTTGGAGTCGCGGATCACCAATTCAATTTTTCGACCGTTCAAGCCGCCGGCGGCATTGAATTTTTCAACCTCTAAAGTGGCCGCATTGCTGGAGGCTTGACCGAGCATGGCCACGCGCCCCGACAAAATGGTGGGCATGCCAATGCGTATCGGTTTGTTTTGCGCACGGGACACAAACGGTGCGGCCAATCCGGCACTGGCGATAGCGCCAAGTTTGAGCAGGGTTCTGCGATCGGACGAGGTATTTTTTGACATGTCAGGTCTCAATGTTGAAGCGCACACATTTGCAGCTTGTAAAGCCAAAGAACGGGCAGTCTATGCGAAAAAAAGGCCGTTGACTCTAGGGGGTTTCATAGGTTGAGCAGGTTTTTTATGGATCGTTAGACCACGAAAAACTTGAATGAATGACTTCAAATCACGGTCAAAATTTTCATGCGAGCCAATGGCCTTTGGGTTGTGGTGTCATTTCATCGGGTGCCTTGATCTGATCATTGTTAAGCGCCCAATGCAATTTCGGTTGAATCTCATTGATGTGTCTTAGCTCAAGCATTGACACAATAAAGTCATATATTTCTATTATCATCGAAGTATGGAAGATAAATACGTTATCAAAGCACTCGCAGCACTGGCTCAGCCCAATCGCCTTCAGATTTTTCGGTCCTTGGTGGTCAAGGGCCGCGATGGCCTCACGCCCGCATTGTTGGCAGCAGATTTAGGCATGCCTGCAAACACGCTGTCATTCCACCTGAAAGAGTTGATGAACGCAGATCTGATTTCTCAAGAGCGAAGTGGACGCAACTTGATCTATCGCGCTCAGTACGACCGAATGAATGCCGTGCTGTCTTATCTGACTCAAAACTGTTGCCAAGGGGAAGCCTGCGAGGTGAGTCCTGAGGAAATATGTAAGTCTTGTTGATCAAAAGGAACCTAAAGTGACTGAAGCAAAACCCTTGAACGTACTTTTTCTTTGTACCCATAATTCGGCTCGCAGTATCTTGGCAGAGGCCATGTTGAACCACATGGGACGCGGCAAATTCAAAGCCTATTCGGCTGGCAGTATCCCCAAAGACAATCAAAAACCAAACCCGATGGCCATTGCCACTTTAGAAAAAGCTGGCATTTCTACCGAGGGCTTGACCAGCAAAAGCTGGGACGTTTTTGCAGAACCCACAGCACCCCATATGGATCTGGTCATCACTGTTTGCGACAACGCAGCAGGAGAGGTTTGTCCCTTTTGGCCTGGTCAACCCGCCACGGCACACTGGGGTTACGCAGACCCGTCCGCAGGCGAGGGCAGTGATGAAGAAAAGATGGAAGCCTTCAAACAGACCATGCACTTGATCAGGCGAAGACTGGATATTTTCACCAGCTTGCCTTTGGCAAGCCTCAGCAAGATGGCTCTGGAAAATACGGCACGCGATTTGGCCTCCAAATGACGCATTGGAGAAGATATGTTGCCGAGTTGGTGGGCACCGCTGCCTTGTTGTGTGCGGTCATCGGCTCAGGCATCATGGCCGAGCAATTGGCCGGTGGGAACACGGCTGTTGCGCTGTTAGCCAATACGCTTGCCACCGTCTTTGCTTTGTATGTACTCATCGAAACCATTGGACCGATCAGTGGCGCGCATTTCAATCCCGTGGTGTCATTGGTCATGGCCTATCGCAACGATTTGGACAAACATCATCTTCTCGGGTACATCGTTGCACAACTCATTGGCGCTGCATTGGGTGCATGGCTGGCACATGCGATGTTTGATTTGGACATCTTGCAATGGTCAACCAAAGTTCGAACAGGGCCTGCTCAATGGTTGGCTGAAGCGGTGGCGACTGCTGGCTTGTTGTTTGTGATTTTGCGTTCACCTCAAGGCAAAGCATCTTCACTGGTGGCTTGCTACATTGGGGCGGCCTATTGGTACACAGCCAGCACCTCATTTGCGAATCCGGCTGCTGCCTTTGGAAGAATGTTCTCGAACACCTTTGCCGGCATATCACCTGCTGATGTGCCAGCTTTTATGGTCGCTCAACTCGTTGGTGGATTCTTGGGGATGTGGATCTATCTTCTATTTAAGCCTGAACAATCACATAGCCCTGACAACTAAGCACGCCAGGAGAAGTTCTTCGTCAAAAAGCTACACCCTGCAAAGAGCCAGAGGGGTCAGACAGCAATTACCGCGTACTCGTTCAATCGATGGCTTGGTAAACCAACTGCTTGACCATGCGACGGTAATACTGTCGCTGCGGTCCGGGTGTTTGCGCCATCAGCAAGCCGATGACTTGCTCCTTGGGATCTATCCAAAAAAATGTGCCGCCCGCACCTGCCCATGCGTAATCACCTTCGGAGCCCGGCACACTCGCTATGCCCTGTCCTTGTCGCACCATGAAGCCCAGTCCAAAGGTATAGCCTTGAACGCCCATCAGCAACTCGCCCGGTTGCAGCGGTGTCGCGACTTTGGGGCCAAGGTGGTCCGAGGTCATCAAAGCCAGCGTGGTGCGGCTCAAATACCGCTTGCCGTCCAAACTGCCGCCATTGAGCAGCATCTGGCAAAAGCGCAAATAGTCGTCAGCCGTGGTGGCCAAGCCTGCACCGCCTGAGTCATTGCCTTGCGCCTTGGTGATGTCAAGCATCGGAGGAAAAGGTTTTTGGGTCAACGGATCAATGGCCAGTGGTTGCGCGATGCGATGCGTTTTGCTAGCAGGCACCACAAACGATGTGTCTTTCATGCCTAAAGGTTTGATCAGGCGCTCTTCCAGCATCACACTCAGAGGTTTTTTGCCAACAGCTTCAAGCACACGCCCGAGCAGGTCGGTGGACAAACTGTATTCCCAGGTGCTGCCGGGTTGCCATTGCAAAGGTGCTTTGGCAAAGGCTGCCACCTGTTCTTCGGGTGACAGTGTGATCCACTTGGGACCGTTTTCAACAGAGAACAAGCCTGCATCGATATATGCTTGTTTCATCGCGCTTGAACGTGTGAATTCAGGATATGTCAGGCCTGAGGTATGGCGCAGCAAATCATGCACTGTGGTGCCGCGCACAGCGGGCACAGTTGCTGTGCTGCCATCCATGGCATTGGCAAGCACCACTTGTTTGGATAAAGCGGGCAAGAACTTGGCAACCGGGTCTGCCAGTTGCAATTGACCTTCTTCCACCATCATCATGGCGAGCACGGACACCATCGGTTTGGTCATGGAGTAAGCGCGAAAAATCGCGTCGTGTTTGACGCCGATGTCATCGCTGAAAACCACAGCCCCTTTGCGAACCACCATCACAACAGCGCCGGGCATTTGCTGGTTATCAATTTCCTTTTGAATCACGGGGCGTATGCGTTTGAGGCGTTCGGCTGACATGCCCACAGATGCCGGTGCGGCAGTTGGCATATCAGCCGTTGCCCATGTGGTCAACGACAGCAAAACACACACAAACAGGCTTCGACGTTTCAGGGATGAATGCATGGCAAACCTACTTAATTGAATCATTGTGGGTGAACAGCTTTGCGTAAAACGGCCGCATAACCGGGTGTGAGTTCCATGTGCGGCGCGAGGCCTTGTTCGATCAGTATGCTGTGTGCCGTTTTGAGTTTCCAACAAGGCACAAAGCTGAACAAATGGTGTTCCAAATGGTAATTGACCCAATAGGGCGCGACAAACCAACGCTCCAAGAAATTGGCAAACGTGGTGCGTGTGTTGCGCAAGCGGTTGTGTCTGTCGCCGGTGACCGCATGTTCGGCAATATTGCGAACGCGGCTAAAGAGTTGAAACCAAGTCAATAACGGCAAGCACCACATCCACAGAAAAAGCATGGGTTGATCACAGGCCCACAACACGCCAAACAAAACCAGGTTGGTCACTAGCAAGGCTTTTTCTGTTTTCAACAGTTTGCCCAAACGAAAAAAACGCGACCCTTCATCACCCAAGCCTGCACGCCATTGAGCCAAGCGTTGTTTGAAGCCTGTTTGGCCGCTCAGGTCACGCCAAACCTTGCGCCACAAACTGCTTGAAGACACAGGAAAGGGGTTCGACAACACCAAATCAGGATCCTCGTCTTGTTGGGTGTGTCGGTGGTGGGTGAGGTGATAGGGCCGATAGCTGTACATGTGTGCGCCAACCGCGCCGCCTGCCAGCCAGTGACCGGTGAAATCATTCAAGCCAGCGTGGCGCATCAAGACGCGGTGAGCCGCATCGTGCATCAATATGCTCAAACCCAATTGACGACCGCCTATCAATGCACTGCAAACGACAAAAGTCAAAGGATTCGGCCAGCGAACAAAAACATACATGCAAATGCCGATGACTATCCATGCATGCAACACCAACAAGCCACCGATCAGGTCAGAGCGTTGGCGCAGATTGTCGTTCTCAGTGTCACTGAGTTTGACATGCCTGTCGGTGAGGTTTGCTTCATTCATGGTTAAGCCAAAGTATGCGAAGTTCGAGTGTATTTCAACTACCGGTAAAACGCGGAGGGCGTTTTTCTATGAAAGAACGCACACCTTCTGCGGCATCCTGGCTGTTGGAGAGTCTTTGCTGGGTGGCTTCAAAGGCATCTACCGCAGCCTGCGGACCGGCTTCTATGCATTGCATTACCGACTGGCGGGTGGCAATGACAGCCAACGGCGCTTGCTCTGCTATCAGTCTGGCGATACGAAGTGCTTCGTTCAGTTCATCACCCGCAGGAACCACTTTTTGTACGAAATTCAATCGCAAGGCTTCCGCTGAATCGAATTCATCCCCGGTAAGTAAATGCAACAAGGCGTTGCCAGCGCCTGCGCGTTGGGACATACGCAGCGTGGCGCCGCCTGTGGCCATGATGCCGCGTTTGACTTCCAGTTGCGAAAAGCGGCAGTTGTCAGCAGCGATCACCACATCGGCGGCAAGCATCAACTCAATTCCTAGGGTGAAGGTGATGCCTTTGACCGCCATCACCAGCGGTTTGACTCGCCGACGGTAGCCTTTCATTCCTAAGTCAAATGGATCGACTTGACCATCTGCAATCGCGCGCTCACCGCGTTGCATCAAACCGGCGAAAGTGGGTAAGTCCAGGCCGCCCGTGAAATGCTCGCCCTCAGCGCACACCACGCCAACGCGCAAAGCCGGATCGTCATCGAGCATCGTGTAAGCCAAAGACAACTGGTTCATCATGGCGGGTGTGAAGCCGTTGCGCTTGGCGGGTCGGTTGATGCGAATGATCAACAAGCCATCTTGTATCTCGTGATCAATACTTCCTTGGGTTGATTCGCTGGTCGACATGGTTGAGCCTGTTTAAAACCCGGTGGACAAACCAGCCATGCGCGAGGCAATGGCTTGGAATTGAGAGACTGTTTCATCAATGATGGTTTGCACGCTTTTCACTTCATGAATCAAACCAGCAGATTGACCGGCGAGCGCCGGGGCCGCGTTCATGTCGCCGCCGAAGTACACATCCTGTATGCCAGTGAATGCATCCGGCCCCATCAAACCGGCTTCATGAATCTTGGCCGTGAAGTCAGCTTTCAAAGCGCGTATGCAAGGGGTTGATTTGGTGTTCAGCATGTAAGTGCCCGTGGCTGGCGCATCAACAATGGCTTGTTTGTAATGAATGTGCACCGGGCTCTCAAGACTGGCGACAAAACGCGTGCCCATTTGTATGGCCTCTGCGCCCAAGGCAAACGCCGCAGCCATGCCTCTGCCGTCGACAATCCCACCTGCTGCAATCATGGGTATGTCGGTTTTTTCGCGAATGGCTTGTAGCAACACCAGCGTGCTCACCTCTTCCGGGTTTTTAAACCCCCCGCCTTCAGAGCCCTCGACCACCAGACCGTCTACACCGGCTTCAACGCATTTCATCGCAGTTTCCAAGGTAGGTACAGCGTGGTAGACCACAATGCCAGCCGCTTTGAGCGGCGCCATGAACTTGGCCGGACTACCGGCCGATGTGGTGACAAAGCGTATGCCGGATTCACACACATAGCGCAGCATGGCTTCGTCTTTCAAAAAGCGAATCGGCAGGTTCACGCCGAACGGCAGACCGCTGTCCAACATGGTTTGTATTTCCCGCTGGCAATTGGCGGTCTCGCCGGACGAGGTTTCGATGATGCCCAAGCCACCCGCGCGCGAGACCGCGCCCGCGAGTTGACTGCGCGCAATCCAGCCCATGGGCGCTTGCACGATGGGATAGCGCACGCCTGTGTGTGCAAGAAATCGGTTCATGTCGTGGCTCCGTGTTGGGTATTGGCATGTTCAATACGGCCATCTGCGTGTTTGGCAAAACGACCAGCTTCACGCGGATGCACCGGGTCGCTACCGGCCCAAGGCCAGCCGCCAAATTCGGTTTCCCGGTAATCGGCAAACGCTTGGTGAATTTCTGCTTGCGTGTTCATGACAAACGGGCCGTATTGAGCCACTGGTTCACCAATGGGGCGTGCTTGCAACATCAGCAATTCGCTTATCCGATCCCCGTTGACCAAAACCGAGTCGTGCTGGGTGTTGACTTCGGCCACATGCCGGTTGGCTATTTTTTGCCCGCCCATGTCTAAGCCATTGCCTTGGAACACATACAACTGTCTGCGTGTGTCCACATGCTTGGCGCGCGGTAGTGTCCAGCGCGCACCGGCTTGCATGCGGATGGTGAAGATGGCCAAGTCGGCATTCGGCTGGCTGGCCCAAGAGTCGGGCGGTGGCGGTAAGCCGCGCGCCTGGTCTAACTCGCCAGCAACCACCACCACATCGGTATGCAAGCCTTGCTCATCGGTGTGCTGCACTTTGTGAATCTGCTCATTCCACAGCATGGTGAAGTGTGGTTCAGTCATTTTGAGACGGGCAGGCAGGTTCAGCCATATCTGAAACAGCTCGCACGGATTGGGTTTGTCTTGGTCGCGCAGCGGAAACATCTCGCAATGCACGATGCCTTTACCGGCGGTCAGCCATTGCACATCACCCGGGCCGAAACGCGCGGTGGCACCCAGCGAATCCGAATGGTCAATATGGCCTTGGCGCACGATGGTGACCGTCTCAAAACCTCTGTGTGGGTGCGACGGAAAGCCGGGAATGGTTTGGCCGTGGTACATGCTCCAGCCGTCTTTGTTGGCGAAATCGCTGCCCATTTGCCGCCCGGCCAGCGACGCCGCCGGTCCCATGTGCTCATTGCCGACAGGGTAATGATCGACGTGATGCACACAAAACAAGAAAGGGTCAATGGTCTGCCAAGGAAATGACAGGGGCGCAAATTGGAGTACGGATGTGTTTTTCATGGTTCGGCAAGGTTATCAGACATTGATTAGTGGTTTTAAATACACAAAATTAATAAATTCAATATATAAATTAGCTAAAAAAACAAAAAAATATAAATTAAGTAGCTAATTTAGTACCGGTACACAGTATGATTTACCACAAAATAACTCTTTATATGTCTAGGAGGTGTACTGTGGAATCAACCGAATTGGGTATCCAGGATGGATGGTCACTGGTGATCAGTCTGGCTGAGCTGCATCAGTGGGAATTAGAAAACCATCCCTTGTTAATGAGCTTGACCGGCAGGCACTTGTATTACCGCTTGGCCGAGGAATCGGTGAAATCAGATCCTGCGCTGGCGCGGGCATTAAAAGATTTGTTCGGCGGTATGTATTTCACGGAAAAAGCCCTGCGTACTCGCATGCGGCAAATGGAAACAGATGGACTGATACAAGCCGTGACCAGCCATGAAGATGCGCGCTCCAAACACTTGGTGCCTACTGAGAAATTTCATGAGTTGATGGCTTTGCATGCCGAGCAAGTCAAAAAGATTTTTGACAAGCATTTTTTATTGATCGAGAAATAAGTTCTCGCGCACACAGTCTCACCCCAATTAAACAGGCGAAGTCATGGAAGAAAAATACTCATTCAAGGTCATTCAAAGCGGGCAAACCAAGCTGGCGCGGGTTGTGAAATCAGGGGCCGGTGCCAATGGCCAGGCACTTGTCATCACCGCGCAGGAGTCATCCCGTTATTTGCTGATGAACTTAGTGACCATGAGTTCTCCGGCTAAATTACAAATGAAAAAAAAGGGTGAGGATTTGCATCTGTCTTTGCCCGATGGTGACTTGGATATGCCGGATGTGGTGATCCAAGGGTATTTCAATATGCCCGGTAATCAGTTGCAAGGTATCAGTCAAGCAGGGGAGTGGATGACCTACGACACAGCCTTGTTACAAGCGAAAAATACCGCTAAGGGCAACAGCGCTTTGACAGACGCAGCGCTTACCGACAAGTCTGGTGCAGTGGCATTGGCCAGTCCGCCGCCTGCCTTGCTGGCCCAATTTGACAGCACTTTGGGACTGGCCGGGCTTGGTGCCGGTGCCTTGGTGTTGGCTGGCGGCAGCGGTGGCGACGGCGGTGGAGGAAATACAGTGGACAACAACCCAACGCAAACCACGGCGTTTGAGGTGTTTAAAAACTATGCCCAAGCCAACACATCCAACAAGCCCACCGAGCCGACCAAAGCCAATTACATCGCCGCCGGTGTCACCTTAGCCACGATTGACAATGTCACAGAAGCCAATGTGATCAAAGCTTTGAATTTGGTGGTCAACAGCAAAACCGCAAACGATGTCAGTTCGACCAAGCAGTTGCAGACCTTATCTGACAATTTGCAAACCAGTTTTTCCACCATCCGAGCCAAAGCTAATGGCGCAACAGCAGAGGACACGTCACTCTCAGCCCCGACCTCCGCTGACTATGCCAATATCGGTGTCACTGTGGGAACAACCGCTCTCAAGCTGGAGTTAATGAACAGCGTGTTAGGCGAGTTAAACCCTGTTGCGGTCGATAGCGTCAGCAAAATCAGTGACATGGCCAAGGCGGCGGAAAATATATTGAAAGTTGCAGCAGTCACCGGCGGGGCGGCTGTCACCAGCAACGATTTACAAGCGCTGGGGTTGAAGATCAACGGCGCAAACAGCGGCTTTACTTCATTGCAAGCCAAGTCATTCACAGACAACCTCAAAAATCTCTACGCCAGCTTGGGCAACTCTGACGCACTCAGCACAGCGAATGTAGATACCTACAGCGAAATTCAGGCCTTATTCAGTTTGCAGTTAATGCGCTCTTACAACGATGACACGGCCAGCACCAAAACCCAAGCCGCGCCCATCCGACTTAGACCGGGCTTGACCGCTACTGTGGAGATCAAGGCGCTGGACAGAACCGTATTGAGTTATTTAACCAAGCCGATCACCAAAGCCCTGAGCCAGTCCATGGGTGAGCGATAAATCTCTGTGGCGTATCAGGGGGAGGTGTTCAGTGCTTGATTGCCTGTTCCGCGCGGCATCTGGTTGCGGTTAAGCGCGCTCAATTGCGGAGGATTCAACAATGTCACCACACTGGACAATTGTGCAGGCGTGAATTGCGACACCTGTTCCGGCGTGAACGATTGAAGTTGACGGTTGCTCAGCGACCAAAGCAACCGAGGTGGAATTGCATTGAGTTGCAAAGGCGTCAAAGATTGCAATTGGTTGGTAGACAAAGCTCCCATTTGCGGCGGGCTCAAGTTGGCAACTTGGACAATGGTCAAAGATTGAATTTGCGGTATGCCCATGACGGCTATGGATGGCGGTGTCAATGCGGCAAATTGACTCAGTCCCAAATTTTGCAAATGACCGGTCGCTATATTGCTGAACGTCACAGGTGTGATGGCGTTGATTTGATTTGGCAGCAAAGCCTTGAACTGATCCGAGGTCAATGCATTCCATTGTGCAGGGCTCATCAGCGCTGCTTGATTTTCCGTCAATGATTGCAGCAGAGTTGGCTTGAGGGCGCCCATTTGTCCCGGCGTGATGGCTGTTATTTGAGACGCAGTAAGAGTCTGCCATTGCTCCACGCTCAAGGCGTTGAGTAGCTTGGGACTCAACGCCATGAGTTGTGCGGGTTGCAAGCTTTTGAGTTGCTCGCTGGCCAAACCTCTGAGTTGTGCTTCACTCCATTGGTTTAATTGCTCAGGCAACAGTCCACCTATCTGGGAGGGGTTGAGTTTTTGCAATTGAAGCGCATTCCAGGTGGCCCATTGTTGTGGGCTCATGACCTGCAACTGCGTTGGCGTTAAGGCCGTGACCTGTTCTTTGTCCAGTGCATTGATTTGCTGCGAATTCAGCAAGCGCAGTTGTTCAGGTTTGAGCTTGCTAACGACCGTCGCGGGAATGATCTCTAACTGTGAAGGTGTCAGGCTTTGCCATTGGCTATTGGTCAAGCCAGACAATTGCACAGGGCTCAGATTGCGCAACACCGCCGGTTCTAGCGCCCTCCATGTCTCGGCAGAGATGGCGCTGATTTGTTCGGGTGACAGCAGCTGCCACTGTGCGGCACTCAAAGTGACCAGTTGCGCTTTGTTCAAGCCAGCCATTTGTTGCGGCGTCAGCAAGCGGATTTGCTGCGGCAGCAACACGGGAATTTTTTGCGCCGTGAATTGATCGGCGGCCAGTTGCTGGAAGTCCTTGTCAATCACCGCGTCTGCGGCTGTTTTGGCTCTGGGCAGCAGCAAGGGGCTGGTAAACGCCTGTAATTGATTCGGATTGAGTAAGCTCAGTTGCTCAGTTTGCAAAGCCTGTTGCTGCTTGGCGTTGAACGAGGCAATTTGCTGCACTTGCAGCGCGGCGAGTTGCTGGTTGCTCAAGGCGCTCAATTGACTCAATGACAGGCTTGCGATTTGCTCAGTGCTTAAGCGTTGCAATTGTGAGACCTGCAATTGTTGAATTTGCGAAGGCAGCAACTCACGCCACTGATTTTTTCCTAACTGCGCAATCACCTCAGGCGATAGTTTGCTGATCTGCTGCGGTGTGATCGCTTGAATTTGTAATGGTTTGAGGGCGGCCAAGTCTGTGACTTGGAGCTTGGTGAATTGATCCGGCAGCAGCGCTTGCAACTGTTGTGGGGTCATAGATTTCAAGGTCAAGCGGATATAGGCATCGTTTTGGCTGGCGAGTTGTTCAGGCAAAAGATGTTGAATTTGTTGCTGACTGATTTTTTGCAACTGAGCTTGCGGCACAGGCGGCAGCTCTTTGGTGTTCAAGGCCTGCCATTGCTCGCGGTTCAATTCAGGCAAGGTGTTTCTCATCAAATACTGCAATTGTTCCGGCGACAACGCCGCAATTTGTGCGGCAGACATGCAGTCGGATTTTTTCTTGACAAGGTCTTTGAACACACCCAAAGGCAGACTGGCCATTTGTTGTGGTTTGAGAGACTTCAGCTGATTGCAGGTCAGGCAGCCCAATTGCGTTTTGTTCAACACCAAAAAAACATCGGTGGACAAACTGTTCAATTGCACGGGGGTGAGAGATTGCAATTGTGTTTCGCGCATCTGTGCAAAAGCTTTGGTAGGCACGACATTCAATTGCACCGCAGACAAAGCTGAGATTTGATTCTCGGTCAGTGAAGACCATTGGTCAGATGACAAGACGCTGAGTTGCGTGTCACTGAAAGCCGCCAGTTGCGCAGGGGTCAAGCCGGAAATTTGATTGGTGCTGAGGACTTTGATTTGTTCTGCATTCAGATTGGCTAACTGTGCAGTGCTCAAGCCTTTGAGTTGCGACGGATTGACCGCTGTGAGTTGCTGAGGTGAAAGATTGGCGACTTGCTCAGCGTTCAAATACTGAATGCCTTTGAAATCTCTGTCACTCAATGCATTGACGACAGTATTTTTTCTGTTCAGCCATTCGTCCGGTGCAGGCGCTTTGTAGCTAATGATGTTGGCGTTATTGCTGACTTGAAGATTGTTTATCGCGGTCACGTCAGCCCTGTTGCTGGTGGTTGACGAATTGCCAGACGACACGGTGATGTTCGGTGTGATGCCCCAAGAGACTGAGGTGGTGTCCGCACTCAGGCTGAGCGTACTGCCAGAAACACTCAAACCACTGACATAGGTGAGTGTGTAAACGCCTGCGGCAGAGCTGCTGCTGAGCGTGGTGTCAGTCAAAGTGCTGCCAGCTTTGGTGATGGCTAAGGCCGCAGTGCCTGTCAAGGTGTAGCCACTGACCACATTGCCGCTGCTGTCATACACCGCATAGCTCAAACCAGGTTTGTCGCCGTAGGCGCTGACACCGGTGACCGGACGTATGTACAAGGTGCTGGCTGTGAGTTCAGGAGAACCTGAACTGCTGGCGCTCCATACAGCCGGGTCCCATCCTGCGCTCGCCAATGCACTGGTCGATTGCATTTGTGCAGTTGTCAAACCGGAGAGTCCACTGACACCAGAGGAGGCTGTGATACCGGTAGTGGTGGTGTTCCAGAAACTGTTGCTGATGGTGCCGCTGTTAGATCCTAGAAATCCGCCCACAGTGCCGGATGTGCTGCTGACGGCACCCGAGGAATAAGTGTTGCTCAACGTACTGCCGGTGCCATTCACTCCGGTAAACCCGCCGACAGTGACACTGGTACCGGCGACGCTGACAGTGCCATTGGCGTAACTGTTGCTGACGGTCACGCCCACCAGGTCGCCGCTGAAACCGCCCCATTTGGTCGCCGTGCCAGTGCTGGAGGAGAGCGATAAAGCTCCGCTGGCATAAGACTTCTGAACTGTTCCTCCATTGGCATAGCCCAGCAAACCACCTATGCGCGTGCCATCCCCTGAGGACACGGTGACGTTGCCCGTGGCGTAAGAGCCGCTGATGGTCGCGGCATTGGCATAGCCGATCAGTCCACCAAAACTGTAGGCAGCACCGGTGACGTTCACTGCGCCTGTGGCGTAAGAGTCGCTCACAGTTCCTGCTGCATAACCAATCAAGCCGCCGCCGCCGTAGCCAGTCACACCATCGCCACCAGAACCGGCACCTGCGGTGACAGCTCCACTGGCATAGGAAGAGGACACGGTGCCCAGACTCGAACCTATCAAGCCGCCAATGGCTATCGTCGAATCACCGCCGGTGACACTGGCGGTGGAGTAGGAATTGCTGACGGTACCTGTGGCGTAGTTGACGCCTACTAGTCCGCCAATGCCGCTGGCGGCTGACACGGTGTTGGCAATGCTGCCAGTGACATAACTTTGCTCTATGGTGCCTGCGTTTTGCCCGGCTATACCGCCAATGTAAGTGGCGTTGCTGCTGGTGGATGTAATAGATAAATTGGTTAAGCCCAGGTTGGAAACTTTGGCAGTAGAGGTTAATTGGGTGAACAAACCCACTCGTGTGTTGCTGTCACCATTGATGGTCAAACTATCGATGGTGTTCCCCAATCCATTGAACACACCGGCAAAACTGCTGTTTGTGCCTATAGGTTTGAAGCCTTTGCCACTGTTCCAACCGGAAGTTGCTGATGCATCAATATTGCTGCCCAAGGCGTAGTAGTAGCTGCTGGTCAGTCCACCATTCATACCTTGCAAGTCGGTGGTGGTCGTGCTCCCCACGCTGCCGACGCTGTTGATCACTTGGTAGGTGTTGCCGCCGATACTCAAAGACGGGGATGTACCAGACAGCGTGATGGATCTGCCAGATTGCAATTTCATCGAGCCTGAAGACCCATAAGTCACCACCAAACCGGCGGAGTTGCCCGTCGCGCTGATGTTGGCGTTGATATACACATCACTGACAGCAGTCAAGGTTAAAACAGCATCCGAGGTCCAACTCAGGCCGCCATTGATATAAATATTGCCTGTGCCGGAAGTTGAACCGGACGTGCTTTCAATAGTGACATTTGCAGTCTCTAAGGTTCTTTGCAAGCGTGTGTTGCTGAGATCGCCATTTTTAAAAGCCACCACAAAATCGGTCGGGTCAATCAAATAATTGCCTGACTTGCCATAGGTAGACAAAGCTGTAATGTCAGCACTGTCTGCGACTGTGACCTTTGCCGCAGACGTTTCAATGAAACCACCATCGCCGCCATTGGGTGCGCTCGCATCTAGCTTGCCATCCACCAGTGTGGTGCCAGATGTCATGTCGCCCATCAGCATGATGCGCCCGTTTTTATTGCCAATGGTTTGCGCTTGCACCGTGCCGCTGTTTTTCACCAGACTAGACATCAACGCATTCGCACTGCGCGCAGTCATCAACACCAGGCCACCATCGGCAATCAACATGTGTTTGTTTTCAACCAATGCATTGACAATGCCTTGGTCAACTTCGACGGTTGTCAAACTGCTTCCGCTGAAGACCAGCGTGGCTTTGTTGCCAGCGCCCAAAGCCACGCTGCCTTGTTGCGCGATGATGATGCCCTCGTTGCGAACTTCAGGTGCAAGTAAAGCCACAAAGCCGCCGATAGCTGATTGAAGCGTTCCTTGGTTGAGCACACTGGCGTGTCCGCCGGTTCCGGCAAAACTGCTTTTGCCTGCCATGAAATCATCGTTGCTGATGCCCATGGTGGTGACCACCAAACCGCCGACATCGACTTGCGATTTGGGACCGAAAATCACGCCGCCCGGGTTGACCAAGAATACCTGTCCCGTGGCATTGATGCGACCCATGATCTGGCTCGGATCACCGCCGACCACCCGGTTGAGCGTGACGGAACTTGCTGAGGGCTGATTGAAATTGACGCGTGCATCACTGCCTACATTGAACTGGTTCCATTCGATAGCCGCACGATTACTGGTTTGGTTGACGTTCAAAGTGTTGCCGGTTGTACTGACACTTGCATTACCCCCGACCAACTTCGCGCCACTGGGCAATTGGTTGGCGTTGACTGTGGTTTGTGCCTGCGATTGACTCAGGCACAGACACGCAAGAGCAAGAACCGCTGTGTGTGTGTGCTTGAAGTGATGGCGTATGTACATGTTTAAAACACCTGACTGGCGCTGAACCAAAAGCGGTTCAGATAGTAAGTGCCATCTGAATCGTTGCCGTTGCTGGCACCTGGGTTGCTGCCTAATCTACGCGCCCAAGTGACACGCCATTGTGACTGACCCCATTTGTTCGGGTAGGAAGCTCCCAGCCACAGTCCCAAGCCTTGTAACTTATAGGCATTGGTGCTGCTGGTCGAAGCTTTCTCTTTGGTGACATCTCCCAAGTCATAAAAGGCACTGAATTTATAGGCTTGGTTGTTCCAATCTAAGTCGCGTTGCAACTCGATGGTGAGCAAGCTCGCTTGAGTGCCGCTGGCTTCACCGGCAGGGTAGGCACGCACTGCGTTAGATCCCCCGATATTGAATTTCTCCGAACTGTCTAGCGTGCGGTTAGCCCATTGGCGCTGGTAAGAGGTGAGCAGCATGTGTTGCGCATCTACTTTTTGTTTACGGTTCAGGTTGAGTCGCCACTTGGTGAAATACCCTTCGGTACTGATGCCTGTGCTGTCATTGTTGACCAAGCCGCGCGCCACCATGAGGCTGGCGTTGTTTTCGCCGCCGCCCAGCCACAGGTCTTGGTTGACCGCTTGCCAACTCGCCGAGATCGAATCGAGTTGGTATTTAGCGGTTGATATGGAACTGTGGTTGGTGTATTTCTTATGGTCACCGGACAAAACCAGGTCAGTGCTCAAGTTGCGGTCTCGCACCAAGGGTTGGCTGAGATAAGCGTTCACCCCGGTGGAGGGGCCATGCAAATCCAGCGCATCAAAGGTGCTGTCTATCACTTGGTATTTGGTGAACTCCGTGTTCATACCCCAGCGTGCGCCGCCGTAGCCCAAGGGTTCGCTGTAGCCTAAACGCAGGTAATCCAATCCTTCACTGTGCATGTATTGCACATTCGCTGCGTCCGCGCGGCCCAATAAGCCATAGCGGTTGTATTGCGTGCTGAACCTGTAAGCCCCGGTGTAGGTTGAACCTGTGTTGTCCACTGCGAATTGTCCGTCGTACGCTTTTTTGTCTTTCACCTGAACCAGCGCCCGGGTTTCGCCATCCATCTCGCCGGTGCTCAAACGCACGCTGGCTTCAACGCCGGGAATTTCTTTCAGCAACAAAGTGGCCCTGTCCATCTGCGGCAATCGCACCGCAGTGTTTTTGGGCTGCGCTGTCTCCACCAACTTCACCAAAAAATCATGCGGTAATTTCGGGCTTTCAGCGGTTTCCATTTTGGCGCCGCCAAAGCGGCCTTCGGTGATCGTCATGGTGACCACGCCTTCTGTCAAATCTTGGGGCAGCAGGTCTACCCGAGCCAACACACCATCGTCCTGGTAGTGATTGGCCACCACTTCGGCGGCTCTTTGTAGATCATTCAAATCTTTCACCGCAGGCACTGTGACGGCCAACAATTTTCGCAATGCAGTTTCGCTGTAAACCGTGTTGCCTTGGAAATTGAATTGCTTGAACTTGAACTCTGTGTTGTTGGGCGTTGGGGAAGTGTTGAGCGCAGGTGAAGCCTCTGGCGCTTGCGCGTTGTTGGACGTTTCGACGGGTTTGCTGTTGGCAGTGACCGGTTTGTCTGCTGTTTTTTTATCTGTTGTTGCAGCGGCTTTGGGTGCAGGCAAGGGCGGAAATTGCACCCATTCATTGTTGCTGGCGACTGAGGGAGTGTCATTCGAAGCTTTGCTTGCTTTTTGGAGAGACTTATCTTCGGCTGTTGCAGTTGAAGGCGCTGCTGGGGGAGAGCTGGTTTGAGCGGCAGCATCAGACGCGGTGCCAGCAGCTGCACTGGCTGAGGGCAAACTTTTGCCCGGGCGCGGTGGGAAATGTATCCAGTCTGCGTTCGGATGGATGACGGCGGCCGATCTATTGGCGGCACTCAGGCTGGTGCTGGTATTTTGTGCATAAGCAACGCTGGCGAGCAGCATCCCAACCGGTATCACGATACATATATGTCGTAGCCGGATTTTTAATGAGTCAAAAAGAATTAATTTTTTTCGAGTTTGCATGGGTTTGGACTGTGCGCTACAAGCAAACGCACAGGCTCTACTCATGATCGGCACGGTGAGCGGTTTTTAAAACCTACCGGTCGAAAAGTAATTATGTTTTTTTTACATTAAGCAAGATAAAAACAGTTATTTATAACTAAAATATACTATAAATAAAACATTTAAGTAGTTTTTAAATAGCAACAAAAATTACTTTTTGACTTCATTTGAAATAACACTCTTGAAAGACAGCCATGGCGAAAATTTACCTACTTTCCATATCTGTGGCCTCTGCGGACACAAAAAATCCCGGAGCAACCCAAAAAATCTATTTGGACACCAAAGGCAGCACAGTCAAGGCCACGTTGAAATCCTTGCCCCATCACTCTTACCGCTTGGTTGATGCTCAAACAATGGCTTTGATCAAAGAACAGTATGTGATTCGCAAAGGCAAGCAACTGCAAGTCTGGGTTGATGAGCAAATCGTTGTCGAGTTGGAAGATTTTTTTGAAATTAGCGAGCAAACCCAGCATACGACCGCTGATTTGCCCACTTATGTGGTTCAACAAGGCAGCGCAGAGTCGCCTACATACGGATTGATCAATGCCCACACACCTTTGCAATACATCGCCGATCAAACTTCTGTGGTGTGGGCTCCAGGGGTACAACTTGATCTGGCGGTCGACCCTGTCGCCTTGGGACTCAATCCCGCGGCTTTATCAAGCATGTTCAGTGGCACTCTGCTGTCTGCAGGCGCTGCGGCTGTCGGCATCGCCACGCTGGCAACATCAGATTCCAACGACTCCAAATCCGGTTCAGAAACAAGCTCTGTCTTGCGTGGTTCTGTCAGTCTGGGAACATTGATAACTTCCAACCTGACCCTCACAGCCTATAAATCTGACGGCACCAAGTTACAAGAAACCGCCGTCAATAATGACGGCAGCTACACACTCACACTCAATGGCTATAACGGCCCCTTGATGCTGAAACTGTCAGGCACTGCCACTTACAGCAACGAATCGGGCGGAACCGCTACTTTCGATGCCTCTGTCACTACCCTGCGCGCGGTCGTGAACGTTGTGGCAGGCAGCATGTCCGCACACCTCAATCCATTGACTGAAATCGCAGCAAAAAAACTGGTTGTCATTGACAACAATGGCAATCCCACTTTGCCAGGCACGGCAACCATCACAACCATAAGTGCAGCCATTGGCAAGCTGTTTTTGGGAGAAAGCAAGGACGTCACACAGGTTGAGGCTGACACCACGACTGACGGTGGCGCCACTTCCAACGCCTTGGGAAGGTTTCTCGCCATCGTGGCTGCCGCTGAACAAAAAGATGATTTAACCACCCAGCAGGTGATTGATAAATTGGTCGCTGGCATCAACACCGAATGCACTGCATTCAGTGGCTTAGAAGCCAAAAACCTGCTGTTGTCTGCGGCGGCTCAGGCGGTAGTGCCCAACCCGGACTTGAAGGTCTATGGGGTGGTGATTTATATTCAGGCGGCGGGGGTGCCGGTGTCAATACACGCGCGGCGGGTGACACTGCAAATACAGCGACCACTTCAGTCATTCAAACCAGCTTAAGTGACGCCCTTTACCTTAAAGTGCTCAACGATGTGACGGGCGGTCCTAACGCAGACCAGCGTGTGTTCAATCAGGCCATGGGCAATGGCAATGACGCGATTGATGCCGGTGCGGGCAATGACTGGGTGTTGGCTGGCGGCGGCAACGACACCATCACCGGCGGCACAGGTTCCGACATCATGTGGGGCGGTTTGGGGGCAGACAATTTCAAATTCAATCTCACCGACTTTGTTGGTTCGGTTGATGTCATCAAAGATTTTTCTAATTATCAAAGCGATCGTTTGGTCTTTAGCGGAATAACACGGGATACAGTTGACTCGTTTGTGAAGTTGGTGTCAGACGTCAGCGCGAAAAAAATCACCTTGCTGATAGATACAAGCGGCGGAGGGAATTTTGCAAGCCCTACAAACTCCATTGTTTTTGAAAACTCCATCGAATTTCAAACCATGGAGCAACTCAAGAGTGCGATGGTGTTTGTTGTTTAGTTGACCCTCATTCAGGGCTGTAGCGCAGCGTAAACCAGGTTGCTGATTTCATTCAGCCGTTGCGAGTGCCAAGGCTCTGGCACGCGCGAGTTGGTCAGGTACGCAAAGGACACACCGCTGTTCGGGTCTGCCCAGCAATAGGAGGTGCCAACCCCGCCGTGACCAAAGGCATTCGCG
>CAMDJS010000015.1 GCA_945900685.1 Bordetella parapertussis
GTGATCAGCCGCATGGTTGATTTGGTGATGATTCGCACCTACGAACAAACCAAAATTGAGCGGTTCGCCGCCAATTCGCGTGTACCTGTCATCAATGGTTTGACCAATGAATTTCACCCCTGCCAGATACTGGCCGACTTGTTCACCTTTATTGAACACCGGGGCGATGTGTTGCGCCCGCTGGATTGCCTGCAGGGCAAAGTGGTGGCATGGGTAGGCGACGGCAACAACATGGCCAACACCTGGTTGCAAGCCGCTGATTTACTGGGCTTCACGGTACATGTGAGCACGCCCAGCGGTTACGAAGTCAATCAGGCTGTGGCTGGTGTGTCAAACAGCCAATGCTTCAAAGTGTTCTCAGATCCCCTGCAAGCATGCCGTGGCGCAGACCTGGTGACCACCGATGTCTGGACCAGCATGGGCTTTGAGGCTGAGAACGAAGCCAGGCGCACAGCCTTTGCAGCTTGGTGTGTGGATGAAGCCATGATGGCGGTCGCCAAACCCGATGCCTTGTTCATGCATTGCCTGCCTGCACACCGTGGCGAAGAAGTGCAAGCCGAGGTGATTGACGGCGCGCAATCGGTGGTGTGGGACGAAGCCGAAAACCGCTTGCATATGCAAAAAGCGTTGATGGAATTTGTCTTGCTCGGCAAACTTTAAACCGACTGCTTTTAGTGTCAGCCTCGTTTATTTGAGGTTCCGTACAACCAAGGCATGTCCATCAATCGAGCACCGCCTAATTTCATGGCGGTGTCTCTCGCCAATCGCAAGATACCGTCCGCATGAAATATGCGCCCGTTGCGTCTTGCGCGCTGCTGTACGCGTGACACACGCGGCCAACGCGCTTGCGCATAGTTAAGCAAACGTTGTTCAGCAGTTAAGGATGCGTTTTGCCAAGTTGCTGCAAAAGAGGCTGCATCCTCTATCGCCATGCCTGCGCCCTGTGCCAAGTAAGGCAACATGGGGTGTGCAGCGTCCCCCAACAAAGCAACTCTGCCCTTGGCCATTTGAGAGGCATGCTGAAGAGGTTCACGGTCAAACAAACACCAAGCGCGCCAACTGTTTGCCGCATGGATCAAGTCTTGCAATTGAGCGCACGTGTGGTGTAAGGCCTGCTGTAAATCTACAGCGATTTGCTCTGTGCTGCGCCATACATCCCAACCGGCTTGTGAGGTGTTGTCATGGGATTCAACCAGGACAACCAAGTTCAAAGCCTCGCCGCCACGCACCGGGTAATGCACCACATGCAAACGCTTGCCCATCCATATAACGATGTCCATTTGTCTGAAGTCTTGAGGCACCTCATGCATGGGCAACAAAGCGCGGTATGCCCAATGACCACTGGCTACGGGTGTGGCATTGTCAAACAGAGTGGTGCGCACCGCACTGTGCAAACCATCAGCGCCTATCAGTATGTGTGCTGGATGCTTATTCGTTTTGTCTTTGAACTGCAACTCAACATCATGGGTGTCGATTGCCAAGCCAGATAAGTGGTGATTGGTCAAAAGTGTGGCGCTGGTTTGCTGGCTAACAGCGTCAAACAAGATGTGCTGTAAGTCAGCTCTGTGGACCGTCAGGTATGGCGCGCCATAAGCATCGATGAATGCTTGCCCCATAGGTAATTGACCGGCGATACGACCATTGTCTGCGTGGCGTGCAATCAGTTGATGTGGGGCGCAACCGACCTCCTGCAAAGATGCGCCCAGACCCCACTCCTGCAACACACGCATGGCGTTTGGTCCCAGGCCAATGCCTGCACCTGCCTCTGAAAATGCATCTGCCTGCTCATACAGATTCACTGCGTTGCCCACGCGCCCTAAGGCCAGCGCAGCGGCCAAGCCGCCTATTCCGCCACCCACCACGGCAATGGGTTCTACTGAAGACATGTATTCAGAACGAAAAGTCTTGTCATGTACAGCAGCTTGTGGGCTTAGGCACCGTGCTGCTGAAAACACAGATCAAGTTGAACTCGCCAGGCAAGCTTTTGCGCCTCATCGACAAAGGCAGCTTCAAAACTGTTGCAAGCCAATTGGTAAGCATGCTGGGCATTCAAATTCAAAGCCGCAAAGGTTTGCAAAAAGTTTTCGTTCATGTAGCCACCGAAGTAAGCCGGGTCATCAGAGTTGATCATGACGCAAAGGCCTTGCGAGAGCATCTGCGCCAGATTGTGGTCTTTCAGATTTGGAAAAACGCACAACTTCAGGTTGGACAAGGGGCACACTGTCAGCGGCACACGTTGGGTGGCGAGACGCTGCATCAAGGCCGCATCATGAACAGCCTGAACCCCATGGTCTATACGCTCGGCTTTCAACACATCCAGTGCGCTCCATATGTACGCAGGCGGTCCTTCTTCACCCGCGTGTGCGACCGCTTTGAGTCCAAGTTGGTGAGCCCGTTTGAACACACGTTCGAATTTTTCGGGCGGGTGACCGCGTTCACTGGAATCTAAGCCGACACCAATGAACATGTCTTTGAAGGGAATGGCTTGCTCCAAGGTTTCAAAGGCAGATTCTTCGCTGAGGTGGCGCAAAAAACACAATATCAAAGAAGAACTGATACCCAATTTTTCTTTGGCGTCCACGCAGGCTTTGTGTAACCCGGTGATGACCGTGCGCATAGATACTTTGCGCTCGGTATGTGTTTGCGGATCGAAAAATATTTCCGCATGAACCACGTTGTCAGCTTTGGCTCGCAAAAAATAAGCCCAGGCCATGTCATAAAAATCCTGCGGTTGCTGCAACACACTTGCGCCCGCATAGTAGATGTCCAGAAAGCTTTGCAGATCAGTGAACGCATAAGCCGATCGCAATGCTTCGACATTGGCATAGTTCAATCGCACCTGATTGCGCTTGGCCAATGCAAATATCAACTCAGGTTCAAGCGAACCTTCGATGTGAATATGCAATTCAGTTTTGGGCATGGCGCACAGCAACGCGGGCAGTTGCGAAGGCGTGATGGCTTCAAAATTCATTCAGCAAACTCCAAAAGTAATTCCTGTTTTTTTTAAAAATCTTCTGTAAGCAGCCGAGGCTTTGTCACTGCCCACATTCGCCTCTGCCCCCACGGTCAAAGGCAGTTGACGAGGCGATTGCGATTCAAGCACAGGCTTGTCTTGAAAAAATATTTTGTCTTGAAATGCCAGCAGGTCTTCCATTTCCGCTTCAAAGTCAGCCACCGCCATGCGAAACCACACCCGGCATTGCTCTGGCGTCAACGGTTGTATCAACACAATGATGGACTCTTGATAACCGGCGGGCACACCGCTTTGTGCATCCGGCACTTTGGTCAAAACCGCTGAATATGGGTGAGCGACCTCATAACTGTAGGTGACCATTCCGGGTTGCACGGACAAGGCGCTGGTGTTGGGTTGCCAAACCTGTGCATTGGTGACTTTGAATCCTGTATCAAATTCTTGCAATTCAATCTCTGGGATTTCGCAATGGGACGACTCACCCAACCAGCCGTCATGCACAAAACTGAAATGCGACATGTCCAAAAAATTTTCCACAATGCGCGGTGCACTGGTGGCAACCTCGTAAGGACCGGCATTGATCTTGCGCAAGTGGGTATTGTTCTCGGCCTCAAACGCAGGCCAGACCGCATTCTCAGCATTCGCCGCATCCAGACACACCCACACCAAACCCATATGCTCACGCACGGCAATCGGCCTGGCCTGATGCACTGAAGTGGGCGATAAATGCGGCATGGCCGGAATCAGGGTGCAACCCCCTTGCGAGTTAAATTTCCAGCCATGGTAGGCACATTGCAACTGCCCTTGACATACCCGCCCAAGGGACAAGCGCGCGCCTCTGTGCGGACACTTGTCATGCAAACCATGGGCCACGCCGTCTTCGTCACGCCACACAACCAGAGGTAAATCCATCAGCCATGCTGCAAATGGCGCTTCCTGTACTTGTCGTGAGTCACAAACTGGGTGCCAATAAGAAGATTCGATCTGAACCATGAAATGGGTTTTCCGTTTTCTGCGTTAAGGGCAAACTTCAATCATCGGTACGTCTTTTGTGTGGCAATAAATGTGGGTGCGTTGGCACCCAGGCCTGATAGGCCTCGATCCAGTCTTTGGCCATTCGTTGCTGTGCTTCAAGCAATGTGATCTCACCTTGGCAGACCATTTTGTAGACAACGAATTCCAGATCATTTTTTTGTTCGGCAGACCACTCGCCTTGGCGACTTTGCGGCCACAGGTTTTTCGGGTCCGATGGATTGCCGCCGATATTGAGTGGAATCAAATGGTCCAACTCGTAGTTTCTGACGTCGCGATCAGCGTAGCGGTACTGTTGGATTTGCTCGTGCTTGAGACGGTTGGTGTATTTTTTATCGGGCCTGACTTTTTTTGTATAGCCCCGAACGCACACAGTGGATTGGATATTGTTTTGAGTCACCGCCGGATCGATGGCGCCAGGGGTCAAAGAGCGGTCAGGCCGTGCATTGGATTGGGCAAATGACAAACCTTGCAAGGCTATAAACACAGCCCCGCAAACTGTTTGTTGATAAATGGAAAGATTTTTTTTCAAAGGATATTCATTTTTTCATTGCCGTTAAATTATGTAACAAAAAAGGCTGCGAAACGCAGCCTTTTGAGTGAATGCATGGAAAACTTATTTATTGCCAGGCACTTTGCCTTCCACGCCTTTGACGTAGAAATTGACACCGCTTAAGAATTTGTCATCAGCGACTTCGTCTTTTTTCAGAAGAGTTTTGCCGGTGTTGTCAATCAATGGACCTTTCCAAATTGCGAAACTGCCGTCTTTCAGACCCGCTTTGATTTCATCGACTTTGGCTTTGGTTTCGGCTGGCACATCTTCAGCAATAGAAACCATGTCGATCGCGCCTTCTTTCACGCCCCACCACACGCCTGTGCCACCAACCCATTTGCCTTCCAAGGCTTCACGTGTGGTTTGGATGTAGTAAGGCGCCCAGTTAATGACGGCTGAACCAAGGTGAGCCTTGGGGCCATAGGCGGTCATGTCAGAGTCCCATCCGAATGCGCGCTTGCCTTTGGATTCAGCGGTTTTCAACACGGCGGGTGAGTCGGTGTTTTGGAACAGAATGTCAGCGCCGCTGTTGATCAGCGATGTCGCAGCTTCTGTTTCTTTGGGTGGGTTGAACCACTCATTGACCCAAACCACTTTGGTTTTGACTTTAGGATTGACGGATTGAGCGCCCAAAGTGAAGCTGTTGATGTTGCGAACCACTTCAGGAATGGGGATGGAAGCCACCACGCCCAATGTATTGGACTTGGTCATTTTTCCAGCAATCACGCCAGCCATGTAGGCGCCTTCGTAAGTGCGGCTGTCGTAAGTGCGCATGTTGTCGGCTTGCTTGTAACCGGTGGCATGTTCGAATTTGACGTCTTTGCTGTCAGCAGCCACTTTCAACATGGGTTCCATGTAACCGAAGGTGGTGCCGAAAATCAGCTTGTTGCCTTGTGACACCATGTCACGGAAATTGCGCTCGGCGTCAGCAGACTCAGACACGTTTTCAGTGAATGATGTTTGGACTTTATCGCCGAATTCGGCTTCAACTGCTTTGCGGGCGTTGTCATGGGCGAATGTCCAACCGCCATCACCGACGGGGCCGACATAGGCAAATGCAATTTTCAAGGGTTCAGGTTTGGGCGCTTCAACAACAGGTGCCGGTTTCGGCTCTTCCTTTTTGCCACAACCCACCATAACGGCGGCGGCAACAATGCCTATGGCAGCGGCACGAATCCAAGTGCGCTTGTATAAATCAGTCATATCCATCCTTTTAAAAAAACGCAAGAGTTGGGGAAACAGGAAAAACCGCATTATGGCCTTGATTGGCGGGGGTTTTCACGTGATTCACGGCCAAAAAGCACAAATCATGGGGCGAGTGGTGCCATTTTGCGGGAGTGAGCCTGTTTCTGGCAACTTTTTACTATGTGTGTAATTGGAGTCACATACCAATTATTCAGGCTCGGTCGCTTTTGCTTTGATGTGTGGTTGTTTGTGCGGTGAAGTCATGTGCTCACACCATGCCGGCTCGGTCGCCGCTCACTGCAGCAAAGCTGCAATGTTCGCGTCGGCCCGACCGCCATGTCGGTGATCCACTCGTGCTATGTCATGCCACCAAAGCAGTCACAAACACCGAAGCAGCATATGCACTAACAGCATCTCGACAGGCCGTCTGTGCGGGGATGTTTTTGCCAGCGAAAGCGCAGCAAAAAGCATACCGGCGCGGACGGCCATGCCAATGACTTTCTGCAATACAAGCAACACAAACAACACAAGCAAACCCACGCCCATGCCAATGACTTATCGCAACGCATACAAAGCATCAAAAACCTATGCGCCAGGATAAAACGGCTTACCCAGCGACGCAGGCATATTCACCCGTATCCACTGCGGATTACGGGAAATCAATGCCAGCACCACGATGGTGGCCACATACGGCAACATGCTCAAAAACTGGCTCGGCACTTCCACACCCGTGGCCTGCAAATGAAACTGCAGCATCGTGACACCGCCGAACAAATAAGCGCCGAGCAAAATCCGCGCAGGCCGCCAAGTCGCAAACGTGGTGAGCGCCAAAGCAATCCAACCCTTGCCCGCGATCATGCCCTCCACCCACAACGGCGTGTAAATCACCGATATGTAAGCGCCCGCCAAACCGCACAAAGCGCCACCGCAGACCACCGCTGCCAGTCTGATGCTGCGCACCGGGTAACCCAGCGCGTGTGCCGATTGCGGCGACTCACCCACCGCACGCAACACCAACCCCGCCCGCGTGCGCTCTAAAAACCAAATCAAGGCCAGCGTGAAAATGATGGCCACGTAAACCATCGGGTGCTGGCGAAACACAGCCGTTCCGATCACGGGCAAATCAGCCAGATACGGCACCTCATAACTGATTCGCTCTGGCAATTTGGCCTGCACATAACTGGTACCGACAAACGCTGAAAAACCCACACCAAACAAACTCAGCGCCAAACCTGTGGCGTATTGGTTGGTGTTCAAGCCGATGACCAAAGCACCGAAAAACAATGCCAGCACAGCGCCTGCGCCCATGCCCGCCAAAAACCCCAGCATGTCGCTGCCGGTGTGAACCACGGTGGCGTAACCCGCGATAGCTGCGCACAGCATCATGCCCTCAGCACCCAGATTCACGATACCGGCTTTTTCATTGATCAACAAACCCAGCGCGGCAATCGCCAGTACCGTCCCCGCACTGAGGGTCGCAGCAAATAACAAGGCATAGGTTTCCATCACACGCCCCCCATTGCTTGCGAGGTTTTCCAACGCAAGCGGTAATTCATCAACACATCACAGGCCAGCAGACAAAACAACAGCAGACCTTGGAACACGCCGGTCAGCGATTTGGGCAAACCCAATCTGGACTGCGCCAACTCGCCGCCTATGTAGAACATGCTCATCAAAATCGCCGAGAACACCATGCCTACGGGATGCAAGCGGCCGACAAACGCCACAATGATGGCGGCGAACCCGTAACCCACCGGCACATACGGCGTGAGTTGCCCGATCGGCCCGGCCACTTCCAAAGCGCCAGCTAATCCGGCACATGCGCCAGACACCAGCAAGGCCAACCAGATGGCGCGTCTGGAAGAAAAGCCCGCATAGCGTGCGGCAGCAGGTGCCAAACCACCGATTTGCTGCGCCCAACCAGCGCGCGTACGAAACATGAATACCCACATGGCAGCCACACCGGCCAGCGCCAGCAACACACCGATATTGACCCGCGAACCTTTGAACAAGCGCGGCACTTGGGTGGCCGCTTCGAAGGTTTTGGTTTGCGGAAAGTTGTAGCCCAACGGGTCTTTCCACGGTCCATAAACCAGAAAACCCAGCACCATGATGGCGACATACACCAGCATCAAACTGACCAAAATTTCATTCGCGTGAAACCGGTCCCGCAACCACGCCGTGATGGCCGCCCAGCACATGCCGCCGATCACGCCCGACAACAAAACGGGCACAAAAAACCAAGCACCACTGGTTTTCTCAGCCAGCAGCGCCACGCCTGCCGCAAACACCGCGCCCATCACATATTGACCTTCAGCGCCGATGTTCCAAACGTTCGAGCGAAAGCACAAAGCCAACCCGAGCGCAATCAATAACAAAGGCGTGGCCTTGACCACCAATTCGCCCAAGGCATAGCCACTGCGAATCGGCTCCCAAAAAAACACCAACAAACCTTTGACCGGGTCTTTGCCCAGCGCCATGAACAACAACACGCCCAAGATAACGGTCAACACCAAGGCCAACAGCGGAGAGGCGATGCGCCAAAAATCAGAGGGCGCCGAGCGTGCTTCTAATTTCCACATTTCAATTCACCGCTTCTTCAGTTTCAGTCCACAAGCCGCTCATCCAGCTGCCGATTTTGGCAACCGTGGCCTGCTCGCGCGACAGCGATGGCGACATGCGTCCCTGCGCCATCACATGCATGCGGTCGCAGAGTTCGAACAATTCGTCCAGTTCTTCACTCACAACCAGCACCGCACAACCGGCGTCACGCAAGGCCACCAACGCAGAACGTATTTGCGCTGCGGCCCCCACATCCACGCCCCAAGTCGGTTGCGACACGATCAGTAACTTTGGCGCCGCGTCAATTTCTCGACCGACGATGAATTTTTGCAAATTGCCGCCCGACAGCGATTGGGCCGCGGCTTGTGAGCCTCCCGCTTTGACCTGGTATTTGGCGATGATGGCTTGCGCTTGGGCGGCCAATGCAGACATGTCAATCCAACCTGAATCGCTGATCGCTTCCGAGCGGGTCAGCAACAGGTTGTGCGCCAGACTCAAAGCAGGCACTGCACCGCGACCTAAGCGTTCATCAGGCACAAAATGCAAACCCAAAGCGCGTCTTTGCGCCGGTCCTTGGTCACCCACCGCTTGACCAGCCAGGCGAATGCTGCCGGTGGCGGCGCGCACATCCTCACCGCTGAGGGCATACAGCAATTCGCGCTGACCGTTACCAGACACACCGGCGATACCGACGATTTCCCCTTGGTGCACCTGCAAATCCACCGACGACAAATGGGTGCCAAACGGGTCAAGCCTCGGCAGACTGAGTTGCTTGACCTCTAATACACGTTCGCCTCGCTTGCGGTCAAGGTGCACCAACGCAGGCGGCTCACTGCCAATCATCATTTGGCTCAAAGACGCATTGGTTTGCTCGCGCGGGTCGCACTCGCCTGTGACTTTGCCCGCACGCAGCACGGTGCAATGCGTGCACAGCGCGCGGATCTCGTGTAATTTATGGCTGATGTACAAAATGCTGCAGCCCTCAGCTACCAGTTGGCGCAGCACCGCAAACAGCTTGTCCACCGCTTGCGGTGTCAGCACCGAGGTGGGCTCATCCAAAATCAATAAACGCGGTTCGCACAACAGCGCGCGGATGATTTCCACCCTTTGCATTTCACCGACGCTCAAGGTGTGCACCGGACGCTCTGGCTCCAAGTCCAGTCCATAAGCGGCAGCTTTCTCGCGGATGCGTTTGCTCACCTCGGCCAGGGACAAAGACTTATCTAAACCCAGCCAAACGTTTTGCGCCACCGTCAAGGTGTCAAACAAACTGAAATGTTGGAACACCATGCTGATGCCCAAAGCCCTGGCTTGTTGCGGATTGCGTATCTGAACTTGCTGGCCGTTGAAGCGAATATCGCCCTGATCCGGCTGCACCGCACCGTAAATGATTTTCATCAAGGTGGATTTACCGGCGCCGTTTTCGCCAAGGATGGCGTGAATTTCGCCCGGCTTGACTTGTAGCGAAATCTGGTCATTGGCCAGCACGGCAGGGTATTGTTTGGAGATACCACGCAACTCCAGCAAAGCTTCACGGCTCATGGGGCATTTCCGTTCGTGCATTCGGGTGCAACAATAGCTTGTAAACGACTTTGCAAAGTTGGCATGACATTCCCCAAACTTGATTTGATTCACCGTCACCGGCTTTATTCGCTGACCAATGTACCACCGGCGCGCACTCTGCTGGACTTGCTGCGCGAAGACTTGCGCGCGACAGACACCAAAGAAGGCTGCGCCAGCGGCGATTGCGGCGCTTGCACCGTTGTCTTGTCAAAGCCGGATGGCAGCCACTCGCACAGCGTCAACAGTTGCATACGCATGGCCCATTCAGCCCATGGCTTGAAGGTCACCACAGCCTGCGATCTGTCAGCCGATGGAAAATTGCATCCGGTGCAACAAGCCATGGTGGATCACCATGCGTCGCAATGCGGTTTTTGCACCCCCGGCTTTGTCATGAGTTTGTATGACTTGTACCAACGTGCCGATGGCCGTGCGGTCACGCGCGAAGAAGCGATGGAAGCCATTTCGGGCAATCTGTGCAGATGCACCGGTTACCGGCCCATCATTGACGCAGCCCTTGCCATGCACACTTACCCTCGTCCGTCGGCAACCGCAGCCCTGCCACGCCACACCGACACACGCGATCCCTTGGACCCGCATTACGCCCTGCCCGATTCACTGGCGCAGTTGCTGCCCTTGAGAGCGCGTTTTCCCAAAGCGCAATTGATGGCCGGCGGCACAGACGCCGGTTTGTGGGTCACACAACAGCACCGCCGTTTTGAGCAAGTGATTGACCTGACCCGTGTGAGCGAGTTGTTGCGCATCGAACACTACCCGCATCACCTGGCCATTGGGGCCACTGTCAGTTTGCATGACGCGTTTACCGCCCTGGCAAAGCAGCGCCCGACTATCGAACATTTCGCCGAGCGGTTTGCCGGACGACCCGTGCGTCAGTCAGGCACCCTAGGCGGTAATATCGCCGGCGGTTCGCCGATTGGCGACAGCATGCCTTTGTTGATGGCGCTGGGCGCGAAAGTGGTGTTGATGGCTTGGCGCAAAGGTCGCATGGTCAGCCGACACATCGCTTTGGAAAACTTTTACCTGGGCTACAAGCGCACCGCCTTGGCCGCTGACGAAGTGCTGTGTTGGATCGTTGTGCCCCACCCGCTCGCGGGCGAATGGCTGGGCGTATACAAAGTGTCCAAGCGTGTGGAAGACGATATTTCTGCGGTGTGTTTGGCCATGCAATTGCATATTGAACAAGACGTTGTGAAGTCTGTTCGCATCGGTGCAGGCGGCGTGGCAGCTACACCTGCGCGGGCGGCGAAAACCGAAGCTGTGTTGCATGGCCGTGCGTGGAATGAAGCCAGCATTCAACAAGCGCAAGCCGCGATTGACAACGAGTTTTCACCGATCAGCGATATGCGCGCCAGCGCCGCTTACCGCCAATTGGTGCTGCGCCAGTTGCTGCAACGCGCTTGGCTGGAGCAGCAAGGCCGCAGCATGGTTCAACTGGCAGATGCGTCATGAGCAGCTCGGCACGCCACGAAAGCGCACACCTGCATGTGCAAGGCTTGGCGACATATATCGATGACCTGCCCTTGACCGAGGGCACATTGCATGCTGCACCGATTCTGAGCAACGCCGCTAATGGACGCATTCTTTCGCTGGACTTGAGCGCTGTGATGTCCAGCGAGGGCGTGCGCGCAGTGGTGACGGCTGAGGATATTCCCGGCGACAAGTTGCTGGCCTCTTTCACGCACGACGAACCGGTGTTTGCCAGCCAACGGGTCGAACATATTGGGCAAGTCTTAGGTTTGGTGGTGGCTGACACGCACCTGCAAGCTCGCGCCGCCGCGCATCTTGCCGTGTTGAAAGTCGAAGCAGAACAAGCACAACTGAACGCAAGAGATGCGCAATCGCAAAACGCCACCGTGTTGCCGCGTGTCCATGTGGCACGTGGTGAAGCGCAGTCCGCCATGGACCGTGCGCCGCATCAACTGCAAGGGCAACTCGAGATCGGCGGCCAAGAACACTATTACCTGGAAACGCAAATTGCCTATGCCATACCGCAAGACAACGGCGAATGGTTGATACACAGCAGCACGCAACAACCGGGCGAAGTGCAGCATTGGGTGGCACACGCCTTGGATGTGCCCATGCATGCAGTGCGCGTGGTGTGCCGGCGCATGGGCGGCGGCTTTGGCGGCAAAGAAACCCAGGCCGGGCAACTCGCAGTGTGGGCGGCGTTGGCTGCGCAAAAAACAGGTAAGCCGGTGAAGATGCGTTTGTCGCGCGAAGACGATTTTTTGGTCACCGGCAAGCGCCATCCGTTCAGCCACGATTTCAAAACCGGTTTTGACGACAACGGTTTGTTGCTGGCCTTGCAATCCACCCAATGGGCGCACTGCGGATTCAGCGCCGACCTGAGCGGCCCGGTTGCGGACCGCGCAGTGTTTCATACCGATAACGCGTATTTTTTATCTGATGTAGACATTGTTTCTCACCGCAGCAAACTCCATACGCAAAGCCACACTGCGTTTCGCGGATTCGGCGGCCCGCAAGGCATGATGCTGATCGAAACCGTGATGGGTGACATCGCGCGGCAATTGCAACTCGACCCCTTGGATGTGCGCTTGCGCAACCTGTATGGCGAAGCACCGCGCAACACCACGCCTTTTGGCATGACGGTGGAAGACAACATCCTGCCTGAGTTGATGACCCAGTTAGCGAACGACTGCAACTATCGTCAACGGCGTGCAGAGATTGCACAATGGAACGCGCAAAACACCATCATCAAAAAAGGCATGGCGCTCACGCCTGTCAAGTTCGGCATCAGCTTCACCGCCACGCAATTCAACCAGGCCGGTGCCTTGGTGTCGGTCTACACCGACGGCAGTGTGCGCATCAACCACGGTGGCACCGAGATGGGACAGGGTTTGCACACCAAGGTCTGCGCCATCGTGGCCGATGTGTTGAGCATCCCGTTCGAGCAAGTGCGCATCAGCAGCAGCGACACCGACAAAATCGCCAATGCCAGCGCCACCGCAGCCTCCAGCGGCACAGACTTGAATGGCCGCGCAGCAGAGCGAGCCGCTTTGCAAGTCAAACACAACATCGCCGAGTGTCTGGCCAAAGCCGATGGCTGCCAACCAGAGGACGTGGTGTTCAAGCAAGGCCTCATACACACACCTGCCAAGCAACGCACATTTACCGAAGCCGTGCAATTCGCTTACAGCCAACGGGTTCAGTTGTGGAGTGACGGTTTTTATGCCACGCCGAAAATCCATTACGACCGCCAAACCCTCTCTGGCAGGCCGTTCTTTTATTTTGCTTATGGGGCGGCGTGCAGTGAAGTGGCCATTGACACATTGACCGGCGAACATAAATTGTTGCGAGTAGACATATTGCATGATGTCGGTAAGTCCCTCAACCCAGAGATAGACAAAGGGCAAATCGAAGGCGGGTTTGTGCAAGGTCTGGGTTGGCTCACCACCGAAGAACTGGTGTGGGGCGATGACGGCAAACTGCTGACACGGGGCGCGAGCACTTACAAAATTCCGACAGCGGCTGACATACCCCGTCACTTCAACATCCAACTCTGGCACGAAGCCAACCGCGAAGACAACATAGGCGGCAGCAAAGCCGTGGGTGAACCGCCGTTCATGCTGGCCATGAGCGTGTATGAAGCCTTGCGGGATGCGGTCGGGCAAACCTTGGGGGGCCATGCGCCGGTGCAATTGAATACGCCGGTGACACCAGAGCGCGTGTTGATGGCCTTGCAAACGCCTGCTTCAACCACCGCCTAGTGCGCGTGCCCTGCGCATTCCATCAATCACTTTCCGATCAGATTTTTCATGCCAGTTACTTCAGATTCACACGCTTACCGCGCTTGCCTGCTTTGGTTTCCCGACGCCAACAGCGACCAGATTCACTTTGAAGCAGACGGCTTGCTGGTCACCACGCGTGGCGCGGACGGTGTATCGCGCATCAGCGCCATCGGCGACTACCGCGCTTTGCAAGCCGCGCATGCACATTTACCCACGACCGATTGGCGCGGGCGTTGGATAGCGCCGGGATTTGTTGACACGCATATCCACTATGCGCAAACTGATGTGATCGCCTCGCCAGCGGATGGCTTGCTGCCATGGTTGAACCACTACACCTTTCCGCAGGAAACACGCTTTGCTGATCCTGCGCATGCGGCTGCAGTGGCCGCGTTTTTCTTTGATGAATTGATGCGCCACGGTGTGACCACGGCACTGGCATTCGCCACCGCGCACAGCGCATCAGTGGATGCATTTTTCAACGAGGCACAACGCCGTCATTTGCGCATGATCAGCGGGCGGGTGCTGCAAGACAGGCACAGCCCGGACGGTTTGCGCGATGCAAGCGCTGCGCAAAGCCTCTATGAAACCGAAGCCCTGATTCAACGCTGGCACGGTGTGGACAGATTGGGTTATGCGATCACGCCGCGTTTTGCGCCGACCTCCAGCGAAGGACAACTTCGTGGCGCAGGTGAACTGGCAGCCGCACATCCGGATGTGTGGGTGCAATCGCATGTGGCCGAAAATGCGGATGAAATCAAATGGGTGGCTGAATTGTTTCCGCAGGCGCGCAGTTATTTGGGCGTGTATGAAGACATGGGTTTGCTACGTAAACGCTCGGTGTACGCGCATTGCCTGCACTTGGATGCGAACGACCGCGACCTGATGGCCGAGCGCGGTGCGGCGGCGGCGGTGTGCCCCACCAGCAATTTGTTTTTAGACAGCGGCTTCTTTGATTTTTCATTGGCGCAATCACACCAACTGCTGCACTCACTCGCCAGCGATGTGGGCGGCGGCACCAGCTTCAGTCCGTTCCACACCATGCACGCTGCCTACACCGTGGCCCGCCAAAGCCAAGGGAAAAGCGGCCGCTCGCTGAGCGCGCAACACCTGTGGTGGTTGCACACCGCAGGCGCGGCCAAGGCCTTGGATTTGAACGGCGTGACCGGCAATTTGAATGTCGGCTGCGATGCCGATTTCATTGTGCTGAACCCACACGCCACGCCCTTGCTGTCGCGCCGCATCGCAGCCGCTGACAGCTTGCAAGAACAGTTGTTCGCCATGGTGGTGCTGGGGGATGACAGGTTGGTGGAGTCGGTGGTGGTAAACGGAAACAGGCATTTGTGCATGAATCACATTGCAAACAATTTATGAAATAGCTACACTTTTGCGCATGAAACCTATGCACCTAGACACTCTGTCTTACGCCAATCGATTGAAAGCTGCCGGCATGGCATCTGCGCTTGCTGAAGAACAAGCCATGGTCATGTCAGAGGTGCTGGATTCCAATGTTTCCCAGCTTTCCACTCGCACAGAACTTCAATCTACGGAAAAAGCTCTGCGAGGTGAAATTCAAGCAGTGGAAACTGCCCTGAGGGGCGAAATTCAAGCAGCAGAAACTGCCCTGAGAGGCGAAATTCAAGCAGTAGAAACTGCCCTGAGGGGTGAAATTCAAGCAGTGGAAACTGCCCTGAGGGGCGAAATTCAGGTCGTAGAAAAAAATGTGAAAACAGACATTAAAAATTTGGATCACAACATCCGTCAGGAATTGCTGCTGCTCGAACAGCGCATGGTCATCAAACTCGGTGGGATGATGGTTCTCTCCTTAGGACTGCTGACCACCTTGGTCAAACTTCTTTAAACCCCGCCCAACGCCGCCCTCTCCTGCGCATTCAACACCGGACCTTCCAGCGTCACGCTGTCTTGCTGCACACGCCCATCGCGGAATTTTTCAATCACTGGTTTGAGTGCAGGGTCAATATGCGATTCATCAAACCCATTGAACAACGTACCCAGCAATGAGCGCTTGATATCGCTGGTGCCCATGAACCAATCCGCGAGCGGAAACGTCAGGTTCATGTTCTTATGCATCATGATGCCCAGGTTGTGGTGTGCAGCATGGTGTCTGCGAATCGTGTTGATGAACGGCATGTGCCGCACAAAAGCGTTTTCCTGGATGTGGCAGCAATAGTGAAAAGTCTCGTACAACACATAGTGACCTATCACCGTCATGTAAGCAATATAGCCCGCGTTCGCGCCAAACACATAAGCGCAAACAAGCGCCACAGCACCGCCACCCACGCCAAGCACAGTGAGCACACGCCACGGGAAAAACACAATCCGGAATTCGCGCACGCTGTCGATGGTGTAGTCGGTGTCGGTGAAATACTGGTGGTGTTGGCGGGTGTGGCGGTCGTAAATAGCGCGCAGCGCAAACACATCGATCTGACGGTGCATCACATATTTGTGCATCGCCCATTCGCCAAAGTTACCAGCGACAGCCACGGGCAGCACCATCAGCCATGCCCAAGTGGCGTGGTCCAGCTGCCCATAACAATACACCAGCAAACTGATGCCTACTGCGTACATGACGCCGACATGCAGCAAGCCGTTGTAAAACGGACTGATGTTGGCGCGGTAAGCTTCCCTGAAACGGCGTTGCCTCTCGGTCATCACCATGGGTTTGGAAAATGTGGTCATACTTTTGCCCTGCTTGTTTGTTGCCCAACGGCATTAACACCTATCTTGCCGAATAAAGCGCATGAGTTCAATCGGCGCATTCCCCCGCAGCACAGGCTCATGGCTTGACCATCGCCATTAAAAATGCATAATATACGTATCAATACATACTTTACAAAACATGGATACAGTCAGCGCCACCGAACTGGCACGCAACACCCGAGACCTGCTGGACAAAGTCACCAACAACGGTGAAACGATAGGTATTTCCCGAAACAACGCCTTGATCGCGCGGCTTAGCCCACCGGTTCGCAGCAAAACAGCCACGCAAGTGCTCTCAGACATCAAGTTGCCCTTATGGAGTCCTGCCCAAGCCAATCAATGGCTGACAGACAGCAAGCAAGATTTTGACAACGGCTTGGCAAACCCATGGGAGTGATTTGGGACAGTTGCCTGTGGGTTGCGCTGGCAGGCGGCCAATTGACCCAAGAAGCGCTGGTCGCGGCTTGCGGTGATGCACCTGTTTTCACGTCAGTCGTCTCATTGGGCGAACTCAGTTTTGGCGTTCATGCCTGTGCAGATCCGTCAGAACGCGCACGCCGTGCGGCTTTTTTTCGTCAGATTGAAGCCAGCCCGATGTTGGAAATTTCCAAACACACCGCTGAGGCCTTTGGCTTGTTGTGCGCTTCTTTGAAACAAGCGGGCAGATCGCCGCGTCCAAGATACAACGATTTGTGGATAGCCGCTCAAGCGATTGAAAACGACTGTGTGTTGTTGACGCTCAACGGCAAAGATTTTGCTGGTATGCCGGGCTTGCAGTTAAAAATAATAAACACTTTGACCTGATGAAACTACAACACCAGCAAGGCTCTGAAGTCATTCACATTGGTGTGCGTCGGACCGCTGACCACCAAGTCTCCCAAGGCTTCAAACAAACGGTAACTGTCATTGCGGTCAGCAAATGCGGCGGGCTTTAAAGCAAGTTGTTCACAGCGCTGCAAACTGTCCGGGGTGACCAAGGCACCAGCGTTATCTTCAACGCCGTCGATGCCATCTGTGTCTGCCGCCAATGCCCACACGCCCTCTTGTCCCTGTAAAGCCATGGCCAGCCCCAAGCAAAATTCACCGGCGCGACCGCCCTTGCCTAGGGGAGCATCCGGCGGTTGTGGCCGCAAGGTGACCGTGGTTTCACCGCCGCTCAAAATCACGCATGGTTTTTGAAATGCCCCATGTCCGCGAGCCGTTGCGCGCGCCAGTGCTGCATGTACTTTGGCCACTTCACGCGACTCGCCTTCGATTTCGTCAGACAACACATAGGCATGCAAACCGGCTGCGCGCGCAGCATCAGCCGCAGCTTGCAAGGACTGCATGGGCGTAGCCATCATCTTCACCTGGTGCCCGGCAAAAACCGCATCCCCCGGTTTAGGCGTTTCCAATGAGCCAGTTTGCAGCGCTTCGCGAACCGACGACGGCACCTCAATGCCATACCTGTCCAACAATGCCAGTGCTTGTGCGCAGGTGGATTCATCCGGCACGGTCGGGCCACTGGCAATCACCTCCGGGTCGTCGCCCGGCACGTCGCTAATCGTCAATGTCCACACACTGGCCGGATGACAGGCCGCTGCCAACCTGCCGCCCTTGATGCGCGACAGATGTTTGCGCACCGTGTTCATTTCGCCGATGGGTGCACCGCAAGCCAGCAATTCGCGGTTGATGCGCTGCTTGTCGGTAAGCGTCAAACCGTTTGCAGGCAAGGTCAACAAAGCCGAACCACCGCCAGACACCAAGCAAATGACCAAATCATCTGCTGTCAATCCTTGTGTCAAAGCCAACATGCGTTCAGAAGCATCCATGCCCGCTTGATCTGGCACGGGGTGAGAAGCTTCCAGCACTTCTATGCGCTGCAGCAAACCCTCAGGCCTCGGCGGCGTGTGGTGATAGCGTGTGACGACCAGTCCTGACATAGGCGCATCGGCAGGCCACAATTTCTCCAGCGCATGCGCCATGGCACCTGCTGCTTTGCCTGCGCCTAAAACCAAGGTACGCCCGCGCGGTGGCGGCGGCAACAAGCCGGGCATATTCAACAAGGGTTGGGCACGGGCGACCGCCGTGTCAAACAAATAACGTAAAAACGCTGTTGGGTTGTGGTGGGGGTCAGGATGGGTAGACATGGCGCGCAAGGATAACGGATGGGCTCAAGTTATTCGAATGACTGCCGATGCTATGTCGATACCCCTTGAAAGATCCACATGCAAGCCTCAGACATTCCGAAATATTTGAAAGAACGCGCCAGCGACACCGAAGGCCTGTGGCTGATGATTGCGTCTGTCGTGTTTTTTCCCTTGGTTCTGGCTTGGGCGGTGTGGCAATTGTTCAATAAAGGGGCTGCCGCCTTCTTATCGCAAGCCATGTACAACACCAAACTGAAATACATGCAAGACGCGCACATTGAAACGCAAAAACAAGCGCACAAACAGCAAATGATGTTTGAGTATCAACAATACATGGCTGAGCGCGAAAAACGCTTGCAGGCTTACGAGAAAAAAATCAAGGCCCTGGCGCCCCCGCCAGAAACCATTGCCCCACCGCCTGACGCTCCTGCTCAGTGATGCGTGTGGTGTTGCTCATAGGCATTTGACGCAACACCACCACTTGCTGGTAAATGTTTTGCGCGTTCACACGTATGAGCTCGGGGCTGTCTAGGCGCATATTTTTCATTTGCAATTTTTCACCATGGCAACTGACGCAACGTTGGTTGACGATGGTTTGTATGTCGTCAAAAGTCACCGCCGCTTGCTTTTCTGTAGATGCCGTGGTGCTGGCCGGCATCAGCGCTAACACCAAGCTCAGTATCAAAGCCACGCCCGCCAAGGCATAAGGCCAAGGGTGGGCAGCACGGCCCAGATGCCAGCTGTGTTTTTGCACAAAAAACTGTCGTATCAAGACGCCCGCGAGCATCATCAAAAACAAAATGGCCCAGCGTTGCGGGTGGTTCACCAGCAGTCCTTCATGGTTGGCCAGCATGGCAAACAACACCGGCAAAGTGAAATAGGTGTTGTGCACGCTGCGTTGTTTACCGCGCAATCCATAGACCGCGAGAGCGCTGGCGTCATAGGGGTGCCCCGAGGTCAGCGCTTTGACGACGATGCGTTGCCCCGGGATGATGCAGAAAAACACATTGGCACTCATGCTGGTGGCCAAGGTCGCGCCCAACAAAACGAAAGCAGCGCGTCCGGCATACAAGTGGTTGGCCAGCCAGCACAAAAACGCCACCAGCAACAGCAAAACCAAGCCAAGCCAACGCTCGCCGTTTTGGCGTTGCGCCAAGGTTTTGCACAAGCTGTCATAGACCAGCCAAAAGCCCACTAAAAACGCGATGGCGGTCAAGCCGGCAGCATGGGTGCTCCAAACATACACCGACGGGTCGACCAAAAACACATTCGCTTGCCATAAATACAGCACGCAAAACAAACCGAAGCCACTCAGCCAAGTGGCATAGCTTTCCCAGTAAAACCAATGCAGCGTGCTGTTGATATGGCCGGGTGCACCACTGTATTTTTGTGGGTTGTAAAACCCGCCGCCGTGCACCGCCCACATTTCGCCGCCCACGCCTTTGGCTTTCAATGCCTCGTCTTCGGGGGGCACCAAGTTGCTGTCTAGAAAAACAAAATAAAAAGATGACCCTATCCAGGCGATGGCCACAATGACATGCAACCAGCGCAACAGCAACTGCGCCCATTCAAGAAGGTAAGTTTCCATAGGGCTTGACTATAAGCTCGACCCCAAGTCACCACTTGGTCCGAACGGCAAACAGGCGGATCGGGGCTCAAAAATTTGCAAGCGATCAAACCTATGCAGGGCTTGTCAGCGCAGTTGCAGCAACTGCGCCGCCACAGAAACCGCAATCACCTCGGGCAATTTGCTGTGAATGCCGGACAAGCCTATGGGCGTGGTCACGCGCTCAAAATCGGCCGGGCCCAAACCGCGTTCCTCCAATCTGTGCTTAAAGCGGGCCCATTTGCTGGCGCTGCCAATCAAGCCTATGTAGGACAGGTCATTGCGCTCTCGCTGTCTCTTCAGGCATGAAGCCAGAACCTCCAAATCTTCGGCATGGCTGAAACTCATGATCAGCACGGCACTGCCGCTGACCACATCCGCGACTGCAGCCTGCACCGGGTCGGAATGCTCGACCGTGACATACGCCGGTAAATCCGCCGGAAAAACCTCATCCCGGCTGTCAATCCACCGGGTTTCATAGGGCAAAGCGCCCAACACATGGACCAAGGCGCGGCCGACATGACCGCCGCCAAACAATGCCACAGGTTTCAGCGCTGGCTTTAATCGCAGCTTCAAACGGGGAATATCAGTCGCAGTCACCCGCTCGTAACTCAGGTAAACCACCCCGCCGCAGCATTGACCCAAGGTCGGGCCCAAGGCGATGCGTTGCACAGGCGGCACAGGTACCTTCCCTGATAAAACATCTTTGGCGATGGCCTCGGCTTGGTATTCCAAGTGCCCGCCGCCGATGGTGCCGACCAAAGTGTTGGCAAATACAGCCATGTAACTGCCCGCATCGCGAGGCACAGAGCCTTGGGTTTCAGTCACACAAACCAAAACCGCGTCTTCAAAAGACAGCTTATTTGTTAATTGCGATAAAAAATTCAAAAATTCACCATATCTAATTCAATGTTAAATTAACTTCATTGTCGGGTTTTGTGTGTTTCAACGCCAAGGAGCGAAATGAAACGTTTTCAACTGCTGATCGTTTGGGCAAGTTTGTTGCTGATGTGTCTGACGGCTTGCGTCAGTCCCCAACGCAAGGCCCAAAAAACGCCCCTGCCCACTCAAGCGCAGGAACCGGCAACCGCCCAGACCCCGGCGGCACCGGTGAAGCCTGCCCCTGCAGCGGAACAAGCAAGGGTGACCCCGCCAAGCGCTGCGCCCAAAGCCGCCCCGCCCGAACCTGTGAACTTGGCGCGCTCCTTTGCCCGTGACGCCAAAGAATACCGCAAGGACGCAGCCAAACACATCTACCAAAAATTCCCGCACAAAATTTACACAGGCAAATTACCGCCCATGCTCAAAGCAGTGGGCGTGCTGGATGTGGTTATCGGACCCGATGGCAGAGTGCAGGAAATGATTTGGTCCAGACCGCCATCCCATGTGCCAGAGGTGATGGCTGATATTGAAAACATGATTCGCAGCGCCGGGCCGTTTCCAGCACCAATCCATATGCGCAAAGTGGTTTACACAGAAACTTGGCTATGGCATGCAAGCAACCGGTTTCAACTCGACACGCTGACTGAAGGACAAAAGTAATCAGGCCAAAAGTAATCAGGCCAAAAATAAACTGGGTTTTAAAACCTTGGCTGGCTGCTCTTTAAGAGCCGCGGTAAGTGGCATAACTCCAAGGACTGACCAGCAAAGGCACATGGTAGTGCTGCGCGGGGTCAGCCACACCAAAATCCAAACTCACTTTGTCCAAAAAATTCGGCTGCGGTAACGCCACACCACGCGCCGCAAAATAATCTTTCACATTGAACACCAATTTATAAGTGCCTTGCTGCAACTGCGAAGTCTCCATCAGCGGCCCCTCACTTCGGCCATCCGCATTCAGCACCAAGGACTTGATCAATTGCGCCTGCTCGCCTTGCGTGGCATACAAGGCAACGGACATGCCAGCCGCTGGGCAACCATTCATGGTGTCCAACACATGTGTACTCAATCCCATGGTCTGCGTTCCTTTTTTCTGCCTGTAGTGACAGGTATATAGTTGATCGATACAGTTTAACGCCCGGCTTTTGCAGCACATGACATCCCCCGACCTCACACCCGATTTTTCTATCGACTGGCTAAACCAGACCAGCGACGACCAAGCCCTGGCTTGGTTTGACGGCTTGTATGAGCACAGCCCCTGGGTCGGACAAGCGGCGTTGCAACACAAACCGTTTCGCAGTTTGGCGCATTTGAAATGGGCATTGGCAGACAGCGTCAGCCGGGCTTCGCATGAACAGCAATTGATGTTGGTCAAAGCCCACCCGGTGTTGGCGGCCAAACGCGCCAGTGGATTGACCTGTGCATCACAAACCGAACAGCAACTCGCGGGTTTGTGGCAGAGCACCGCTGCGCAAGCGGAGCGACTCGCGCAATCGAATCAGCGTTACCTATCGCACTTCGGTTGGCCGTTCATCATCGCCGTGCGCGGCCCGCGCGGACTGGGTTTGACACCGGACGCCATTCTCAAAGAATTAGCGCGACGCTTAGACCAATCCCCTGCGATTGAATTTCACGAATGCTTGAGGCAAATTCACCGCATCGCAGAAACCCGGTTGCACGATAAATGCCAAAGCCACCCGTTGCTCGGCGGCGAGGTGTGGGATTGGCATGAATGGCTGGCGCAATTCAGCGACCCTGGCTTTGCCGAACGGGGCGAATTGAGTGTGAGCTACCTCACACCAGCGCATGTGTCGTGCGCACAGACCTTGCGTTTGGGCATGCAGGCTTGCGGGTTCGATGAAGTCTTCATCGATGCGGTCGGTAACGTGGTCGGGCGCTACCACCCGCGCCAACCCGGTGCCAAGTATTTGCTGACCGGCAGCCATTACGACACGGTGCGCAACGGCGGCAAGTACGACGGCAGATTGGGCATATTCGTTCCGATGGCCTGTGTGCGTGAACTGGCTCGTGCAGGTCAGCGCTTGGACATCGGCATTGAAGTGGTGGCTTTTGCTGAAGAAGAAGGCCAACGCTACAAGGCCACGTTTTTAGCCAGCAGTGCATTGACCGGCGAATTTGACACGCAATGGCTCTCTCAAACCGATGACAAGGGCATCAGCATGCGAGAAGCCATGGCGCAAGCAGGCCGCAAGCCTGCGGACATTCCATCAATTCAAAGAGATGCCAACCGTTATCTGGGCTTTGTGGAGGTGCACATCGAGCAAGGCCCGGTTTTGCACAGCTTGAACATGCCGCTGGGTGTGGTGACCTCCATCAACGGCAGCATGCGTTTTTTGGTGAAGATCACCGGCACGGCCAGCCATGCAGGCACCAGCCCGATGAACCAACGCCATGACGCGGTGGCCGGTTTTGCCCAATTTGCCATTTATGTGGAAGAACGTGCTCGGCGTGACGGCGACTCGGTGGCCACCATCGGCATGCTGAATGTGCCGCAAGGCTCCATCAATGTGGTGCCGGGCAGTTGCCATTTCAGCTTGGACATGCGCGCGCCCACAGATGCACAGCGTGATGCCTTGGCCAGCGACATCTTGCAACGCTTGCGCGATATTTGCACAGCACGCGGCGTGCAATGCGAGTGGGAAGAAACGGTGCGTGCGGCTGCAGCGCCCAGTGATGCGGGACTGCAAAGCCGTTGGGAAAATGCGCTGGCCCACCTCGGCCTGCCGATCCACCGCATGCCGAGCGGCGCCGGACACGACGCCATGAAAATGCACCAGGTCATGCCGCAAGCCATGTTGTTTGTGCGCGGGGAAAACCAAGGCATCAGCCACAACCCGCTGGAATGCACCACCGCAGACGATATGCAACTGGCGATTGACGCTTTCTCTCTGTTTCTGAACGATTTTTGACTGAAGTGGGTGTAAACCCTAAATACATCAAAATTAAATTTAAAACTCAGTTTTCACAAATTCACAATTTTTTTGTGATTTTTGCGAATATCATTCCGGCTCTGATATCAAGGTTATTTGACCACGCAGAAAGAGTCCATCAAGAATGAACACTACCAAATCCTCTGAACATCCTGGTACGGCGCCCACTTTCTCAGACTGGATTTTCATCCTGATTGTGATTGGCTCCTTGGCCTTGGTCGCTTATTTGGGAGAAATTGCGTTTGAACATGCGCAACAAACCGAAAAAAGCAAGCGCAACGGCGAGGCCTTGGCCGCATGGTTCAGTGATGCCAGCACCCAACGTTTTGCCCCAGACTATGCGGTGAAACCTTGCGCCGGTGGCGGCGACCCCAAAACCAGCACCTGGGCCGCTTGTTTGGCGCATCTGCAGGCGAATGAGTTCAAGGATATGAAAAACCCTTTCAAAGGCAAAACGCCTGAATTCATTGAGCAATGCAACCCGGCAGACCACTCACTGTCCGGGGAAATTGTCCTGCTCAAGGTCATGCCAACCCCCCCAGGCTCCGCTGTGCCCACGATCACGTCGAAGTTGGTCCCTGAGGACAGCATCGACCAAAAACTTTCCCTGAGCTTAGGCATTTGTGACAAGGGCGCATACCTTGTCAAGGTCGCCGATCTTGAATTCTGAGGTACCCGCCATGTCACAAGAAACCATCCAAGAGAATTCCCCGCCTAAGCTGATAGACATTGATGAGTTAGATGCCAAAGCCCTGATGGGGCTGGAGGACGCAGGCCCAACGATTTCTCGTGATCAGCCGTTTCGCCGCTGGCTATATGACTGGACCCTGAACCCCAACATAGCGGGCAATTTCCAAAAAAGCTTGGACAAATGGGTGGCGGTCTTGATCGTGGCCAACTTGTTCGCATTGGTGCTGGAACACGTGCCTGCACTGTTTGAGCCGAACAAGGTTCTTTTCCATTACTTCGATATTTTCTCCATCACTGTTTTTGTGCTGGAGTACGCGCTGCGGTTTTACCTTGCGCCTGAAGACGAAGAATTCCAGAGCAAAAACATGCCCAGAGTGGCCTACATCTTCAGCCCTTTTGCCATCATCGACTTGTTAGCCATCGCGCCATTTTTCTTGCAAGCTTTCATCCCGATAGATTTGCGTGCCTTGCGGTTTTTGCGACTGCTGCGAATTCTCAAATTGTTTCGCATCGTCATACCTGCCGTCAAAGAATTTTCAGAACTCAACCGTGGGCGCAGCTTCCGTCAAAAAATCCATGCCATGGTTTTTACCAGCGAATATGGCGGCAAACTGCAATCCATCTTCGAAACATTCATCGGTGTTTGGGTGATTGTTTCCGTGCTGGCCGTGGTGCTGGAGTCCATTCACAGCGTGCACTATTTGATCAACTTAGAGTTTGTGATTCTCGACACGATTGCGGTGGCTATCTTCACCGTCGAATACCTGATGCGTATGTATGCCTGCGTGGAAGAGCCGCGTTTCAGGCACGGGTTTTTGGGGCGTCTCAAGCAAGCCCGCAGCACATCCACTTTGATTGACCTGTTGGCAATTCTTCCGTTTTTCTTGGAAATTCTCCTCAGCAATGTGCTGGATCTGCGCTTTTTGCGAACCTTCCGTTTAGCCCGTTTGCTCAAACTGACACGCTACAACGACTCAACCAAAATCTTGACGACTGTGATCGCCCGCGAATGGCCCGTCATCAGTGCTTCCGCGTTCATCATGATTTTGATGGTGGTCATGACCGCCAGTTTGGGTTATGTGTTTGAACACCAAGCGCAGCCTGAAAAATTCGACAACATCCCTAACTCTGTGTATTGGGCGGTGATCACCTTGGCCTCGGTAGGCTATGGCGATATTTCACCCGTCACCGCAGTCGGGCGGTTCATGACCGTGGTCATGTCCTTGTTGGGAATCGGTATTTTTGCGATTCCTGCGGCTTTGCTGGCCTCCGCTTTTGGTGACCAATTGCACAAAGAACGCGAAATGCTCAAGGCCAATTTGCGCAACATGATGAAAGATGGGCATTTGGACGAGACCGAGATCGCCTTGCTCAGAAGTGAGGCCAAGCGACTGCATATCACGACTGAAGAGCTGAATTCGTTGCTTGAACATATGCATAACGAGCGTGTCCAAAAGCAAAATCAATCCCAAATTCCGTTGCATGTGATCGCAGAGCGTCCCGCGCAAGCAGTTGAACACTACAAAACCTTGTTGGGTCAAATTCACCAACTGGCTTTGATGACCGATGCCGCCAAATTTGAAGAATCAGCGCGCGCATCAGACCGCCTCACGGCATCGGAGTTGGCACTTTGGCAGCAATTGCAATCCAGAAAATAGCCCCAATGAGCCAGTAACTCCCATGCTTTGCGTCACTGTTAGACATCCTTATTCTCCATAGCCCCGGGCAGTCTTGATGACTGCCCTTTCCAATTCCTTTCCTACAAGCTATGCCTGAATCTGTCGTCACCCCATCCAGCCTGCGCCAAACCGTCATGGAAATCCTTGACGGATCACCGACGCAAGCGCTGTCTAAATACGTTGAATGGTTAATCACCGTTGTGGTGCTGGTCAATTGCTCGGCTGTCATTTTGGATTCGGTGCCAGAAATTCACGCGGTTTACAAAGATTTTTTCCATGAACTTGAATTCTGGAGTGTGATGTTTTTCACAACCGAGTATGTGCTGCGCGTGTGGTCGCTGGGTGCGAAACACACAGACAGCGCATGGCGTGGACGGCGTGGCTACATCTTCAGCCCCTTTGGTCTGGTGGACTTTTTCGCCACCATGCCCCATTACCTGCATATTTTTTTCCCCACACTGGATTTGCGTATTTTGCGAGTACTGCGATTGCTGCGGATTTTGAAACTCTCCAAATACAACTCGGCCTTGCAGGATTTGTTTTCTGCGGTTTATTCAGAACGAAGAGCCTTTGGCTCAGCCGCTTTTTTGCTGTTGATTGCCACCATCGTGTCTGCGTCGTTGATGCACTTTGCTGAAGGACATGCGCAACCCGAACAATTCGGCACCATCCCGCATGCGATTTACTGGGCGATTGTCACCATCACTTCCGGCTACGGCAACATTGAACCGGTGACCAAAGGTGGTGAGATTGTGGCTCTACTCACTGGCTTTTTAGGTGTATGTATGGCTGCCATCATGACCGGTATCGTGGCGTCTGCATTTGCCAACCAAATGTCCAGAAAAAAATCTGCTTACCAAGCGCAGTTGCGTCAGGTCATGGCCGATGGTGTGGTCTCAGATGCGGAACGCGACACGCTCAAGCGCTTGCAAGCGCAATTCCGTTTGAGCGACAAAGAAGTCCAGACCATGCTGGACCAGGCTCAGGGTAAATTGAAACAATGACTGCTTCCATCGTTCCCCAAACAGCGTACCAACGCGTTCAGTCGCGTGTATTTCGCATACTTGAAGGTGATGTGAGTGAGCCAGCCAGCCGTTTTTGTGAAATTTTCATCGCCCTGCTGGTGGTGCTGAATGTGGTGGCCATCATTTTGGAATCGGTACCTGCGATCCACGAAGAGTGGGGACAATTTTTTCATTACTTCGATTTATTCAGCGTAGGTGTTTTCACCATCGAATACGTATTGAGGGTCTGGTCGTATTCACAGAAATTTGCAGCCGAGGGCGGCACCGCGTGGCAAGGCCGCAAAAGCTATATTTTCAGTTTTTACGGACTGGTCGATTTTTTCAGCACCGTGCCTTTTTATTTGCAACTTCTGTTTCCCGGCACCGATTTGCGTGTGCTGCGTATGTTTCGCTTGCTGCGTATTTTCAAACTCTCGCGCTACAACAGTGCCATGGACGATATGTTTGAGGCGATCAAGTCGGAGCGAGACTCGTTTTCTTCGGCCCTTTTCTTACTTTTCATCAGCAGCTTGTTGTTCTCATCGCTGATCTACATCATCGAAGGCCACGAACAACCCGAAGTTTTTCCTTCCATTCCCGCCGCCATGCATTGGTTTTTTATCACCATCATTTCTGGCTGGGGCAACGTCGATCCAGTCACGTATGCCGGGGTGGCATTGGTCATCATCACGCAAATTCTGGCGATTGCACTGGCCGCGATTTTGACCGGTGTGGTGTCCACCGCGTACACCACGCAAGTCAGCCGCCGTGAAGCCCTGTACGAGATGGAAATCCGTGAAGTGCTGGCAGATGGTGTGGTCACTGGAGAAGAAGCCACCCATCTCAAAAATTTGCAAGCCAAATACGGTATGTCTGATGAGCAGGTTGAAGCGATTGCTGCACAAGTCAGGCAGGAGAAAAATTTGACTGAGGATTGATTTTTTTATACAGAGGTATTTACTTCGGGGTATGTGTTCTTCAAAGAACCAAGCCTGTGCAAGCTGTGAACTTAAGGAGTTGACATGAGCGATATGGGAAATACCTTTTTGATATGGGCAGCTATTTTGGGTGCGATTGCGGCGGGTTCCATGGTGTTGGGTGCGATTGTGGGCATCACCACGCCGATGAC
>CAMDJS010000016.1 GCA_945900685.1 Bordetella parapertussis
ACCGCCGAGCCAAAGCCCAACCAGCCCGGCAGCGTCAAGCGGCATTGGCCCCAACTGAAACCCCAAGGAATGGCACGCAAGTCTTCAATGCGTTGAGACGGTTTGCGCGAAGCCGGACGCGAGCCGATGTTCAAGCCCGCAATTTCGCGCAGCGGCGTGGCTTCGAAAAAATAATCGCTGAAACCCGGTGTGTCATAAACCAAAGCGCGGTAAGCCTGCATGCTGATGTGCGAGAGCAACTCCGCCGCGTCGGTGAAGGTGCGTGGCGCGCCCTTGCTGGCCGGCAGCAGCGTGGCTTCGAGCGTGGCCGCCACCAAGGTTTCCAAATTGCGTCTGCCCAGCATGGGGTTGGCGTATTTGGAGTTGATGACTTCGCCTTGCTCGGTCAATCGAATTTGCCCGCGCACCGTGCCGGGCGGTTGCGCCAATATGGCATCAAAGCTTGGGCCGCCGCCGCGACCTACCGTGCCGCCGCGCCCGTGGAACAGTCGCAATTTGATGCCGTGCAATTCCTCTAGTGTGTTGAATACATCGACCAAAGCGATTTCCGCTTGGTACAACGACCAGTTGCTGGTGAAGATGCCGCCGTCTTTGTTGCTGTCCGAATAGCCCAGCATGATGTCTTGTTCGCCGCCGCTGCGCGCGACCAGCGTCGCAATGCCGGGCAGGGCGAAGTAGTCGCGCATGATCTGCGGTGCTTGTTGCAGGTCTTCAATCGTTTCAAACAAGGGCACCACGATCAGCGAGGCCACCGGCGAATCGTTCAGACTGCATGGCATCAACCCGGTTTCTTTTTGCAGCAACAACACTTCCAGCAAATCACTGACGGTTTCGGTGTGGCTGATGATGGCGTGTCTTATCGCGTCGCTGCCGTGGTCAGTGCGTATGCGTTTGGCGGTTTCAAAAATGCTCAACTCGGACACGCTGTGCAAGCTGTAAGCGTGACCGGGAATGCGCAGCGGGCGCGGGTCGTTCAAAGCTTGCAACAACAAAGCCTGGCGTGCTGCTTCATCGCGTTTCAAGTAATGGCTGTCAATGCCTGCCACTTTAAACAGTTCAGCCACCACCAGTTCATGCTGGTCTGAGCCTTGCCGCAAGTCCACCGTTGCCAAATGAAAACCAAACACCTGCACCGCACGTATCAACGGGCGCAGTCGCGGCAGTGCCAGCGCTTGCGCATGTTGTGCGCTCAAGGCGTCGTTCAATGTTTGCAAGTCTTTCAAAAACGCTTGTGCGTCCGCGTACGCAAGCTGCGGCGCTAAAGCATGACGCGGGGCTTGTTTGCCGGTGAGATGCAACAAGCTGGCGGCCAATTTGGCGTAGATGAAGGTCAGGCTGCGACGGTATGGCTCGTCTTGGCGGTGCGCATTTGTGTCGGGTGAGGAATCGGCCAAGGCTTGCAGAACTGGCGGCACGCCGACCAGCATGGCCGAGGTGGACAACTCGCTGCCCAGCCAATGCACCTCGCTCAGGTAATGCCGCAACACCACTTCGGCTTGGCGTTTCATGGCCAGATCCAAAGTGCTTGCGTTCACATTCGGGTTGCCGTCACGGTCCCCCCCCATCCACTGACCCATGCGGAAAAAAGAGGCGATGGGCTGGCCGCCAAGTTCGTGTTCAAGATCGGCATAGAGCTTGGGTATTTCAGCCAAAAAAGTCGACTCGTAATAGCCCATGGCGTTTTCAATTTAATCGGCCACGCTCAATTTGGTGAAGCGCAGCAAACGCGTTTGCCACAGTTGCAACACGCGTGCGCGCACCAGGGCATCGACCTGCGCCAATTGGCGCGCCGTGGTGGCGTCCGTGCCGCGTGACACAATCTCGTCACGGGTTTGCAAACAAGCGGCGATGCCACGCTCGGCATCCAAAATACTTTTGCGCTGCACCTCGGTCGGGTGCGCAGTCAGCACTGGCGAAATATGCGCTTGCGTCAGGGCTTGCCTGATCGCTTTGTGGCTGACGCCTGCGGCCTTGAGTTTGCCCAATGATGAAGCCAGGCTGCCGGTATGCACGTCCCCGGCGCGGTCATGCGCTTGCTGGCGCCTGATGTGATGCTGGTCTTCGGCCAGATTAGCCAAATGACTGAAATAGGTGAACGCGCGGATCACACTGACCGCTTGCTCGCTGCTGAGCGAGGCCAGGCGTTTTTTGAGGGCAGTTTCTGCCTGCGTATCTGCATCCCGGCGAAACGCCACCGACAGCCTGCGGATTTGCTCAACCAGCGCGAATGCCTCATCGCCTTCTTGTTCGCGAATGACATCGCCCAGCAGGCGGCCGAGCCAACGGATATCATCTACCAAGGGTCTTTCTTGGCTGGATAAAAGGGTAGGTTTGCGTGCCGCAGCAGACTTGCGTTGTTTGGAAATAGTCATGTATGAAACCTGTGACACAGAGGGAAAACCACGACGAATGAGCATGCTAGCATCCACCCGCCCCTTTGATTGACGGCCCTTGGTCCCTAGTTTTGAGCACACCCCATCTCACCATCGCAACACGCGAAAGCCGTCTGGCTTTATGGCAGGCACACCACATGCAAGACTTGTTGCGCGCGCGCGGCTGTCAGGTGGATATTTTGGGCATGACCACCCAAGGCGATCAAATTTTGGATCGTTCCCTCAGTAAGGTCGGTGGCAAAGGTTTGTTTGTCAAAGAATTGGAAGTGGCCCTAGAAGAAGGCCGCGCCGATTTGGCGGTGCATTCGCTCAAAGACGTGCCCATGGACATGCCGCCCGGTTTCGAGCTGGCGTGTGTGATGGAACGCGAGGACCCGCGTGACGCCTGGGTGTCCTCTCGCTATGCCAAGTTGCAGGAGTTACCGCTGGGCTCGGTGGTCGGCACGTCCAGCCTGCGCCGCACGGTGTTGTTGCGCGCCTTGCGTCCTGATTTATTGATCGAACCATTGCGCGGCAACTTGGACACACGTTTGCGCAAATTGGATGAAGGCCAATATGACGGCATTGTGTTGGCCGCCGCAGGCTTGAAGCGCCTCGGATTGTCTGAGCGCATCCGGCATATTTTTGAAGTCACCGAGATGTTGCCCGCTGCCGGTCAAGGTGCCTTGGGTATCGAAATACGTGCCGCGCGCGGCGATGTGCGATCCATTCTTGCGCCCTTGGCTCACCACACCACTTGGCTGGCCGTGGCCGCCGAACGCGCGGTCAGCCGCGCCATGGGCGGCAGTTGCTCCATGCCTTTGGCGGCGCACGCGGTTTTGCACGGCGATGTGTTGGACTTGCATGCAGCTTGGGGCAACCCGGACAAAACCGAAGCGCCGTTGGTACGCGCCCACAGCCAGGGCGAGGTGGCCACGCTGGAGGACGCGGAGGCGCTGGGTTTATCCGCAGCGCGTCAATTGCGAGCCCAAGGGGCGGGTTAATTGGGCACCGGACGCCGTGTCATTCTGACCCGTCCAGCCTCAGACAGTCAGGCATGGATTCAAGGCCTGCAAGCCGCCGGTTATGAAGTCCTCAACTGGCCTTTGATTGACATCGCACCCGCCGTAGACCCCGCATTGATTCTTCAAGCGCTGACCGATTGGCAGCAATACCAATCCGTCATGTTTGTGAGCCGCAATGCGGTCACCCATACGTTCAATGCAGGCAGACCGGCAACCGGCTGGGGCCTCACCCGTTGTTGGGCGACCGGTCCGGGCACCCGCCAGGCGTTGTTGGAAGCAGGCGTGCCCGTGCATTTGATAGATGCACCGGCGGCAAATGCCACCCAGTTCGACACCGAGGCTTTGTGGCAAGTGGTTCATCCCCAGTTGCTGACTGACAAACCGGTGTTGATATTGCGCGGCAGCGAGGCAGACCAAGATGAAAGCGCGGCGCAAGGTGTGGGACGCGATTGGCTGATGCAACAACTGTCGCAAGCGGGCGTGACGGTGAACACCTTGGCGGTTTACCAGCGCGGTTGTCCTGAGTGGACACATGAGCCATTGAGGCTGGCTAGGCTTGCCGCGTCTGACGGCAGTGTCTGGGTGTTTAGCAGTTCGCAAGCTGTTTTCAACCTGCAAAAGCTGTTGCCCGGGCAGGATTGGTCAAGGGCGGTGGCGGTGGCTACCCATGAACGCATTGCACAAGCGGCAAGGTCAGCGGGGGTGCTTCGCTTGCAGGTATGCAAACCCGCCTTGGAAGCATTGCAGTCCTCATTAGAATCGCTGACATGAGCAGTGAACACACCAACAATATATCTACAAGCACTGACCCTATTCCCTCAACTGACAGCGTCTCTTGGTGGCGCCAAAAACTACCCGTGTTGGCCACGGTACTTGCCTTACTTTGCGCCTTGGCTTGTCTGCAACTGTGGCTCAAGCTCTCCACCATGCAAGAACAACTGGCACGACAAAGTGCAGACGCAGGTCAACTCTCCATGCAGGCCAACAGTTCAGCCAAACACGCCGAAGCACTTTCGCAAGAGACCGCAGCGCGTGTGGCTCTATTGGATGCGCGCTTGAGCGAAGTCGCCTTGCAACGCTCGCAGTTGGAAGAGTTGATGCAAAGCCTGTCTCGCTCGCGGGATGAAAATTTGGTGGTGGACATCGAGTCCGCCCTCAGTTTGGCGCAACAGCAGGCCGAATTGACCGGCAGTGTGCAGCCCATGCTGGCTGCTTTGCAAACGGCGCAAAAACGTTTGAGCAAAATGCCGCAACCTCGCTTGGCGCCTGTACTGCGTGCGCTTCAGCTTGACATTGACCGTCTGCAGTCGGCTTCTGTGACCGACATACCCGGATTGCTGATTCGATTGGATGAACTCGTGGTGCTGGTTGAAACCTTGCCGGTGATCAACAGCCTGCCCAGCAACAACCGTGCAGCGCCGACAGCAGACCAAAAACCAGCACCGAGCTGGCCGCAGATCTGGCAGAACAAAGACTGGAGCGCGTTGGGGCAGCGCATCTGGTTGGAAGTTTCAAGCCTGATACGTGTCAGTCGTATCGAGCAGCCTGAAGCGGTGTTGCTGTCACCTGAGCAAAGTTTTTTTGTGCGCGAGAACGTGAAGCTGCGCTTATTGAATGCACGTTTGAGTTTGCTCTCGCGACAAATCACCAGCGCACGCAACGATCTGGCCATGGCTGAGCGGGATTTGACGCAATACTTTGAATCCGCATCACGCCAAGGACGTACAGCGCAGTCGTTGTTGAAACAAGTGCAGTCCCAGCTTCAACAAACCAGCTTGCCGCGTCTGGATGGTTCGTTGGCGGCGCTGGCCACTGCCGCTGCAGGCCGCTGACATGCGTTGGTCCTTGTGGTTACTCGCGCTGTTTGGGGTGGCCGTGGCCATTGCCTTGGGCTTGAGCATGCAAATTGGCACAGTGACAGTGTTTGTTGCGCCCTACCGCATCGACATGTCTTTGAACTTGGTGCTGATCGCTTTGTGCGCAGGTTTTTTATTCATGTATGTTGCCTTGAGTGGATTGCTGCGGGTGACGCAGTTGCCTGCCCAGGCGCGACGCTGGCGCGCCCAACAGCGCGAGCGTTCCGCCCAGCAAGCCTTGCTTCATGCCATGGTGATGTGGATGGCCGGGCGGTTTTTACGTTCACGCAAAGCGGCTTTGCAGGCCTTGGTTCAAGTCGACAGTTTGCTGGCGAGCTTGGATGTGGAAAACCAGTCATCGCTGCGGTTGATGCGCAGTTTGTTGCATCTGCTGGCGGCTGAAACCGCCCATGCACTGCGCGACACCTCTGCGCGCGATCAGCATTTTCAGCAAGCGCTCGAGCATGAAGAAGGCAGACGCGTTGACCAGAAAACCGAATTGCGGGATGCGGCTTTGTTGAATGCGGCGCGTTGGTCATTGCATGACCGTGACGCTCATCAAGCGCATCAATACCTGTCGCAATTGCCGCTCGGTGTGGCACGCCGCACCATGGCATTGCGTTTGCGATTAAAGGCCGACAGGTTGAGCCAACAGCATTTACCGGCGCTTGACACCGCGCGCTTACTGGCCAAGCACGGCGCGTTTTCCGCCTCACCGGCGCGCAGTTTGTTGCGCGGTTTAGCGGTGGCTTGTTTGGATGATTGTCATGACGGCAGCCAGATGCAGTCGAGCTGGATTTTGCTCACGCCGCAAGAGCGGGACATGCCAGAGGTGGCGCTGCATGCAGCCCATCGCTTGCTGAGTGTGCAAGGCGACCCGCAAATTGCGCTCCAGTGGTTGACACCCGTTTGGTTGGAGATGAACAGCAAAGACAGCAAGCTTTCTGAGGATCAACGTCAAAGATTGGTGAAAACGCTTTCATCCGCTTTGTACGAGGTGGAACCTGACAGTGAATGGCTCGCGCGTATTGAGCAGGCCCGGTTGGTCAATCCGCGCAGCCTAGAGTTGCAATACCTCAGTGGCATGGTGTGTTTGCGCCATGGCTTATGGGGCAAAGCACAGCAAATGCTCGAGCAAGCGGCGCCTCGTTTATCTGCTGGCGAGCTGCAGCGACACGCTTGGCGTGCGCTAGCCGAGTTGGCCGAAAACAAAGGCGACAAAGAACAGGCCTTGGCGTGCTGGAAGTTGTCAGCCAAAGTGTGACTTAGCTTCAACGCCTGCCCGCATACCTTGCCAAGACGCAGCAGTTGCTGCGGATATCCGTTCACACGTTGTTGTTTATTCAGCTTCAGAATGAAAAAAAGGGCGACCTGACAGGTCGCCCTTTGACTTGAAGCCGTCAGGTTCAGGTGTTTTCAAACGGCATGTGCATTTGACTCAAGTCTTTTTTGGTTTCCACCAAAATCAACGGACCTTCATCCAGCACCACTGGCGCAGGACGCTCGCGCGGCACATGCACCGGGCGTGGTTCAGCGGCAATCGCCGCTTGAATTTGCGCCACGCGTTCGGGGTTGGAGTTGACCCATTGCAGTCCGGAGGATTGCGCCACACCGTGCAGTTGCTCGGTGGGCAAATCGTACGAAGTGATTTTGGGCATGCTCTTGGCAGCGACGGCAGTTGAAGCCGCCGGGGCCGGTGCATGTGAATGCCCAGACGCATCAGCGGTTGATACAGGTGCATCTACCGGTTGCGAATTGCCGTAGGCATCATTTTCCTGAGTGGAACGCGCCTGACGTTCACGTCCGGGACGCTCACGGCCGCGACGTTCGCGGCGTTCATGGGTTTGTTCGCCGGAGGAAGCGGTTGTGTTGTGATCTGCGACAGAAGTGTCTGTGGGCTGTGCCTGGGCATGTGTTGGCGTTTGCGCGTCTCCATTCAACGGCGTATTGTCAGTCGAACCTGCGGGCGGGCGTTCGCCACGGCGACCCCGACCGCGTCTGCCGTCACCGCGCTCACGAGTCTGACGGGCAGGACGCTCACCGGTGTTGCTGTCAGCGTTGTCGTTGGACGGGTTTTGTGTTTCTGCCACGACTGTTTCATCCAGACGCGGCTCTTGGCGTGGTCTTTCCTGTCTGTCGCCGCGACCGCCGCGAGCGCTGCGGCCATCCGTGCGTTCGCCACCCCGGGTATCCGGTTTGTCGCCACGTTCGGCGCGCTCAGGGCGTTCTGTGCGTTCACCACGGCCCTCACTGCGTTCTCCACGGCGTCCGCCGCGTCGTCCATCGGAGCCGCCACGACCGCCGCTGCGGCCGTCACTGCGCTCGCCGGGTTTGGCGCTGCTGGCAGTTTTGTCGGTGCTTGGTGCAGCGGGTGTGCTGTCGCCGCCGAACAAGCCTTTGAGCCAGCCGAAGAAGCCTTTTTCAGCAGGAGCCGGTGCGCTTGTCGATGGTTTCGCAGGTGCACTGCGTGTATCCGCCACACGTGCCGGACGCGCTTCAGCCGCTGGTGCTGGCATGTCAGGCAACACACCTTTGATGACCGGCGTCTGGCGGTTTGTTGGTTCTTGTGAACGGCGTGTGACGGCGGTCGGGTCTTCGATTTCTTCGGCCATTATGTAGCTGGCTTGGATGCTGTCTAAACGCGGGTCGTCGTGTTTCAGGCGCTCGAGTTTGTAGTTCGGTGTTTCCAAACCTTTGTTTGGGATCAGCAGCACATGGGTGCGTTGCTTTAACTCGATCTTGGCGATTTCAGGACGCTTTTCATTCAACAAGAACGAAGCGACTTCCACCGGCACTTGTGCGTGCACGGCGGCGGTGTTTTCTTTCATCGACTCTTCTTGGATGATTCGCAAAATTTGCAGCGCCGAGCTTTCGGTGTCGCGCACATGGCCGGAGCCACCGCAACGCGGGCAAGGAATAGATGCGCCTTCTGAGAGCGCCGGGCGCAAACGCTGGCGGCTCATTTCCATCAAACCAAATTTGCTGATGGTGCCGAACTGCACACGCGCGCGGTCTTGGCGCAGCGCGTCGCGCAAGCGGTTTTCCACTTCACGGCGATTTTTCGACTCATCCATCTCGATGAAGTCGATCACGATCAAGCCGCCCAAGTCGCGCAAACGCATTTGGCGCGCGACTTCGTCGGCGGCTTCCAAGTTGGTGCGGGTGGCGGTTTCTTCGATGTCGCCGCCTTTGATGGCGCGCGCCGAGTTCACGTCCACCGACACCAGCGCTTCGGTGTGGTCGATCACGATGGCGCCGCCCAAGGGCAGGGTCACGGTGCGGGCATATGCGGATTCGATCTGATGCTCAATTTGGAACCGGCTAAACAGCGGCGTGTCGTCGCGGTAGCGTTTCACACGCGCGGCATGTTCGGGCATGACGTGCGCCATGAACTGCTGCGCCTGGTCGTAAATGTCGTCGGTGTCGATCAGGATGTCGCCAATGTCATTGTTGAAATAGTCGCGGATGGCGCGAATCACCAGACTGGATTCTTGGTAAATCAGGAACGCGCCCTTGCCGCCCTTGGCTGCGCCGTCAATCGCGGTCCACAGTTTGAGCAGGTAGTTCAAGTCCCATTGCAACTCGGGCGCGCTGCGGCCGATACCGGCGGTGCGCGCAATGATGGACATGCCATTGGGGTATTCCAACTGATCCATGGCTTCTTTAAGCTCGGCCCGGTCATCGCCTTCAATGCGACGACTGACGCCGCCGCCGCGCGGGTTGTTGGGCATCAGCACCACGTAGCGGCCAGCCAGTGAAATGAAGGTGGTGAGCGCCGCGCCTTTGTTGCCGCGCTCTTCTTTTTCCACTTGGATCAGCAGTTCCTGGCCTTCGCGGATCACATCTTGGATGCGCGCCTGGGAAGCGGACACATTGTTGGAGAAATACTGTTTGGAGATTTCTTTGAAGGGCAAAAAGCCATGGCGTTCTTCGCCGTAATCGACAAAACAGGCTTCCAGTGAGGGCTCGACGCGAGTGACGACGGCTTTGTAAATATTGCCTTTGCGCTGTTCGCGCCCTTCAATTTCGATTTCGTAGTCGAGCAGTTTTTGTCCGTCGACGATGGCCAGGCGGCGCTCTTCAGCTTGCGTGGCGTTGATCAGCATCCGTTTCATGATGCGTTCCTTTTCATAGCGTTACAACACAGGGCCTCTGTGGACCCAACGATGCCGTGGGCTTATGCTTGAAAAAGGAAAAGGAATACCGCGCAGGATTGCACCGGTTGCACCGCGTTAGCGATGACGTCGGGCAGGTGGCGGGTGGATGCGGGCGAGTTGAAGGCGAACTGGCATGGCAAACACCGCCATGGGGTTCATTAAAGAAACTGCAAAAGTGCGGGAAATGCGCAGCTCTTCAACCGGCAAAAGCCAGGAGAAGCACATTTTGATAAGCACCCAGATCAGGTTCATGTGTATCGACAATCTCACTTTGGTCCTTGCAGGTTCACAACAAACCTGCAATGGGAGGTATTCCGTTTCAGCGTTTTCCAAGGCATAGGCTTGGGTGACCGCAGGGCAGACCGCAATGGGGCGGTAAGGCTTGCGGCGGCCACCATGGGCATCGACCTCTCAGTGCAGGTGGGACGTGCTCTAATCTCTTATTCAAATCAAGCACTTAGAACCGGACACTGGTGAAGCACATTATAGACACACCTGACGCAGACAAGGCGGCGTCAGTCAAGACCTTGTTGGTCGACGAAGAATCAGCCGGACAAAGGCTGGACAATTACCTGTTGCGTCATCTCAAAGGCGTGCCCAAAACCCATGTGTACCGCATCATCCGCACCGGTGAAGTGCGTATCAACAAAGGCCGCGTCAACGCCGACACCCGGGTGCAAACCGGCGATATGGTCCGCCTGCCGCCGGTGCGGGTCGCAACTGTAGACGCCAGCGCGCCGGTCGCGCCCGGGCGCGAATTCCCGGTGTTGATGGAAGACGAGCAAATGATGGCCATCGACAAGCCTGCGGGTGTGGCGGTGCATGGCGGCAGCGGCGTGAGTTTTGGCGTGATCGAGCAATTGCGCCAGGCCAGACCCGGTGCGCGCATGCTGGAGTTGGTGCACCGACTGGACCGCGACACCTCGGGCGTGTTGCTGATCGCCAAAAAACGCAGCGCGCTCACGCGTTTGCAAGACCAGTTCCGCGACCGCGAAACCGGCAAAACCTACATGGCCTTGGTCAAAGGCCAATGGCCATCAAATAAAAAAGTGATTGATTTGCCGCTGCAACGCTATTTGATTGCGAATGGCGCAGGCGAGGGCGAGCGTCGGGTGCGCATTGCCGCCAAAGACGACGCCAACGCCCAGCGCGCCATCACGCTGGTGCGGGTGTCTCGTCTGGTGGGCGACTACAGTCTGTTGGAAGTCACCATCAAAACCGGGCGGACCCACCAGATTCGCGTGCATTTGTCCAGCCAAGGCTATCCCATCGTCGGGGACGACAAATACGGCGACTTCGAACTCAACAAAAGGCTGGCGGCACTCGGCATGAAACGCATGTTTTTACATGCTTGGCGGTTACAGTTCATCCATCCGCAAACCGGCCGCAGTGAAACTGTGGAAGCCGCATTGCCTGACGAACTACAAAATTTCATAGACCATGTCCAACCTCCTCCGCTCGCGCCGGTTTGATCTGATAGCTTTCGACTGGGACGGTACGTTGTACGACTCGACCCAAATCATCGTGCGTTGTATACAGTCTGCCGTAGTGGATGTCGGCGGACAAAAACCCACGGATGAACAAGCCGCATATGTGATTGGCATGGCTTTGATGCCAGCGTTGGCGCATGCCGCGCCCGATGTGCCCAAAGAGAAATACCCGATGCTGGGCGAGCGCTACCGGCACTATTACGCAGCGCATCACAATGACTTGTCCTTGTTTGACGGCATCTTGCCGATGCTGCAAGCCTTGCGCGAAAAACAGCATTTGCTCACTGTCGCCACTGGCAAAAGCCGCCAAGGCCTTGATGATGCTTTGCACCAGGTGGCTTTGCGCGGCATGTTTGACGGATCACGCACGGCCGACGAAACCGCTGGCAAGCCAAACCCGCGCATGTTGAACGAATTGATGGCCGAGTTTGGTGTCTCCCCCGAGCGCACTTTGATGATCGGCGACACCACCCACGATTTGGAAATGGCGCACAACGCTGGGTGTGCCAGCGTCGCAGTCAGTTATGGCGCGCACGGCACCTCCGATTTCGGACGATGGAAACCGCTGACAGTGGCGCACAACGTCGGCGAATTGCACGACTGGTTGATCGGGCATGGCTGAGGAATTGATTCCCCTGTGCAACAGCGCCGACTTGGCTGACAGCGGTCTGGCGGTGCCTTTTGATGTGGTGTATGCAGGCCAGACTTGCCGCGCATTCGCCGTGCGTTTCGAAGGCCAAGTGCAAGCCTACTTAAACCGCTGCACCCATGTGGCCATGGAAATGGATTACCAGCCCGACCGTTTTTTTGACACCGAAGGACGTTGGTTGATGTGCGCCACGCATGGCGCTACTTATGCACCTGAGACCGGTGAATGCGTGGGCGGCCCGTGCCGGGGAGGGTTGGTGAAAATTACCCTCAGCGAAACAGATGGTGTAGTGCACTGGCATACTGCTTACAACTTGAAGCCTTTGGAATTTTGAACATGCAAGAAGAAAACAACCCCACACCCGTTGACAACGTCAACCCCGCGCCTGCAAGTTCCTCAACCGCCAACAGCAAGCCCGTTGCAGATAAGGCTGTTGCATGGGAGCGTGAAACGCTCGAGCGATTGGTGATGGCGCAAATTGACGAGCAACGCTCTGCTCGCCATTGGCGCATTGGGTTTCGGTTTTTTTGGATACTGCTGGTGTTGGGGGTGCTGTGGTTTACCTTTCACCATGGAAAAAATACGGCCAGCACGGCTCATCCCACCGCCCACACGGCATTGATCGAGATCAAAGGCGAAATCGATGCCGAGGCGAATGCCAATGCCGAGTGGATCATCGACTCCATGCGTCAGGCGTTTGAAGATGAAGGGTCGCAGGCGGTGGTGTTGCGCATCAATTCACCTGGCGGCAGTCCTGTACAAGCCGGCATGATCAGTGACGAAGTCAAACGCTTAAAAGCGTTGCATCAAAAACCTGTTTATGTGGTGGTAGAGGAAACCTGTGCATCTGCCGCTTATTACATAGCAGCCTCTTCCGACAAAATTTACGTGGACAAAGCCAGCATCGTCGGCAGCATTGGTGTGTTGATGGACGGCTTTGGTTTTACCGGTTTGATGGACAAAGTCGGTGTTGAGCGGCGCTTGATGACGGCGGGTGAAAACAAAGGATTTTTAGACCCGTTCAGCAACCCCACCAAAACACAAAAAGTGCATGCGCAAAATTTGCTGGACCAGATTCACCAGCAATTCATTGCAGTGGTGCGTGAAGGACGTGGCGACCGATTGAAAGATGCGCCAGAGATTTTCAGCGGGCTGTTTTGGAGCGGTCAGCAAGCCATTGAGTTGGGATTGGCTGATGGCTACGGCACCTTGGACAGCGTGGCTCGTGACGTGGTGAAAGCCGAGGATATTGTGGATTACACCCGGCAAGACAATGTGGCTGAACGATTGGCCAAGCGTTTTGGTGCTGCCATGGGTGAGGCAATGGTGAAGAGTTCCTTGCACTTATTGCCCAGCATACGTTGAGGTTTTCTCGGGCCCAAAGAGGGTGCATGTATGGCACCCCACAAAGTCAAGGTCCGAATGCGAATACCACGGGGCTGTGCTTGTCCGGCACCAGCCCTTTTTTCTTCCAGTCCGACACGCGCAGGCTTTGCACTTGCATGTCGGCCAGGCTGAGGTTGCTGCACAAACACAATCGGGTGTTGTCATGCAAACCGCTCAGCAAGGCTGTCAACAAAGCCTCATTGCGGTAGGGCGTTTCAATGAAAATTTGGGTTTCGCCGGTTTTCAACGCATGTTTTTCCAGCGCCTGAATCCGTTGCAAACGCAGTGCTGCATCTTGCGGCAAGTAGCCGATGAAGGCGAATTGCTGACCGTTCAAACCGCTGGCCGCCAGTGCCAACAAAAGCGAACAAGGACCCACCAAGGGCACCACTTTTATGCCTGCGTCATGCGCGGCGCGTACCAATGATGAACCTGGATCGGCCACCGCAGGCATACCGGCTTCGCTGACCAGACCCATGTCATGGCCTTGCAGCGCGGGCGCGAGCAATCCACTCGTGTCCACGGCCGCGACATGGTCGCCTTTTTTATGCACTTGTCGGGGTAATTCGGTGATCTGCTGTGCTTGCAAGACTGTTTTCAGCGGATGCACTTCAGCCAGTCGTTTGAGCAAGGCTCTGGTGGACTTGGCGTTCTCGCACACCCAGTGATCAATCGTGCAGGCTATTTGTAGCGTGCCTTCAGGCATGACCTGTTTGAGCGCAGCTTGCGTGCTGCACATAAAGTCCAGCGGCGCGGGCACCAAATACAACTTGCCTTTGGAAGAAGTGGGCGTTGTCATGCCTGTGCTTCAGTTCAGCAAAGCCAGACCAGCGGCGCGCAACAGGCGACACGTGTGTATCAAGGGCAGACCGACTAAAGCGGTCGGGTCCTGGTTGTCAATGCTCTCCAGCAAAGCGATACCCAAGCCTTCGCTTTTGGCGCTGCCCGCACAGTCATACGGTTTTTCAGCTTGTAAATAGTCTTCGATCGCCTGGTCGCTCAGGTCACGAAATTGCACTTTGACTTGCGCCAAGGCATGGTCTGCAAAACCTGTCTCATGGCAGACCACCGCCACCGCTGTTTGAAACACCACCATGTGTCCGCGCATGCGTTGCAATTGAAGGACGGCGTTGGCGTGGGTGCCCGGTTTGCCCAGCGGTTCGCCCTTCAGATCGGCCACTTGGTCGGAACCGATCACCACCGCATGCGGGTGCAACTGAGCCACAGCATGCGCTTTGGCCAAGGCCAGGCGCACGGCCAATGTGTGTGGAGTTTCGCCGGGCAAAGGAGCTTCATCCACTTGCGGACTGACAACCTCAAACGGCAGGCGCAGGCGTTGCAGCAACTCGCGCCGGTAAACCGACGTGGAGCCCAATATCAAAGGGCGAATCATGGAAGTCTGAGACATACGATGCATTCTCTTACACTGCTTGACATGACAAACGAATGGAATGCCCGCTTGCTGGACACCCAGCGTTTCACCGAGACTTCAGGACACGCCAAGTTTCACCATGGCTTGCACAGTTTGACGCGCGTGCAAGAGGCCTGTGCTGAACAGCAAGTAACTGCAGCTGAAACGGTTTGCAACTGGTCGCTCAGCGGTGAAACACGCGGATCCGGTCCCCGGCAACAAAGTTGGATGCTGCTGGAGGCGGCACTGACTTTGCCGCAACGTTGCCAGCGATGCTTGGAACCGATGACGGTGGATATCAGCGTCAACCGCTGGTTCCGTTTTGTAGAAGATGAAGCCACGGCTTTGGCCGAAGATGATGAATGCGAAGAGGATTTGCTCGTCACCTCTACCGAATTGAATACCATTGAACTACTGGAAGATGAATTGCTGCTGGCCATGCCGCTGATTGTCAGCCACGGCAGCTGCCAGCCGCCAGCCAGTGCTGCTCTGGTTGACGATTTACCGCATCCGTTTGCCGCGCTGGCCAGCTTGAAACTGCCCAAGACTTGAGGCTCTGGCTTGGCGCTATAATCCTTGATTCTTCGCCTACAGCTGCTCGCGGTTGTTTTGGCTGTCCATTTGAACCCAAGATACTCAGGAGCCTGTCATGGCTGTCCAACAAAATAAAAAATCCCCCTCCAAGCGGGGCATGCACCGTTCACACAATGCCTTGAATGTGCCTGGTTTGGCCGTTGAGCCCACCACAGGTGAGGTGCATTTGCGCCATCACATCAGCCCGACCGGTTTTTACCGTGGCCGCAAGGTGCTGAAAACCAAATCTGAAGCCTGAATTTGATCCGGCATCAAGGGCCCGTCGCAGCTTGTCTGGCGCGGGCCTTTTGCTTGATGGCATGTTCTTTGTGACACTACCTCAGCCTTTATTTATATGGTGACATTGGCCATCGACTGTATGGGTGGTGACCATGGCCCCAAGGTCACTTTACCGGCCTGTCGCACTTTTTTAGACAGTCACCCGCACGCCAAATTATTGTTAGTGGGATTGCCAGAGGCGCTTGCCCATTTTTCACACCCCCGCGTCACCTTGGTTCATGCCACTGAAGTGGTTGAAATGGACGATCCGGTCGAAGTGGCTTTGCGGCGTAAAAAAGATTCTTCCATGCGCGTAGCGATTGAGCAGGTGCGCGACGGAAATGCGCAAGTTGCTGTATCTGCTGGCAACACGGGCGCATTGATGGCTATCGCTCGCTATATTCTTAAAACGCTGGATGGCATCGACCGCCCGGCGATTGCCGGTCAAATGCCCAATGCCAAGGGCGGTGGCACCACCATGCTGGATTTAGGCGCCAATGTGGACTCCTCGCCAGAGCATTTGTTGCAATTTGCTTTGATGGGTTCTGCCTTGGTATCGGTGTTGACCGGCATCGAAAAGCCCTCGGTAGGCTTGCTGAATATTGGCGAAGAAGCCATTAAAGGCAATGAAAATATCAAAAAAACCAGCGAATTGTTGCGATCTGCTGCTAAGTCCGGCGATCTCAATTTTTACGGCAATGTGGAAGGCAACGATATTTTCAAAGGAACCACAGATATCGTGGTTTGTGACGGTTTTGTGGGTAATGTGGCGCTCAAAGCCATCGAGGGGCTGGCCGCCATGATCTCTGATTTCCTTAAAAAGAGCTTTTCTCGCAATATATTTACCTTAATTGCTGGCTTTATCGCTTATCCAGCCTTATCTAGATTTAAAAAATTGGTAGACCACAGACGCCATAATGGCGCGGCTTTGCTGGGTTTGCGTGGTTTGGTGTTCAAAAGTCACGGCTCTGCTGACGAATTGGCATTTTTGACAGCGCTACAGCGCGCGTATGATGCGGCAGACCATGATTTGCTGGCGCGGGTGAAATCACAATTGGCCAACGCTGCCCCGTTATTGACGGCGTCAGGGCATCTTGTACCCACATTGTCTGAATCAGAATGAGCTTGTATTCCCGAATTGTCGGCACCGGAAGTTACCTGCCACCGCGCCGACTCAGCAACGCCGATTTGGTGGCCGAATTGGCTGCCAAAGGTGTGGAGTCATCTGACGAATGGATCGTCGAGCGCACCGGCATACGCGCCCGTTACTTTGTGGACCAAGATGTTTTCAGCAGCGATCTGGCATTTGAAGCTTGTAAGCAAGCTTTGACAGCGGCCGGTTTAGGCCCGCAAGACATTGACTTGGTCATAGTTGCTACTTCCACACCAGATATGGTGTTTCCTTCTACTGCTTGCATCTTGCAGCACAAACTGGCGCAACTCAGTCCCGAGGCGGCCGGCATTGCCGGTTCCCCGGCATTCGATGTGCAAGCGGTGTGCGCCGGTTTTATTTATGCCATGAGTGTGGCCGACGCCATGATCCGAGCTGGCAATGCCAAGCGCGCCTTGGTGGTCGGCGCTGAAGTTTTTTCCCGCTTGCTCGATTTCAACGATCGCACCACCTGCGTGTTGTTCGGCGACGGTGCCGGTGCTGTGGTGCTCGAAGTATCAGATAAGCCCGGCATTCTGGCCACCGACATTCACGCTGACGGCAAGTATGTCGGACTGTTGTGCGTGCCCGGTCACGTGCAGGGTGGCCAAATTTTGGGCGACCCCGTATTGAAAATGGATGGCCAAGGCGTTTTCAAACTGGCCGTGGGTGTGCTTGAAGAGACGGCGCGCGCCGTTTTGGCCAAAGCCGGTTTGCAGGACTCTGATTTGGATTGGCTGGTGCCTCACCAGGCAAATATCCGCATCATCCAAAGCACGGCAAAAAAAATGAAACTCTCCATGGACAAGGTGTTGTTGACCGTGGCCGATCATGGCAATACCTCTGCCGCCTCCATTCCACTGGCGTTGGATGTCGGCGTGCGTGCGGGTAAATTGCAGCCCGGACAATTGGTGATGCTCGAAGGCGTGGGCGGCGGCTTTGCCTGGGGCTCGGTACTTTTCCGCTGTTGATATGACGACATTCTCATTTGTATTTCCAGGACAAGGCTCGCAATCCGTTGGCATGCTCGACGCTTGGAGCGACCACCCTGTGGTGGATGCCGTGTTGGAAGAGGCCAGCGAGACCTTGGGACAAGACTTGGCCAAATTGATACACGAAGGTCCGAAAGAAGATTTGGCACTGACCACCAACACCCAGCCGGTGATGCTGGTGGCGGCCATCGCGGCCTACCGCGTGTGGCAGGCCGAGGGCGGCGCGACACCGGCTTTTGTCGCCGGTCATTCATTGGGTGAATATTCAGCCTTGGTGGCCAGTGGTGTGTTGACTTTGTCGCAGGCCGTGCCGCTGGTTCGGTTGCGTGCCCAAGCCATGCAAGACGCTGTCTCAGTGGGCGCAGGCGCCATGGCGGCTGTGCTGGCTTTGGATCCGGCCAAGGTGATTGAAGTCTGTCAGCAGGCGCAAAACAGTTTTTCTTCGGACAGCGGGGAAGTGGTGCAGGCCGCCAATTTCAACGACCCCGGACAAACCGTGATTTCAGGCAGCAAAGCCGCTGTTGACAAGGCTTGCGAATTACTCAAAGCGGCAGGCGCCAAACGCACTGTGTTGCTGCCGGTATCTGCTCCGTTTCACTGTGCCTTGATGAAACCGGCGGCCGAGCGTTTGCGCGAACACCTGCAAGGCATGGCATTGCAAGCACCGCAGATTCCCCTCATCAACAACATCGATGTGGCGCAGGAAAGTGACCCGGTGCGGATTCGCGACGCGCTTTACCGCCAGTCGTTCGGCCCGGTGCGCTGGGTGGAAACCGTGCAGCTTATGCAGCAACTTGGCGTCAGCCATGTGGTCGAATGCGGACCGGGCAAAGTGTTGAGTGGCATGGTCAAACGCATTTGCCCTGAATTGCATTCACAGGCCATGTACGACCCTGCGACGCTGGCTGAAACACGTACTTTTTTGGCGACATCAACATGAGCAACCCAGAACATTCTCCACTTACCGCTTTGGTGACAGGTGCATCCCGCGGCATTGGTGCGGCCATTGCCCTCGAGTTGGCCAAGCAAGGTTTTGCTGTGCACGGAAGCGCCACTACCGAGGACGGTGCCAAGCGCATCAGCGATGCCTTGTCTGCATTTCCCGGTTGTCACGGCTTGGTGTTGCAAGTCAATGACGCGCAACAGTTGCAGGCCGTGGTCGACAACCTGGTGCAACAAACTGGCGGTCTGCATGTGCTGGTCAATAACGCCGGTATCACTCGTGACACTTTGGCCATGCGCATGAAAGACAACGATTGGGACGAAGTGATTGACACCAATTTGAAAGCGGTGTTCAGGCTCAGTCGCGCCGTCATGCGGCCCATGATGAAGCAGCGTTTTGGACGCATCATCAACATCACCAGTGTGGTGGGTGCCTCGGGCAACCCTGGTCAGGCCAATTACGCGGCCGCCAAGGCTGGCGTGGCGGGCATGACCCGTGCACTCGCTCGTGAACTGGGCAGCCGTGGCATCACCGTCAATTGCGTCGCGCCGGGTTTCATCCACACCGACATGACGGCGACTTTGCCGCAAGAACAACAACAAGCCTTGTTAGGCCAAATTCCGCTGGGATACTTGGGCAAGCCCGAAGATGTGGCCCATGCTGTCGCTTATCTGGCCAGTTCGCAGGCTGGTTATGTGACCGGTCAGGAATTGCACGTCAATGGAGGCATGTACATGGCCTAAAGGCCTTGGTATAAGCCAGTAGCAAGCCGTATCGTCCGCGCGGCTAAAATCGCGGACTACCAACCACAACCCTTTGAGGGAAACATGAGCGATATTGAAGCACGAGTCAAAAAAATCATTGCCGAACAACTTGGCGTGGAAGAGTCCCAGGTCACATCTGAAAAAGCTTTTGTGGCTGATTTGGGTGCCGACTCGTTGGACACCGTAGAACTGGTAATGGCGCTGGAGGATGAGTTCGGCATCGAAATCCCCGATGAAGACGCAGAAAAAATCACCACTGTGCAAAACGCCATCGATTACGCCCTGAGCCACAAAAAGGCTTAAAGCAGAGGTTTCGCATGAGTCGACGTCGCGTTGTCGTGACCGGCTTGGGCTGTGTGTCTCCTGTGGGAAACACCGCTCAGGCTTCCTGGAAACAAATCCTGGCCGGACAGTCAGGCATAGATGCCATCACCCATTTTGATGCGTCAGCTTTTGCTTGCCATTTCGCCGGTGAGGTGAAAAACTTCAACCTGGATGAGTACATCTCTTCCAAGGACGCTCGCACCATGGACAGGTTTATCCACCTGGGCGTGGCTGCTGGTTTGCAGGCGGTCGCGGATGCGGGCTTGCCCACAGGCGAAGCCTTAGACGAGGAAACCTCTTTTCGCATCGGTTGTTTGATCGGTTCCGGTATCGGTGGTTTGCCGCTGATTGAGAACATGCGCGACGAACTCAAGGCGCGTGGCCCCCGTCGCATTTCGCCGTTCTTTGTTCCCGCCAGCATCATCAACATGATCTCCGGTCATGTCTCCATGCGTTGCGGTTTCAAAGGCCCGAACCTCGCCATAGCTACGGCTTGCAGTACCGGCTTGCACAGTATTGGCGAAGCCGGACGCATCATCGAATACGGGGATGCCGATGTCATGGTGGCAGGCGGTTCCGAAGCCACCATATCCCCGCTGGGTTTGGGTGGATTTGCTGCCATGCGCGCCTTGTCCACCCGCAATGACGATCCGAAAACCGCTTCTCGCCCCTGGGACAAAGACCGCGACGGTTTTGTGTTGGGCGAAGGCGCAGGCGTACTGGTTTTGGAAGAATATGAATTTGCCAAAGCACGCGGCGCACGTATTTATGCGGAGCTGGCCGGTTACGGCCGCAGTGCAGACGCTGGCCACATGACCGCTCCCAACATGGACGGCCCGCGCCGTTCCATGCAAGCCGCATTGAAAAATGCCGGCATGTCCCCAGATCAAATCCATTATTTGAACGCGCACGGTACTTCCACGCCGTTGGGAGACATCAACGAAACGCATGCCATCAAGGCTGCGTTTGGTGACCACGCCCACAAGATGGTGATCAGTTCCACCAAATCCATGACCGGGCATTTGCTCGGCGGTGCGGGTGGCATTGAAAGTGTCTTTACCGTGCTGGCAGTTCATGAACAAAAAGCGCCGCCCACCATCAATTTGCACAACCCGGATCCCGAGTGTGATCTGGACTACTGCCCCAACGAAGCGCGCGACATGCGCATTGATGTGGCTGTGAAAAACAATTTCGGTTTTGGTGGTACCAACGGAACGCTTGTATTCAAGCGACTGTGATCCTTGCTCATAAAGGCGGCTGATTTAAGGGAAATTGGATCGCTTTCACCGCAATGGCTTGAAACACGTTAAAACTGCCTCAACACCTATGGGAGAAGAACAGATGTTTCATATATTGAATGTTCGTAAACAAGTTTTATCCTTGTTGAGCGTTTTGGCGTTTGGCGTCAGCGTCGCCGGTTTTGTCGGCTTGCCTGCTACTGCAACTGCGCAAAACCGCACCTTGCCTGACTTCACAGATTTGGTCGAGCAAGTCGGTCCTTCGGTGGTGAATATCCGCACAATTGACAAGCCCTCATCCCAACCTACCGCACAAAACCAACCCACCGATCCGCAAGACGAGGAAATGCAGGAGTTGTTTCGCCGCTTCTTCGGCATGCCGCCCCCCAACCCTAACGCGCCGCGCCAGCAACGCCCCAACCGTCCGCAGCAACCCCAACCCGAAGATCAACCACGTGGTGTTGGCTCCGGTTTTATTTTGACCGCTGATGGTTTCATCATGACCAATGCGCACGTGGTCGACGGTGCTCAGCAAGTCATCGTCACATTGACAGACAAACGTGAATTTGTGGCGCGCATCATTGGCATCGACAAGCGCACCGATGTGGCTGTGGTGAAAATTGAAGCCAGCGGTTTGCCGCCAGTCAAGCTTGGCGACCCGAACCGCCTCAAAGTAGGCGAATGGGTGATGGCCATTGGCTCGCCATTCGGCTTGGAAAACACCGTGACGGCCGGCATCGTCAGCGCCAAAGGGCGTGACACGGGCGACTACCTGCCATTCATTCAAACAGATGTCGCCATCAACCCCGGCAATTCGGGTGGACCCTTGATCAATATGCGCGGCGAAGTCATAGGCATCAACAGCCAAATTTACTCCCGCTCTGGTGGTTTCATGGGCATCTCTTTCGCTATTCCCATTGATGAGGCTGCCAACGTCAGCAACCAATTGCGCGCTAACGGACGGGTGCAACGCGGCCGATTGGGCGTAGGCATCGGTGAAGTCAGCAAGGATGTGGCGGAGTCGCTGGGCATGAGCAAGCCCCAAGGCGCATTTGTCAGCAGCGTAGAAGCCGGTTCTCCCGCTGAGAAAGCTGGCATTGAAGCCGGTGACATTATTTTGAAGTTTGATGGAAAGACGATTGAAAAATCCTCTGACTTGCCGCGAACTGTTGGCAACACCAAGCCCGGCACTCAAAGCAAACTGACTTTGCTGCGTCGAGGTGCGACACGCGATATCGCCATCACTGTGGGCGAATTTGAGCCTGAGAAAGCCGCTGCTGCCAAACCGGCCGCCGCTGAGAAACCGCCTGAGTCCGCAGCTGTGGTGCAGTTGCTGGGTTTGACCGTCAGTGACTTGAGCGAAGCGCAAAAGAAAGAATCCAAGATGCGCGCCGGTGTAAGAGTAGATGCAGTGGCTGAACCTGCGCTCAAAGCCGGTATTCGAGAGGGAGACATCATCACCCAGATCGCCAATATCGAAGTCATTGACACCAAGAGCTTTGCCCAACTCATGGCCAAGCTCGACAAGTCAAAATCGGTGAGCGTGTTGCTGCGTCGCGGCGAGTGGTCGCAATACACCGTGATACGTCCCAAATAAAGCCAAGGCAGACATAAGGGTTAACCCTTGGCTTGCCAAAATGATGGGTTCTTCCAACGGGCTGAAAAAATATTTTTGATGTAAGTGCAAACTAATTTTTCAGTAAAAACACCATTTTTAAATCTAAGCAAGGGCAAGAAACTGTGAAAGATGGCATATGTCGCCGCCAAAACTCCATGATGCGGGATGATTTTGGAGTTGTACATATCGATCCACAGATCACCCACAAGTTATCCTGCCAAACCCGTTATCGAAATGTGAATAAATTATGTATAACTTGACTGTCGTTGACCTGCAACGGGTGTTTGAAAGCCCCTCAAACCTGTTTGATGCCCGGGTTTCTGCCTACAATGAACTTCCAACTATCGCAGTTGCCATAGATTGTTGGTTCCGGGCGCGTCATCACCTGACGCGCCCTTTTTTATGCCTTTCTCCTCTGTAAATTCAATTACTTAACCGCTTGCATTGATGAACCACATCAGAAATTTTTCCATCATCGCGCACATAGATCACGGCAAATCCACGCTGGCTGACCGCATCATTCAGCGCTGCGGAGGCTTGAGCGACAGAGAGATGGAAGCGCAGGTGCTGGACTCGATGGACATCGAGAAAGAGCGTGGGATAACCATCAAGGCACAGACCGCTGCGCTGCGCTACAAAGCCAAAGATGGACAGATTTACAACCTGAATTTGATCGACACACCGGGACACGTTGACTTCTCTTACGAGGTCAGTCGCTCGTTATCTGCTTGTGAAGGTGCTTTGCTGGTGGTGGATGCCAGCCAAGGCGTGGAAGCGCAAACCGTGGCCAACTGTTACACCGCACTCGACTTGGGTGTGGAGGTGGTGCCGGTACTCAACAAAATGGATTTGGCATCTGCCGATCCTGACAACGCCAAGACTGAAATCGAAGATGTGATCGGCATTGACGCGAGCGAAGCCATTCCCTGTTCTGCCAAAACCGGCATGGGTGTGGAAGAAATATTGGAAGCCGTGGTCGCCAAAATTCCAGCCCCGAAAGGCAACCCCAACGCGCCGCTTCGCGCCATGATTGTTGACAGCTGGTTCGATACCTATGTGGGTGTCGTCATGCTGGTACGCGTGGTCGATGGTCGCTTGGGTAGGGGCGAACGTTTCAAAATGATGGCCACCGAGACGGTCTACAACGCCGACAACTTGGGCGTGTTCACACCGGCCAACGAACCGCGCGACTCGCTAGAGGCCGGTGAGGTGGGCTACATCATTGCAGGCATCAAAGAGTTGCAAGCCGCCAAGGTGGGCGACACCATCACCCTCGAGAAAAAACTACCCAACAACCTAGGCCCCGCCGAGCAAGCACTGCCAGGTTTCAAGGAAATCCAACCGCAGGTGTTTGCGGGTTTGTACCCCACCGAAGCCAGCCAGTACGACTCTTTGCGTGATGCACTGGAAAAACTCAAGCTGAACGACTCCTCATTGCGCTATGAACCCGAGGTGTCGCAGGCGCTGGGCTTTGGCTTTCGTTGCGGCTTCTTGGGTTTGTTGCACATGGAGATCGTGCAGGAACGCTTGGAGCGCGAGTTTGACCAAGACCTGATCACCACCGCGCCCAGCGTGGTCTATGAAGTGCTCAAGGCCGATGGCGAAATCATCATGGTGGAAAACCCGTCCAAGATGCCCGAGGCCAGCAAGATGGAAGAGATACGCGAGCCCATCGTCACGGTGCATTTGTACATGCCGCAAGACTATGTGGGCGCGGTCATGACACTGGCCAATCAAAAGCGTGGCGTGCAACTTAATATGGCCTACCACGGTCGACAGGTCATGTTGACCTACGAAATGCCGCTGGGCGAAATCGTGCTCGATTTCTTCGACAAACTCAAAAGCGTCAGCCGTGGTTATGCATCGATGGACTATGAGTTCAAAGAATACCGCGCCTCGGACGTGGTGAAAGTGGATATTTTGCTCAACGGCGAACGGGTGGACGCCTTGTCCATCATCGTGCACCGCAGCCAGTCGCAATACCGTGGCCGTGCCGTGGTATCCAAAATGCGCGAGATCATCAGCCGCCAAATGTTTGACGTGGCGATTCAAGCCGCCATCGGTGCCAACATCATTGCGCGCGAAAGTATCAAGGCGTTGCGTAAAAACGTGCTGGCAAAATGCTATGGCGGCGACATCAGTCGCAAACGCAAACTCTTAGAGAAACAAAAAGCAGGTAAGAAACGCATGAAACAAATCGGATCGGTGGAAGTGCCCCAAGAAGCCTTTTTGGCGATATTGCAGGTGGAGGATTGATGCCTACATTCACCGCCATTGTGTTGACTTGCTTTGTCGCTTACGCCACAGGTTGGTACAGCGGCAAGATTGAAGGTTCGTTCGCGTTGCTTCTGCTCATGGCCACTGCCGTCAGCGGCACGTACTGGATGGCAGAGCAATTCTTTTATTTGCCACGCCGCCGCGCTGCTGCACTCCAACTTGATGAGCAACACGCCAAGCGCCTGCAAGATTTGAAGCAGCAAGGCATCACCGTGCAAGACGATGACGCTTCCTATATCAAAGCACGTGAAGAAATTTACAGACAGCCTTGGTGGATGGATTGGACCGCAGGATTGTTTCCAGTCATCGCCGCAGTTTTCTTTTTGCGCTCTTTTTTGTTTGAGCCTTTCAAAATTCCTTCCGGCTCCATGATTCCCACGCTGCATGTCGGCGACCTGATTTTGGTGAACAAATTCCATTACGGCATTCGCTTGCCGGTGATCAATTACCAAGTGACACAAGGTACGCCTGTCAACCGTGGCGATGTCATGGTGTTTCGCTATCCGCCCCGGCCCAGTTTGGATTACATCAAGCGCGTAGTGGGTGTGCCTGGAGACAAAATCGCTTACATCAACAAAGTGTTGACCCTCAATGGTCAGCCAGTCAGCAAAGTCAATGTTCCTGAGTTTTTCGACGCTGACAATATGCGCTACAGCTTGCAGTTTGAGGAAGACATGCCGATTGGTTCATCCCCTTCCGAGATGAGTACATTGCGTAAACACCGCTTGCTCAATGACGACAAGGCACCTAATTTCGTCAGCGGCATCGAAGATTTTCCGTTCAAAGAAAATTGCACATACAGCGTTGAAGGTTTGGAATGCACAGTCCCTGCCGGTCATTACTTCATGATGGGTGACAACCGTGACAACTCGCTGGACTCGCGTTACTGGGGTTTCGTGCCGGATCAAAACATTGTTGGCAAAGCCTTTTTTGTCTGGATGAATTTCTCCAATCCGTCGCGCGTAGGCAGTTTCGACTGAGCATGGGCCAGCAGTTGCCAGACGCCAAAAACCATGAAGCACTGCAAGCCCGCTTGCAACACCGATTTGCCAATGCAAGTCTGTTGTCGCTGGCACTCACCCACCGCAGTTTCGGCAATCCGCACAACGAGCGTCTGGAGTTTTTAGGCGACTCTGTATTGAACTTGGCTGTCTCCGGCATGCTTTACCAGGCATTGCAACATCAAGCTGAGGGAGATTTGTCCCGGGTGCGTGCCAATCTGGTCAAGCAAGACACCTTGCACAAATTGGCCATGGATTTGGGACTGGCCGGCATGGTCAGATTGGGTGAAGGCGAGATGCGCTCCGGCGGTCAACACCGCCCCTCTATATTGGCAGACGCACTCGAAGCCGTGATTGGCGCTGTTTACCTTGACGCCGGTTATGACAAGGCGCAGGCCTTGGTGATGCGCTTGTTTGAAAACATCGACCTCTCGCCCACCATGACGGCCGCGGCCAAAGACCCGAAAACCGAATTGCAAGAATGGCTGCAGGCACGACGTTGGCAACTGCCTGTCTACCGCGTGGTCGGCACCACCGGTGCGGCGCACCAGCAAACCTTTGATGTGGAATGTGAAGTCACTGAACTCAAGCAGTCGCAACGCGGCATCGGCAGTTCACGCCGCAGCGGTGAACAAGCCGCGGCACTCGCCATGCTCCAATGGCTCAAGGAGCACCCGCAATGACAGACCCCACTGATACAAATCCCAAACTGCAACGCTGCGGTACCGTCGCCATTGTCGGCAAACCCAACGTCGGTAAATCCACACTCTTGAACGCGTTGGTTGGCCAAAAAATCAGCATCACCTCGCGCAAGGCGCAGACCACGCGACACCGTATCACCGGCATACACAATGCGGAACAAACCCAGTTTATTTTTGTAGACACGCCCGGTTTTCAAACCGCGCACGCGAATGCTTTGAACCGCTCGCTGAACAAAACCGTGCTTGGCGCGGTCGGTGATGTGGATCTGGTGTTGTTCGTGGTGAATGCAGGCAGCTTTGCGGAGGCAGATGCCAAAGTGCTGAAATTGCTCAGCAAGAACATCCCCTGCATTTTGATTGCCAACAAATTGGACAAAATCAATCAACGTCATGAACTCGCGCATTGGTTGCAGGAGATGCAAGAGAAACACCAGTTCGCCGAGTTGATGCCCATGTCAGCGAAAAACGCCAAGGACATTCAACGCCTGTTGGTGCAATGCGAAAAATATTTGCCCGAGCAAGCCTGGTGGTACACCGCTGACGAGCTGACCGACCGCAGTGAAAAATTTCTGGTCAGTGAAATGATCCGCGAAAAACTGTTTCGCTTGACCGGTGACGAACTGCCTTACACCTCCACCGTGGTGATCGACAAATTCACCGAAGAACCGGGCAAAACGGTCTCGCGCATGGTGCGCGTGGCGGCCACCATCATCGTCGAGCGCGACGGCCACAAAGCCATGGTCATCGGCGAAGGCGGCGAGCGTTTGAAACAAATCGGCACACTGGCGCGCCAGGAGTTGGAAAAGCTGATGGACGCCAAAGTGTTTTTAGAGTTGTGGGTGAAAGTACGCTCCGGCTGGGCCGATGACGAAGCGCGGGTGCGCAGCTTTGGCTACGAATAGAAGCACCATGCAACGGGTGTTGGACGAACCTGCGTTCGTGCTTCACCATTACGACTGGAGCGAATCCAGTTTGATTCTCGAAGTCTTCACCCGGCACTTAGGCCGAGTGGCCTTGGTAGCCAAAGGCGCGAAAAGACCGACCTCACAATTGCGCGCCGTGCTCTTGCCTTTGCAGCCGATCCTGGTTTGCTTTGGCGGTGAAGGTGAGATCCGTACTTTGAAAACTGCCGAATGGGCAGGCGGTCATGTCATGCCCACTGGTGACGCGCTGTTGTCTGGCTATTACTTGAATGAACTCATGCTGCGCTTGATTGCACGCGACGATCCGCATGCAGACCTGTTTGATATTTACCGCCAAACCGTCAAAGTGCTCGCCAGCGGTTTAGACAACACCACCGCGCCCTTGCTTCGCGCATTTGAATTGATGCTGCTGCGCGATATCGGTTTCCTGCCGGACTTGTCG
>CAMDJS010000017.1 GCA_945900685.1 Bordetella parapertussis
TCTCGAGTGGCCAACCCGGGTTGTTATGCCACCGGCGCGATTGCACTGATCCGGCCTTTGATTGATGCAGGTTTGATACCAGCTGACTTTGCATTGAGCCTGCCCTCGGTCAGCGGTTATTCAGGCGGCGGACGCGCCATGATTGAGGCCTATGAAGCCGGCACGGCCGCTTTGTTTGAGGCCTATGCGCTGGGTTTGTCGCACAAACATATTCCAGAGATCATGCATTGCACAGGCTTGACGACCCGCCCGCTGTTTGTGCCAAGCGTGGGTAATTTCAAGCAAGGCATGATTGTTCAAATTCCACTGCATTTGTCTTCGTTGCCGGGACAGTTGCGGGCTCAGGATTTGCATGACGCATTGGCGGCGCATTACGCCAAAACCAACGACGCGCTTGCACCTTGTGTGCGGGTGATGCCACCGACGGATGATTTGAAGCTGGACGCCACGGCTTTGAACGACACCAACCTGATGGAGTTGCGTGTTTTTTCAAACCCCGAAAACGGCCATGCGGTGTTGATGGCGCGTCTGGACAATCTGGGCAAAGGCGCCAGCGGTGCGGCGGTGCAAAACATACAGTTGATGCTGCAAAACTGATTTTTTAAGTTTCTTCTTCACCCAAGCCCGACACCACTTGGCGCACCACATCACTGGAGAAACCGCGCGTAGCCAAAAACCTGGCCTGGCGGTTTCGATTGGCCGCGTCATTGGCCACCTGACCGAATTTTTTCAGCCAAATAGCCTGAGCACGCGCCAGTTCTGACTCTTTCAGATTCGCCATGGTGTCGGCCACCACCTCGGGGGACAAGCCCTTGGCTTGCAATTCTTGCCGCATGCGCATGCCGCCCAATTTGCCTGCGCGCCGATTGACCAGTGTTTCAGCGACCCGGGTGTCGTCCACCAAACCCCTGGCTTGTAATTGGTCGAGCGCGGCGGCAAGCGCTTCGGGGCTTTGCCCCTCAGCGATGAGTTTTTCTTGTAAGGCCTGGCGTGAATATTCACGTTGCGCCAGCAAGCTGACCGCGCGCGCCTTGGGGGAGGGCTGCAAAGGTGTCTGCGCTTGCTGCTCAGACACCGCGTTGCTGGCACCCCCTTGTATCAACTGAAACACTTGGCTCACTTGACGGCTTGCAGTTTGGTTTCTTCAACTTCTGCGGCGAGCAAGGGGATGTTGAGGGACTCGCGCACTTTGTTTTCAATCTCAAACGCCAATTCGGGGTTCTCGCGCAAAAACTCGCGGGAGTTATCGCGCCCTTGGCCGATTTTTTCACCTTTGTACGCATACCAAGCGCCAGATTTGTCAACGATTTTGGCGACCACACCCATGTCGATGATTTCACCGTGGCGGCTGATGCCTTCGCCAAACAAGATGTCGAACTCGGCGGTTTTGAACGGCGGCGCAACTTTGTTTTTCACCACTTTGACTTTGGTCTCGTTGCCGATGGCCTCTTCACCTTTTTTGATGGTGCCGGTGCGGCGAATGTCTAAGCGAACCGAGGCGTAGAACTTGAGCGCGTTGCCGCCGGTGGTGGTTTCGGGCGAACCGAACATGACGCCGATCTTCATGCGGATCTGGTTGATGAAGATGACGGTGCAATTGGTTTTCTTGATGTGCGCGGTGAGTTTGCGCAGCGCTTGGCTCATGAGACGCGCCTGCAAACCGGGCAGTGAGTCGCCCATTTCGCCTTCCAACTCGGCCTTGGGCGTGAGCGCAGCCACCGAGTCAATGACGATCAGGTCGACCGCGCCGGAACGTACCAAGCTGTCGACAATTTCCAGCGCTTGCTCACCGGTGTCTGGTTGGCTGATGAGCAACTCTTGCAAATTGACCCCGAGCTTTTGTGCGTACTGCACGTCGAGCGCGTGCTCGGCATCCACAAACGCACAAGTACCGGCCATTTTTTGCATTTCTGCAATGACTTGCAAAGTGAGTGTGGTTTTGCCGGAGGACTCCGGTCCGTAGATTTCGATGACTCGCCCGCGCGGTAAACCACCCACGCCCAACGCCACATCTAAACCTAACGAACCGGTAGACACAACCTGTATATCTTCGATGACCTCGCCTTCTCCCAAGCGCATGATGGTGCCCTTGCCGAACTGCTTTTCAATCTGCGCCAGTGCGGCTTGTAAGGCTTTGGCCTTTTCACCGGCGGCGGCGATGCTTTTGACGTTGTCCATGGAAAACTCCTTTGAATCAATGGTTTAGGAAGACCATCTGACACTGTGTTGAAACACAAGCTGGATGCTTGAACAGTACTTTATCTGCGTTATTAAAGTCTGTAAACAGATTTTTTTGTCAGTTTGCCTTACTATATACACATGGATTTCAATCTGCTTTCTTCCGCACAGGACTGGCGCCAATCTCACCTAGGCCGCTTGCTCGGCCACGCCATGCGCCGCTTTGACGAGCGGGTGCTGGTGCTGATGGCGCAGCACGTGGATGTGCCGCTGGCACTGGCTAATCTGGCGGCACGCGACAAGGTGAGCGCAGCGCATATCCACATCACGCGTCATTTGAGCCTTGAAGGCTCGCGGTTGATAGACCTGGCTCAAACCGCAGGCATGACCAAGCAAGCCATGGGCGACTTGGTCACCCAATGCGAAGCTTGGGGTTTGGTAGAGCGCGTGCCTGACGATTTGGACGCCCGCGCCAAACGCATTGTGTTCACTGCCACCGGCTTGGATTGGTTGCGCGCGTTTAAGCAAGCCGTGGCGCAGGCCGAGGAAGAGTTTCGGCAAGAGGTCGGCGCAGACGTCGCCACTGTCGTCAGCCTCGGGCTTGAAGCCTATGGCAATGCCTATCGTTAACCCTCGCATCCATTCCTTGTCCTACAACTGAACAATCGATGCACCTAGAATCAAATGAGCATCCTTGCTATTTCCCGGGAGACGGTTCATGCGCATACTGATCGCTGAAGATGACCAGGTGCTGGCCGATGGTTTGTTACGCACTTTGCGCGCCTCTGGCGCTGCGGTTGACCATGTGGCCAACGGCAGCGAAGCCGATGCCGCTTTGATGACTTCCAGCGAATTCGATTTGTTCATCCTCGATCTGGGCTTGCCCAAAATGCACGGCTTGGAAGTGCTAAAGCGTTTGCGAGCACGCGGCAACAGCATGCCCGTGTTGATCCTGACTGCGGCCGACAGCGTGGAGGAACGCGTCAAAGGTCTGGACTACGGGGCTGACGATTACATGGCCAAACCGTTTTCATTGCACGAACTTGAAGCGCGTGTGCGTGCGTTAACGCGCCGTGGCATGGGCAGCACCACCGCCACCATCAAACACGGTCCGCTGGTCTACGACCAGGCCGGTCGCATGGCCACTATCGATGGCCGCATGGTGGAGTTGTCTGCACGCGAACTCGGTTTGCTTGAAGTGCTGTTGCAACGTGTTGGCCGATTGGTCAGCAAAGACCAGTTGGTGGAACGCTTGTGCGAATGGGGCGAAGAAGTCAGCAACAACGCCATCGAGGTTTACATACACCGCTTGCGCAAAAAAATTGAAAAGGGACCTGTCCGCATCGCTACTGTGCGCGGTCTTGGCTATTGTTTGGAAAAAATTCAGCCGCCCCCAGCCTGACCCGACAAACACATGGTCAAGCTTTTTCAGGCCCGACAGCGCTCGTTATTTGGCGAAATTCTCGATTGGATGCTGACACCGTTTTTGCTGTTGTGGCCGATCACATTCGGCTTGACATGGCTGGTGGCAGAAGGCATTGCCAAAGTTCCTTTCGACCGCGGCCTGCTGCAAAACGCCAGCGTGCTTGCGCAATTGGTGAAAAGCGACGCCAACCAAGTCAGCTTTCATTTGCCGTCAACATCCGCCTTGTTTTTGCGGGCTGACGACACGGACAAGGTGTATTTCCAGGTGTTGGGCGGCAGCAGCGAATTGCTCGGCGGGGATGCGCATTTGCCGCCGCCTCAAGACGATGAAAAACTCGTCACTGACGAACTGCGTTTACGGGATGACATGCTCGACGGCATGCCTGTTCGGGTGGCCTACATTTGGGTGAGGGTTGAACCTTCGCAGGCCAGACCAGCCTTGGTGCAAGTGGCAGAGACGCTTGAAAAACGCTCTGTACTTGCACATGAAATCATCAAAGGCGTGATGCTTCCCTTGTTTGTGATTCTGCCTCTGTCGGTGTTGCTGGTGTGGCTGGCACTGTCACGCGGCATCAAACCACTCAGCGAATTGGAAGACCGTATCCGGCAGCGCAAACCGGAAGATATGAGCCCGCTGGACGAACAGACCGTGCCCTCTGAAGTCGTGCCCTTGGTGTCTTCTATCAATGATTTGTTGGTGCGTTTGCAAGGCTCCATCGCTACCCAAAAACGTTTTTTGGCAGACGCTGCACACCAGTTGAAAACACCGCTGGCAGGTTTGCGCATGCAAGCCGATTTGGCGCAACGCAGCGATGCGAACGCAGATGACTTAAAGCAATCGCTTAAGCAAATAGGGCGCGCCAGCATGCGCGCTACGCACACTGTCAACCAATTGCTGGCCTTGGCACACGCTGAAAGCAGTGGCGCGAGCATGAACACGCAAAACTGCGATTTATCGGTATTGACCATGGAGGTGGTGAAAGACTCTTTGCCGCGCGCCATGGATTTGAAAATTGATTTGGGCTTTGAGGGACCAGACACCGGCACTGCCACCGTGCGCGGTAATGCCACCTTGCTCAAGGAGTTGGTGCGCAATTTGATTGACAACGCCTTGAACTACACACCGTCGAACACGCAACTTGCCGGTGTGGTGACCGCACGGGTCAGTGGCAATGAAGAATCTGGCTGGCAACTCGAGGTTGAAGACTCTGGTCCAGGTATTGCTGCCACTGAAAGAAACCGGGTGTTTGAACCCTTTTACCGAGTGCTAGGCACCGAGGTCGATGGCTCAGGCTTGGGATTGGCCATCGTGCTGGAAATCGCTGAAAAACACCAGGCCATCGTGGCTTTGAGCGACACCCAACCGGGCCAAGTACAACCGGGTGCGCGTTTCACTGTCAGTTTTTCACCGCAGCATCAGCAAAGTTAAAGTGCAGATTACGCCGTCAAGAAAGATCGGCTTGCTCTGAATTGACTTGCGCCACATCGGCATCGGTGCCAAACACCACCACGTGATCGACTTGCAGACGTATGCCGATCCACTCGCCCACATGGTGGTCATGGTGACTCGGCACATGGGCCATGACGGTTTGGCCACTGGCCAAGCGCAAGGTGTATAAAAACTCGGAACCACGAAATGCTTTGCGAAGAATCTCCGCTTTCACCGGCGCATCATCGTCATGCACGATGTCATCTGCGCGCAGCAAGACTTCGCAAGCACCGTCCGCGGCTATCTCTTGCGGCGAAATATCTTCATCCATGTCTTGCATCTCACCCAACGGCGTGTGCAATACCCAATGCGGCCCTTGTTGTTTGGCCTGAGCCGGGGCAAACACACCGTGACCGATGAACTCGGCCACAAAGCGGGTTTTCGGACGGTGGTAGAGCCGGTAGGCGTCATCCCATTGCTCTAGCTTGCCTTGGTGCATGACGCCAATGACATCCCCCAAAGCGAAGGCTTCCATCTGGTCGTGGGTGACAAACAAAGCGGTGATTTGCGCTTGTTGCAATATCTCGCGCAACTCGTGCGCCAGTCTTTCGCGCAAATCCACATCCAAATTGGAAAACGGCTCGTCGAGCAGCAACAACAATGGCTGGGGTGCCAATGCCCGCGCCAGTGCCACGCGTTGTTGCTGCCCGCCAGACAACTCATGCGGAAAGCGTTTGGCCGCGTTGTCCAAGCCGACCAAATGCAGCATGTCTTGAACGCGTGATTGGCGCTCTTGCGCGTTGTAGTGCGATAAACCGAATCCAATGTTTTTTTCCACGCTCAGATGCGGGAACAAGGCGTAGTCTTGAAACACCATGCCAATGCGGCGGTTTTCTGCGGGGCGGTGAACGGTTTCGCTGCTCAGGACTTGGCCGTCCATGGCAATTTGGCCGCCGGTGAGTGGCTCTAAACCGGCGACAGCTCTGAGCAACGTGGTCTTGCCGCAACCGGAGGGTCCGATCAACACGCCCATTTGGCCTTGCTTTAACCCAAAACTCACGCGGTCTACCGAGGCATGGTCGCGGCCCGGGTAGCGCACTTGCAAATCTGACACATCAATGAACATAAGTCCGATTGTAGGCAGGCACCTGACCCACTGCCTACAATCGCTTCTTACCCTTGCCCGCCTACGTGCCGATTCACGCCATGCCTTTGTTTAATCTTCTTCGCGGGTTCACCGTTTGGATGCTGCTCACGCCTGTGTTGATGGTGCTGGGCGCTTGGCTGCAATGGGACAGCACTTCGGCTGCTGTGTGGCAAGGTTTGCTTGAAACGGTACTCCCCGAATACACACTGACCAGTTTGCTGTTGTGTGCGCTGGTCGCGCTTGGTGTGGTCAGCATGGGCAGTGTCAGCGCCGCCGCCGTCAGCCTGTTTGACTTTCCAGGACGACAGACCCTGAGTTGGCTGTTATTGTTGCCATTGGCCATGCCCGCTTACGTGGTGGCCTATGCCTACACCGATTTTTTACAGTACAGCGGTTTTCTGCAAAACTGGTTGCGACTGCACACGGGATGGCAAGGCGCTTTGTGGCCGGATATTCGCAGCACCTGGGGTGCCGCACTGGTGTTGAGCTTGAGTTTGTATCCGTATGTGTATTTGCTGTGCCGCAGTGCATTGCTTGACCGTGCGCCACAGTTGATGGAGGCAGCGCGTTTGCTAGGGACTTCTTTGCCACGTCGCATATTTCAAGTGGCGCTGCCGCTGGCTCGGCCGGCGATTGCCGCCGGGTTGGCATTGGCCATGATGGAAACCTTGGCCGATTTCGGGGTCAGCAGTTATTTCGGCGTGCCCACTTTTTCCACCGGTATTTACAAAGCTTGGCTAGTGATGGACAACCGGGTGGCAGCGGCTCAGCTGTCCTCGTTTTTGCTGTTGCTGGTGGCGTCTGTGTTGTGGATGGAATACCGTGCCCAAGCACGCTTGCGGTTTGTCACACGGCGCGGCGCGGCTCGCACCAATGAATCCCAAGCATTGCGTTTGTTTGGCTGGCGCGCCGCATTGGCTTTTGCACTGTGCGTATTGCCCGTGTTGCTGGGTTTTGTGTTTCCATTGTTGATCATGGGCCATGCTTTGTGGGTAGGCAGCCAGCAACAAGCCATGCCATGGGCGGCATTTGCAGCATGGTTTTGGAACAGTCTGCGTTTGGGCGGCATGACTGCCGTGTTGGCAGTGGGTCTGGCCTTGGTGCTGGCCCACGGTGTGCGGGCCCGCCCCACTTGGTGGCGTCGTTTCAGTACCCAGCTGGCTGGCATGGGTTATGCCGTGCCCGGTGCCGTCATCGTCGTCGGTTTGCTATTGCCTTTGGCTTGGATACAGCAACGCTGGCCTGACAGCGGCGCTGGTTACTGGCTGACCGCCACGCTCTTGGGGCTTTTGTGGGCTTACCTGGTGCGATTCATGGCGGTGGCATTGCAAAGCATACAAAGCGGCTATTCACGCATATCGATGAGTGCGGATGAAAGCGCCCGCATGCTCGGCTCACCGGCACGCGATGTGTTTTGGCGGGTGCATTGGCCCTTGCTGCGACCTTCTGCGGCAACTGCATTGCTGCTGGTGTGGGTAGATGTCATGAAAGAGTTACCGGCCACCTTGGTGCTGCGCCCCTTCAACACCGACACGCTGGCGGTCATGGCCTACCAACTCGCGCGTGATGAGCGTTTGGGCGAAGCCGCGCTCCCCTCGCTGGCCTTGGTCTTGGCCGGTTTGCTGCCTGTGTTGCTGATGGCCAGAGCCCAGAAAAACACACCCCAAGCCTGAAACCGCAAACTAAATGCGAATAATTCGCATTTGAGTTATGATCTCGCCTGTCATATTCGAAAGGCGTTTGTATGCGTTCATTCTTGGTTGCCCCTCAACCTGTCAAAGTCGCCCGTTTACTGCTGGCGACCGGCCTGATTCTGGTAAATCTGCCCGGTTTTGCGGCTGAAGAGCCGGTGCTCAATCTGTATTCGGCGCGGCATTACGCCACCGACGAGGCTTTGTATGCCAACTTCACGCGAGCCACCGGCATCAAAATCAACCGGGTGGATGCAGACGACGCAGGTGTATTGGCCCGCCTCAAAGCCGAAGGATCGGCCTCCCCTGCAGATGTGATTTTGTTGGTGGATGCCGCCCGCTTGTGGAGGGGCGAAGTAGAAGACTTGTTCGCGCCGGTGCAGTCGCCCGCCTTGCTCAAAGCGGTGCCCGAACATTTGCGCGCCAAGCAGCGGCCCGAGGGCACGCGCTGGTTTGGCTTGTCCACCCGGGCCCGCGTCATTGTTTATGACAAGCAAAAATTCAAACCCGACGATGTGGACAGCTATGAAAAACTGGCTGATCCCAAATTTGCGGGCCGCTTGTGCATTCGCTCAGGTTCGCACCCTTACAACCTGTCTTTGTTCGGTGCCATGCTCGAGCACCTGGGCGCAGCGGCCACAGAAACTTGGCTCAAAGGTTTGGTGGCTAATTTGGCGCGCCAGCCCAAAGGCGGCGACACCGACCAGATCAAGGGCGTGGCCAGCGGTGAATGCGGCGTGGCTTTGGCCAACTCTTATTACCTGGCTCGTCTCTACCGCAGTGACAACCCGCAAGACAAAGCGGTGGTGGAGCGGATTGGGGTGATATTCCCGAACCAAAACAGCTGGGGCACACATGTCAATATCGCCGGTGGTGCGGTTGCGCGTCACGCCAAGCACCCGCAAAACGCGGTGACATTTCTCAACTATTTGGTGAGTGAACAGGCGCAAACCTATTTTGCCGATGGCAACAACGAGTGGCCGGTGATCAAAGGGCTGTCTATCCAAAACCCGGCGCTCAAAGCCATGGGCGGCGCATCCTTCAAAAGCGAGAAATTAGCCGCGAGTGTGGTGGGCATGAACCAAGTGAAAGTGCAGCAAATGCTGGACCGCGTCGGACTGCGCTGAACCCCATGAAACTTCTGCTGAAGCATCGCCGTGGGTTTGTCATTGGGCTGCTGTCAGCCGCTGTCCTTTTGTGCGGCTTGGCTTGGCTGGCTTGGCATCAATTTCACAAGCCAAACCATGGCCACCCGTTGTCTGCCCAAGCTCGCCTTGGTCACCAAGTGTTTCATGACACATCGCTGTCGGCCTCCGGCCAACAGTCATGCGCCAGTTGTCATCTGAAAGAACTCGGTCATGCCTCGGCGCGCGGCCTCGAGATCGGCGGACCCCAGATGCAGTTCACGGGCGATCGCAACACGCCCTCGCTGCGTTACCTTTGGCGTAACACCGGTTTGCAGTTTGATGAAGAAGGCAAAGCCAGCGGCGGCTTCTTTTGGGACGGGCGTGCGGACAGTTTGAACGCGCAAGCCGCAGAGCCGTTTTTGAACCCGGCTGAAATGGCGAACGCAGACAAAGCCAGCGTTGTGGCCAAACTGTCGCGCGCCGCTTATGCCGCTGAGTTCGAGCGCGTGTTCGGCAAAGACATTTGGCAGCAAACGGACAAAGCGTTTGACGCCATGACGCAAGCGCTGGGCAGCTACCAAACCGAAGACACCGACTTTCACCCGTTTGACTCGCTGTTTGACCGTGTGGCGCAAGGCAAAGTCCATTTCAACGCAGCACAAGCGCGTGGTTGGGAACTGTTCAAGGACCCTGAAAAAGGCAATTGCGCGGCCTGTCACACCGCCGAAGCAGACAAAGACGGCACGCCGCCTTTGTTCACTGACAACAGCTACGACAACCTCGGCGTGCCGGTGTCAGCGAAGATGATTAAAACCCAAGCCTTAGACCAAGGTGTGTGCACGCATCCATTGGTGCAAGCCCGTGCAGATGCGCAGAGCTTGTGCGGCGCTTTCAAAGTGCCGAGCCTGCGCAATGTCGCCGTGCGACGGGCGTTTTTCCATAACGCGGCCATGACCGACCTGCGTGAAGTTATTGCGTTTTACGCCACCCGTGACACTGACCCGAAACGCTGGTACGGCACCAGCAAGCCCTTGGGCGGCGTGCACCCCAGTTTGCGCGTCAATGTCAACCGTGACGAAGTGCCTTATGGTCAAAAACCGGGTGAGCAACCGCGCTTGAGTGAGCAGGACATTGACGACTTGTTGGCTTTTTTACACACGCTCACTGACGCTGATCTGAAGGCAATAACTGCATCGCCTCGGGCCGCAATTGCTGCTCCAAGCGTTGCGGCTCACGCGGATCGTAGGGCTGCCAACCCAGTGGCTTTAAATAACCGTTAGACCACGCGGCAAAGCCGAGGTTGCACACCAACAGCACCGCGCAGCACAACCACAGCATTTTTTTCATGCAGCCTCCACCGGCAACACACTGACTTCGTCGCTGCTGACTTGTACCTGCCCGTGTTCGGTTTGCAGTTGCAACACGCCTTGCGTGTTCACGCCGAGTGATGTGCCGCGAGTGCCGTCTGACAATTGCAAAGACTGACCGGACAACACATCGCGCCGCTCAAACGCCTGTTGAAACACGGCAAAACCAGCACGCTCAAATTGCTTCAAACCTTTCAGCAAACCGGGCAACACGGTTTGCAGCACATCGAGAGTCGTTAACTGTTCGCCGCTGACTTCGCGCAGTCCGGCCGGTGTGCTGCGGTACTCACCTGCAGTCGGTGCGCTCAGGTTCAAGCCGATGCCAATCACCACATAACGGCTGGCCTCTGGCGACCCTTGTTTGACCAAGGTTTCAATCAAGATGCCGCCCAGCTTTCTGGGGTACGGCCAGTGGCCGAGCAACAAATCGTTGGGCCATTTCAAACCGATGTTTTTGTCATATGACGGGTCCAAGGCATCGGCCAGGCAACAACCCACAGCCAGCGACAACCCGGACCAATCGGTCGGAGACAGGGACAAGCCCAGCGAAAAAGTGAGCGCATCTCCCGGCTGGCCTTGCCACTGTCGGCCCAGTCTGCCGCGCCCTGCGGTTTGTGCATCGGCCAGCAACAAACATGTGCGGTTGTCGCCTTCGCGGGCGCGTCGCATCAGTTCTGTGTTGCTGGAATCGATGACGCTGACATGCTCGGCATGCGCGTGTGCATCCCAAGATGTCAACAGGGAAGTGATGCGCTGCATACCGTCAGATGAAGGGGAGTGGGCTGACATGGCGAGGCAAAGCGCTGGCAGCGGGTAGCGGCCTCAGTCCTTGGGTGCCAACAAGGTGCCGCGACACAGGGAAGCGCCACAGCGACACGGATAATCGGCCAGTAACTCGGGGGTGTATTTCTCGTCAATCACCAGACCGTAGTCGTAGTTGAGTTCTTCACCGGCTTTGATTTTGCGCAGCGTGCGAATGAAAATACGGCCGCCCGCCTCGTCAGCTTCGCAATTAGGCGCACAGGCGTGGTTGATCCAGCGGGCGTCATTGCCGCCATGCAGGGCATCAATCACATTTTTTTTGCTGACATGGAAGTAAAACGTGTGGTTCGGGTCGTTCGGGTCGTGGGGATGGCGTTTTTGCGCTTTTTTCCAACTGATAACCTCGCCGATGTATTCAATGATGATTTCGCCTTTGGCGATGGGAACCAGGGCAAACACCCCTTTGCCATGCACGCCTGAGTTGCGGACTTCGATGCGCTTGCCACTGGCGGGTGCGATGATGGGGGAGGTCAAGTTGAAAACTCTGTTAAGTTGAATACGTACATGTGCGCGTGCGCGCGCACACGAGGAAGACGATTGTAAGCAAGGATTACGTTCATGAGTAAAACACTGGTCATCGCTGAAAAACCTTCAGTGGCGCAAGACATCGTCAAAGCGCTCACACCCAGCGCGGGCAAATTTGAAAAGCACGACGATCATTTCGAGAACGACACCTACGTGGTCACCAGCGCGGTCGGTCACTTGGTGGAAATTCAGGCACCCGAAGAATTCGATGTGAAGCGCGGCAAATGGAGTTTTGCCCACCTGCCTGTCATTCCGCCGTATTTCGATTTGAAGCCTGTCGCGAAAACCAAGTCGCGCTTGGCCGCTGTGGTCAAGCAAGCCAAGCGCAAAGATGTCAGCGCCATCATCAACGCCTGTGACGCAGGCCGCGAAGGCGAGCTGATCTTTCGTTTGATTGAGCAATACGCAGGCGGTAAAAAATCGCTGGACAAACCGGTCAAACGCCTGTGGCTGCAATCCATGACACCGCAAGCCATACGCGACGGCTTCGGCAGTTTGCGCACCGCCGCGCAAATGCAAGGTTTGGCAGATGCGGCGCGCAGCCGCTCCGAGGCCGACTGGCTGGTCGGCATCAACGGCACCCGCGCTTTCACGGCGTTCAATTCGCGCGACGGCGGTTTTTTCCTCACCACCGTGGGCCGGGTGCAAACACCGACATTGAGCGTGGTGGTCGAGCGCGAAGAGTTGATACGCAAATTCATCAGCCGCGATTACTGGGAAATCCACGCGCAGTTTGGCGCTGCTGCCGGTACTTACGCGGGCAAATGGTTCAACCCGCAACACAAAAAAGACGCGGACGACGCCGAGAAAAAAGAAGACCGGGTCTGGACGCTGGCAGAAGCCAACGCCATCGCTGAAGCGGTGCGCAAACAAACCGCCACGGTCACCGAAGAAAGCAAGCCCAGCAGCAAAGGCAGCCAGGGTTTGTTTGATCTGACCAGCTTGCAGCGCGAGGCCAATGGCCGTTTCGGTTTTTCTGCGAAAACCACCTTGTCGCTGGCGCAAAGCCTGTACGAGCGCCACAAAGCGCTGACCTACCCGCGTACCGATTCGCGCCATCTGCCCGAAGACTATTTGCCGACCGTCAAAGACACCATGCAAATGCTGGCCAAAAGCAGCATGGGCCACCTGGCACCGTTTGCCAAAACCGCTATCGCCGAGGGCTATATCAAGCCAACCAAAAAAGTGTTCGACAACACCAAGGTCAGCGATCACTTTGCCATCATTCCCACGCTGGAAGCGCCCAGCGGTTTGTCTGATGCCGAACAAAAGCTCTACGACTTCGTGGTGCGCCGCTTCATCGCCGTGTTCTATCCGGCTGCGCAATTCATGGACACCACGCGCATCAGCCAGGTGTCTGCTGCGGGCAAAGACCACCATTTCAAAACCACCGGCCGCGTGCTCATCGACCCGGGCTGGCAAGCGATTTACGGCAAAGAAGTGGACGAGGAAGAAGACAAAGAGTCCGGCAAGATTTTGGTGAAGCTGAACGCGGGTGAACAACCCAAAGTAAGCGAAGCTGACCCCAAAGGTTTGAAAACCCGCCCGCCTGCACGCTACAGCGAAGCCACCTTGTTGGGCGCCATGGAAGGCGCGGGCAAAACCGTGGAAGACGACGAACTGCGCGAAGCCATGCAAGAAAAAGGCTTGGGCACACCGGCGACTCGTTCTTCCATCATCGAAGGTTTGCTCAACGAAAAATACATGTTGCGCGAAGGCCGCGAATTGATACCGACCGCCAAAGCGTTTCAACTCATGACCTTGCTGCGCGGCTTGGGTGTGGAAGAACTTTCACGCGCCGACCTGACCGGCGACTGGGAATTCAAACTCTCGCAAATGGAAAAAGGCAAGTTGTCGCGCGAAGCCTTTATGCAAGACATTGCCGAGATGACCGGGCGCATGGTGAAAAAAGCCAAGGAATACGACCGCGACACCATCCCCGGTGACTACGCCACGCTGACCACGCCCTGCCCGAACTGCGGTGGCGTGGTGAAAGAAAACTACCGCCGCTACACCTGCATCGGCAAGCCGGGCGCGGTGGCCAAAGTCAACGCCGAGGGCGACACCGAAGGCCCGGGCTGCGGCTTTTCGTTCGGCAAAACACCGGCCGGGCGCACCTTTGAGCCTGCCGAGGTGGAGCAGTTTGTGCACGACAAGAAAATCGGGCCGCTGGATGGTTTCCGGTCCAAAGCAGGTTGGCCGTTCGCCGCCGAGATTGCATTGAAATACAGCGACGAAGACCAAAACTGGAAGCTGGAGTTTGATTTCGGCGACGACAAAAACGCTGAGAGCGGCGAGATTGTGGAGTTTGGCGACGCTGAAAACCTGGGCGCTTGCCCCAAGTGCGGCAGCCCGGTGCACGAGCACGGCGCGAACTATGTGTGCAGCAAATCCGTGCCGACCAACGCCCAGCCCACCCCGAGTTGTGATTTCAAAACCGGGCGCGTCATCCTGCAACAAGTGATTGAATATGACCAGGTGAGAAAACTGCTGAATGAAGGCAAAACCGATTTGCTGGAAAAGTTTGTGTCTATGCGCACCCGCCGCGCTTTCAAGGCCTACCTGACTTACGACACTGAAGCCGGCAAAGTGAGTTTTGCTTTCGAGCCCAGCAAATACCCGAAAAAAGGCGGCGCGCCAACCACCGCAGCGCTTGCCAAAGCGGCAGGCAAAACCATGCCCGGCAAGAAAACGCCTGCAGCCAAAAAGACCGCCAAGGCTGTGAAAGAAGCCAAGCCCAAAGCCCCGCGCAAAGCCGCGGCGGGCAAAGCGCCAAGCGCTGCTTTAGCAGCGGTGATTGGTAATGAGGCCGTGGCCCGCACCGAGGTGATGAAAAAGCTGTGGGACTACATCAAGGCCAACAACTTGCAAGACCCGAAAGACAAGCGCACCATCCAATGCGATGTCAAACTGAAGGCCGTGTTTGGTAAGGATTCAGTGGGGATGTTTGAGTTGGCGGGCTTGATTGGGGCGCATTTGAGTTAAGGCTCTTAATAGCATTGCTTGGCTCTTACTTGGTTTCTTAGAGACTTTTGATACACCGCGCCCGAAGCAGGCTCGGCCTCGCCTCCACGCTTGCGCAACGTCGGCTACGGCCGACCTGCTTCAGACGCTGTTTTTCCCTCGTTGTATTCTTGCCGACCTTGTGTTTTGTGATGTGGAGCCTACAGGCTTCATTGATTCAATGTAAATATCACCTATAAGTTGCATTTATATTGCTTTAATGATTCCCATGAGTTATATTTTCTTTTTTGAAATAACACTCATAGGTTTCATGAACAAGCCCTTTCGCGACCTTCAACTGCAACAAACCCACGACCAACTCACCGCCTGGAAAGCGTCAGCCTTGAGCCCACGCCCCGGTTCGGGTTGGGTCCGTGCTATTCGAGAGTCAGTGGGAATGTCTGCGGCGGCATTCGCGCGTCGGCTGGGCATGTCACATGCCGGTGTGCGCAAACTAGAAAGCTCTGAGGCCACAGATGCCATCACCTTAGCCAGCCTGCGCAAATTGGCAGCGGCACTCGATTGCGAACTGCAATATGCCTTGGTGCCGCGCACCAGCTTGAAAGAGATGGTGAAACGTCAGGCAGAAACCGTCGCGCGTGAGCGTTTGCTACCCATTGCACATTCCATGGCGCTGGAAGATCAAGCCGTTGAGGATTCGCTACACAAGCTTCAATTGGCGATGACTGCCAAAGCATTGCTAGACGGATCTCGCCGCGAACTTTGGTGAGGGCTTGAGCATGGAATTTTTCTATCCGCCGGGTGCCACCCCGCTTGATCCGGATGAAGCTGCCGGACTGATACCGATACACATCACCACCCAAGCCGACCTGAATGCTTGGGAACAGTTGAATATCGTGCAAGGTGATCGTTGGGCGGCACGACAAACCAAACGTGAATTGCTGGACGAAGGCTTTGTTCGTGACTTGCACAGGCAGATGTTTAACCAGACTTGGCAATGGGCGGGCAGCTTTCGCAGCAGCAACAAAAACATAGGCGTCGATTGAACGCAAGTCGCAGTGAAATTGCGCGATCTATTGGACAACACCCGCCATCAGATAGCGCACCAAGTCTTCAATGAAGATGAAATTGCAGTGCGGTTTCATCACCAGTTGGTTTGGATTCACGCATTTGCAAATGGCAATGGCCGTCATGCACGCTTAATGTCTGATTTGTTGGCGATGCGGCTTGGTCGTGCGCGACTGAGTTGGGGCTCGGACTTTTTAAGCACCCACACTGCTGACCAACTTCGTGAGAGATACATTGCCGGATTGCGTGCGGCTGATCAAGGGCAAATAAGTGAGTTGTTGGCGTTTGCGAGAAGTTGATCGTGCAAATCAACGCGCTTGTGACGAGTCAGATTAGCAAGCCGGTCACAGCACCTGACGCAGGATCGGCCTCGCCTCCATGCTTGCACAACGTCGGCTACGGCCGACCTGCTTCGGGCGATTTTGATCGGTCTGAATTGAATAAGTTTTTTTGAGAAATAGTTCAATTCCGCACTGGACAAGCGCTATTCCTAAGAACACCGTCATTTGAGGGTCGCAACATTCGTAATCAATTATTGCGTAATTATTAATTACAATAAACAAGTTCTTCACGTGAATAGAGCTTTTTAGGATTCATTTCTGATGGCTTAGTCGGGCGTTTCGCCAGACTCTATTGCATTGCTTGGGTTTATTCCGCAGAAAACCTCTGCGGGTCTACTTTCGCAAGCTCAATCCGATCCGCAGAGGTTTTCTGCGGCTGATTCAGGTGAAGAACTTTCTTTATGACATCTGACGAAAAAGACCCGCGAACCTCCTTAATGCATGCACTTGATATGGGTGCCTGTCGAGTAGAGTTTTCTAGCAAGCCAGTGGTACTTCTGTGCGGCGGGTATTTCAAACTGAATACAGAAAGTACTGAACATAAATTATCGCTTCGCGATGCCATTAATAATTTCACACCATCTCCTAGCGAATTTGACCTTTTTTACCCTGAGCACATCAAAGGTTGGAATGCTGACAGCTTATTTCCAGACCTAATAAGTTTTGAAAAGGAATTAGCCAGTATCTGCTCTCTTGTGGTGATCATTCTTGAGAGCGAGGGTGCACTTGCTGAAATAGGTGCATTTTCACAGTTGAAGGAATTGAGTAACAAGCTTATTGCAATACGTTCTGAAATTTATGCTGCAAGCGATTCGTTTATAAATCTTGGAATTCTTAGGTTTCTAACAGCTCACGATAATACTGCGGTAAAAACTTACCCTTGGAATATAAAAAAAACATCGAGTATTACGACTGAGATTACTGCAGATGTAATTGACGACATCAAATCTCAACTCAAAAAACAACCCAAAACCCAAATTTTCAAAATCAATTTGAAGTCGCATGTCATGGTACTTATATGCCAGATTGTTTCTCTTTTTATAGCTGTAAAAGAGTCTGAAATCTTTCAGTTTCTAAAAGTTCTGCGCATAAATACAACCAATTCAGAACTAAGAAGTCAACTCTTCTTATTGACAGAGTTTAAATTAATCAAACAAGTCGAATACAGTGACTCTCGTTTTTATATGCGAAGCAAAGTGGATTTTCACAAGCTCGTTATTTCCACAAAAGATAAGGCCAAGCCTTTTGATGAACTGCGGTTTACAGCTTTGGTAAGCGAATACTACTTCACAAATTTTTCCAATCACAAAAACCGTTGTAGAGCGATATCTAAATTTGTATAGGAGGCAACAACTTGATTCACAATTCAACATTAATAACTTTGATTCATGAATCAACAGGCTTAAGTGAATCTCAAATACATCGTTTGATCATAAGATCACCTCACACATACAAGGTATATACAATACCTAAGAAGACAGGAGGAATAAGAACAATAGCTCAGCCAGCAAAGGAGACGAAGTTTTTACAACGATGGTTAATGAAAAATGTACTCAATGAATTACCCTTGCATGAGTCTGCTACCGCGTACACAATAAATAGCAGTATAAAAAAAAATGCCAGTGCACATAAAGAAAATTCTTATATTTCAAAGTTTGATTTCAAAAACTTTTTCTTTTCTATAAATGAGTCCGACTTAATACAACACTTTACGAAACATATATGTAACCGTTTTTCTAGATACGATATCCAATTAATTGCACGTCTAAGCTGTGTTTACGATAAACAATCCAAAATGCGCGTACTAAGTATAGGTGCCCCTAGTTCACCTCTTCTATCAAATTCTGTGATGTTTGATTGTGATTGCCATTTATTATCATGGTGCAAAACAAATGATGTCATATTTACTAGATATGCTGATGACCTCACTTTCTCAACAAATACTAAAGGCATTTCATTGAAGCTTGAAGCTGAAATTAATAAGGTTCTTGCTAATTTGACCTACCCACAAATTAGCCTAAATATTAAAAAAACAATCCACTTATCAAAAAAATATCAGCGTCGTGTAACTGGATTAATCCTCACTAATCAGAATCAAATATCTATTGGTAGAAATAAAAAACGAAAAATTAGTGCAATGATTCATGGACATAAGCTAAACAAATTATCGCTTGATGAAACTTATCATTTACAAGGTTTACTTGGTTTTGCTAAGGATATCGAGCCTTGGTTTATAACAAGTATGAGGAACAAATATGGATCTGAGACATTAGACTCAATATTTCAAACTCGCACTAAATAGTATTGCGAACTTTATTTCATACTGCACGGAGACATAGCACTGATCAAATACACCTTAGCTTGCCTAAGTTTTGCGCCTTGAAACACACAAACCGACAGGTCATACCAACCGCATACAATCGCCGGTTGCCTTTCACAGGAGAATTTTCGTGTTCATATCTTCCGCCTACGCCCAATCTGCCCCCGCTGCTGCGCCTGCTAGCGATTTATCTTCATCTCTCATGAGCATGCTGCCGCTGGTGCTGATGTTTGTGGTGCTGTACTTCGTCATGATCCGCCCGCAAATGAAGCGCCAGAAAGAACTCAAAGCCATGCTCGACGCACTGGCCAAGGGCGACGAAGTTGTGACCAACGGCGGCATGCTGGGAAAGATCGCGCAACTCGGCGACAACCAGATCGGTTTGGAAGTCGGTAACGGCGTGGTGTTGCAGTTGCAGCGCAGCGCTGTGGTGCAAGTGCTGCCCAAGGGCTCCATCAAATAAATCACCATCGCCATGAACCGTTACGCTGTTTGGAAATACCTGGTCATACTGATCGCCGTGCTGCTGGGCAGTCTCTACACGCTGCCAAACTTTTTCGGCGAAGCGCCAGCGGTTCAGGTTTCGCCGGGGCGCACCAGCGTCAAGGTTGACTTAGACACGCAGGGCAAAGTCGAAGAGGCTTTGAAAGCCGCTGGTTTGAGCGCGTCCATGCTGACGCTGGAAAACAATTCGCTGAAAGCGCGTTTCGAGACCACCGATCAGCAACTCAAAGCCAAAGATGCGGTGCAACGTACGCTCAACCCGGACGCGGACAACCCGTCTTACATCGTGGCGCTGAACCTGATCGCACGCACGCCTACATGGCTGAGCAGCTTACACGCCGCGCCCATGTATTTGGGCTTAGATTTGCGCGGCGGTGTGCACTTCATGTTGCAAGTCGATATGCAAGCAGCGTTGACCAAAAAAGCCGAGGCGCTGGCCGGTGAATTGCGCTCTTCCATGCGTGAAAAAAATATCCGCCACGGCGGTATCTCGCGCAACGGCCAAGCGATTGAGATTATTTTCAAAGACCAGTCCAGCGCAGACGCCACGGCCACCATGATCCGCGACCAGTTTGCTGATTTGCTCACTCAAGTCACGCCTCAAGCTGGCGGCGACATGCTGATGAGCGCCACGCTCAAACCCGAGGCGGGTCGCAAAGTGCAAGACCAAGCTTTGAAGCAAAACATCACCACGCTGCACAACCGTATCAATGAACTTGGTGTGGCCGAACCGGTGATTCAGCAGCAAGGCTTAGACCGCATCGTGGTGCAATTGCCCGGCGTGCAAGACACCGCCAAAGCCAAAGACATACTGGGTCGCACCGCCACGCTGGAAATCCGCATGGTGGACGAAAGCAGCGAAGCACGCCAAGCTGAAATCGGCAGCGGCATGGTGCCTTTCGGTGCCGAAAAATACCTAGACCGCAACGGCCAGGCCGTGATTGTGAAAAAGCAAGTGTTGCTGACCGGCGAGAACCTGACCGATGCCCAACCCGGCTTTGATAACCAGACGCAAGAAGCCGCTGTGTACCTGACGCTGGACTCCAAAGGCGCGCGCATTTTCAAAGACGTGACGCGTGAAAACGTCGGCAAACGCATGGCGATTTTGTTGTTTGAAAAAGGCAAGGGCGAGGTTGTCACCGCGCCGGTGATTCGCACCGAAATCGGTGGCGGACGGGTACAAATTTCAGGCAGTATGACCTCCATGGAAGCGGCTGACACTGCGTTGCTGTTGCGCGCCGGTTCATTGGCCGCACCGATGGAGATCATCGAAGAGCGCACCATCGGCCCGTCACTCGGCGCTGAAAACATCGCCAAAGGATTTGACAGTGTGACCTGGGGCTTTGTCGCTGTCACCGCTTTCATGTGCGTGTACTACATGTTGTTCGGTGTGATTTCCAGCATTGCGTTGGCAGTCAATTTGCTGCTGCTGGTGGCCGTGTTGTCCATGATGCAAGCCACGCTGACACTGCCCGGCATGGCCGCGATGGCCTTGGTACTGGGCATGGCGATTGACGCCAACGTGCTGATTAACGAGCGTGTGCGCGAAGAACTGCGCAATGGCGCAGCGCCGCAAACGGCGATTCATATTGGCTATGACCGCGCTTGGTCAACCATTCTGGACTCCAACGTCACCACGCTGATTGCCGGTCTGGCTTTGCTGGCTTTTGGCTCGGGCCCGGTGCGCGGTTTTGCGGTGGTGCATTGCCTGGGCATTTTGACCAGCATGTTCTCGGCGGTATTTTTCTCGCGCGGCTTGGTCAATCTTTGGTATGGCCGTCAAAAGCGTTTGCAATCCGTGTCCATCGGCACGGTGTGGCGGCCTGATGATCTGACCGCCAAAGCCATCGATCGCGCCAAAGCTGATTGACAGATTCACCGATTGAAGATCTTGCGATTGCAAGCCTGACGAACTAGGAACAGCCATGGAATTTTTCAAGATCAAACGCGACATACCGTTCATGCGCCATGCGCTTATTTTTAACGCGGTGTCGTTCATCACCTTTTTTATGGCGGTGTTTTTTTTGTTCAGCAGAGGATTGCATCTGTCCGTGGAGTTCACCGGCGGTACGCTGATGGAAGTGGGCTTTTCACAGCCGGTGGCACTTGACCCGATGCGGGCTCAAATCGCGGCTTTGGGTTACACCGATGTGCAAGTGCAAAACTTCGGCTCGGCGCGCGATGTGCTGATTCGCATGCCTGCCGCCAAAGGTACGAATGCTACTGAGCAAAGCACTCGCGTCATGTCAGCTCTCAAAGAAACCGATGCGCAAGCTGTCCTCAAGCGCAGCGAATTTGTCGGACCGCAAGTCGGCGATGAACTCGCCATTGATGGCTTGAAAGCGCTGGCCTGTGTGGTGGTCGGCATCATGATTTATTTGGCCATCCGTTTTGAATGGAAATACGCGGTCGCCGGCATCATCGCCAATTTGCACGACGTCATCATTATTCTGGGGTTCTTCGCTTATTTCCAATGGGAATTTTCTCTGCCGGTGCTGGCCGCCGTGCTGGCGGTGTTGGGTTATTCGGTGAACGAGTCGGTGGTGATTTTTGACCGGGTGCGCGAGAACTTCCGCCGCTTTCGCAAAATGAACACGGTCGAGATCATCGACAACGCCATCACCTCAACCATCAGCCGCACCATCATCACCCACGGCTCAACGCAACTCATGGTGTTGTCCATGTTGTTGTTCGGCGGCGCCACGCTGCATTACTTTGCGCTGGCCTTGACCATTGGTATCTTGTTTGGCATTTACTCGTCGGTGTTTGTGGCGGCCGCCATCGCCATGTGGTTGGGCATCAAGCGCGAAGACCTGATCAAGGTTGTGAAAAAAGACGGTTCTGATGAAGACCCGAACGACCCGAACGCAGGTGCTGTCGTCTGACACCCGGTCAAGAAAAAAGCAGTCGAGAGACTTTTTTTTATGCGTGTTTGAAATGCGGTTCAGTGTGCGATGCGGCCCGCGTTATCGTCACACAACTCATCGAGCACCAAGGCGTCGGGTTCAATGCCTGCGCTCCAATACACCATCAGTACGATGATTTTCAAATCATCCAGACCCACGGGGTGATCGGTGACGGCCATGGCGCGGTCCACCACGATTTCACGCATTTGAGCTGACATGATGCCTGCGGTTTCCATGAAGGTGATGAAGCCCAAACAGGCTGAACCCATATGTTGTTGCTCGGCATCGGAATACACACGCATACTCAACGGCGACTGCACATAAGCGGGGGCTACACGTTGTTGGTGCACATGAATCAAGTCGGCGTTTTGGGCGGCGCTGTTGAGGCCAGCCAGCCAAGACAAGGCTTGCTGAATTTCATCGGCGTCAAATCCTGCGGCACTGAGTTTGCGCCCCAGTTGCGGCAATTCTGGACAAACATCACCACGCCAGTAGTGTTCGTAAACGTAAACAAGGACATCGAACATGGCTGCAATATAACCTGTTTTGCAGACGCTCCCTTTTTGCCCGACCCACCAAGCTTTTGCGTCTTCCACTTCGTCCATTGCATTGCAGATCATCCGCACAATTGTTGGTACAAGCCGCCTGGCATTTCAGCCACTTTGCCTGCGCTCATCAATGCTTGCATGGCCAGCAATGCCTCTTCCAGCGACATGCCGCTGTGAATCAGCAAGGCTTCCAAATGCTGAGGCTCATGACCCAGGGCGTTGAGCAAACTGCGTTGTTGCGGGTTTAGCGCTTCAGCTTGCGTCTGTGTGGTGTGGTGTTGCTCAGAGGCAAAGTGGATGGCCGGTAATTCTTCCAGCACATCTTGCACGCTCTCGACCAATTTCGCGCCTTGTTTTAGCAGCGCATGACATCCGCGCGACAGCACAGAATGTATGGAGCCCGGTATGGCAAACACTTCTTTGCCTTGCGACAGGGCCAAATCTGCCGTGATCAGTGAACCCGACTTCAACGCAGCCTCCACCACCAACACGCCGTGACTCAATCCGGCGATCAAACGGTTGCGTCTGGGAAAATGGTGCGGCAGCGGCGGTGTGCCCGGCGGAAATTCGCTGAGCAACCATCCGTGTTGCGCCACTTGACGCGCCAGTGCGTGGTGATGTTTCGGATAAACCATGTCCAAACCTGTACCCACCACGGCAACCGTGGCACACTGGTCTGTGGGTTTGGCCTCAAGCGCGCCGAGATGCGCTGCAGCATCAATGCCCATGGCCAAGCCTGAGACGACACAGCAACCGGCTTGTTGAAGCTGATGCGCCATTCTTTTGGCGTTGTGTGTGCCCTGCGCTGTCGGGTTGCGACTGCCGACAACCGCCACGCCTTGCCAGCAAGGCAAATGAAGCTGCCCTTGCGCAAACAACAGCAACGGCGGCTCATCAATGTCTCTGAGCACAGCCGGGTACATGGGGCTGTCCCAAGTCCACACTTGCTGCTGCACACCGGCTTGTGTTTGAGCCAACCAAGCGCGGGTGCGGGCACATACTGCTTCCCATTCATCAGGCATACGCAACAAGGACTGGGCTTGTGACTCTGATAGCCAAGCCTGCAGTGTTGATGCCGGTTGAGCAAACACAGCACTTGGACTGCCAAACAAGGTGATCAGTTTGTGTTGTATCTGTGTGCCGACCAGCGGCGTCATTTGCAACCTCAGCCAATCGCACCAAGCGTCGTCCACAACTGGCGGGCTGATGGTTTCAGACAGTGTCAAAGCATTCATTTGTTTGTCCTTTTGAAAACATGTTTCCAAGCGTAAAAGGCTTGGGCGCTCAATGATTCAAGTCAGACTGTGGGTTTTTGTAAGCGCGGCTTTACCCCGGGTTTTCAAAAAAGCGACAATAGGCTCATGGCTTTACTACCCATTCTTTCTTACCCCGACCCGCGTCTGCACACGGTGGCCAAACCAGTGGCTATCGTGGATGACCGCATCCGTACGCTGGCTGCAGACATGATTGAGACCATGTACGACTCCAAAGGTGTCGGCTTGGCCGCCACTCAGGTCAATGTGCATGAACGCCTGCTGGTCATGGACGTGTCCGAAGAGCACAACCAACCCATGGTGCTGATCAACCCCGAGTTGTTGTGGTCTAGCAAAGAGCGCATCAAAAACGAAGAAGGTTGTTTGTCGGTGCCCGGTATTTTTGACGGCGTCGAGCGGCCTGAGCGGGTCAAAGTGCAAGCATTGAATGAACACGGCGAAACCGTCACCATCGAAGCCGAAGGCTTGATGTCCATTTGCATTCAACACGAAATGGACCATTTGATGGGCAAGGTGTTTGTCGAATACCTCTCCACTCTTAAGCGCATGCGCATCAAAGGCAAATTGCTCAAAGTCCAACGCGAACTCGAGCGCTGATACATGCGCCTTGTGTTTGCCGGCACCCCGGAATTTGCCCGCACCGCACTTACTTCCCTGCATCACGCCGGTCACGAGATCGCGCTGGTGCTGACCCAACCCGACCGCCCCGCCGGTCGCGGCATGAAACTGCAAGCGTCTGCCGTCAAGCAATACGCCCTTGAACACCACATGCCGGTGTGCCAACCGCACAGCTTGCGCTTGGATGGCAAATATCCCGATGAAGCCTTGGCCGCACAACAAGCCATTGCGGATTCACACGCCGAATTGATGGTGGTGGTCGCCTACGGTTTGTTGCTTCCTGAATGGACATTGCACAGCGTGCCGCTGGGTTGTTTGAACATACACGCGTCCTTGTTACCGCGCTGGCGCGGCGCCGCACCGATACAACGCGCCATCGAAGCCGGTGACAGTGACACCGGCGTGTGCATCATGCAAATGGACGCGGGCCTGGACACTGGCGCGGTGCTGATGCGCGAGAGTCTGCCCATCAGCGACACCGACACCAGCGCCAGCTTGCACGACAAGCTCGCTGCAATGGGCTCGCGTTTGATTGTGGACACGCTGTCTGCGTTGCCGCAACTGCAAGCGAAAACGCAAGCCACAGAAGGCGTCACTTACGCCGCGAAAATTTTGAAAGACGAAGCGCTTATCGATTGGCGTTTGCCAGCGCTGCGTTTGTCGCAACGCATACTCGCTTTCGATCCGTTCCCTGGCGCGCATACCTTGTGTGATGGACAGGTGCTGAAAATCTGGTCTGGTTTGCCTGTGCCATCTACCCAGAGTGCAAGACCCGGCAGCGTGCTGCAACTGCATGCAGATGCTTTCGATGTCTCCACGGGCGAGGGCGTATTGCGCGTGATGCAAGTGCAACGCCCGGGCGGCAAGCGCATCAGCGCCGCCGAGTTTTTGCACAGCCAGACTTTGACGGTTGGCATGGTGTTGGGGCAGGCCTCCACTTAATCCATGTTTTTCGATCCCGCCAATTTCCGCCATCCTGCTTTTCGCCAAGGCATGGTCGACACACTCAAAGTCGCGCCCGGCATCTGGGCCTGGGGCTTGATGACTGGCGTGGCCATGGTGCAAGCCGGTTTGAGCCCGTCCATGGCCACCTTGATGACGCTGGTCATTTACGGCGGCAGCGCGCAACTGGCTGCCATTCCTCTGCTGGCCGCAGGTGCACCCGTTTGGGTGATATTGGCGACTGCGTTTTGTGTGAATTTGCGCTTTGCGGTGTTCAGTTTGCATTTGCGCCAATACATGATGGCCTGGCCGCGTTGGCAACGCTTATCCATCGGATATTTCATTGCGGATTTGAACTACGTGCAGTTTGTACACGCCTACCCGCGTTCGTCTGATGACAGCGAAGGGCAGCGCAGCGAAATGGCCTACCTCAGCGGCAACTGTTTTTTGAATTGGATAGGCTGGCAAATCGCGAGCATGGGTGGTATTGTGCTGGCCGCGCAAGTGCCGCTGCAATGGGGACTGGGCTTTGCCGGCGTGCTCGCGCTGGTCGGCATTTTGTGTTCGCTCAGTCAAACGCGTTTGCGCGTGGTCTCGCTGGCGGTGGCAGGTGCGGCCGCTGTTGCTGCTTACGGCTTGCCGCTGCGCTTAAATATTCTGGTGGCGATTGCAGCGTCTGTCGCCGTGTGCCTGGTGCTGGAGCAAACTTCACTGGCAAACAAAGAGGCCAATCCCTGATGGAATGGTCAGACGCTTTCACCGCCGTGGCCTTGGGTGTGATCACGCTGGTGACGCGCTGTTTTTTCTTTATCTCCGATCGTGAATTGCCGTTTCCTTCATGGGCGCAACGCGGCTTGCAATACGCACCCATCGCTGCGCTGGCCGCTGTGGTGATACCTGAAATTGTGGTGAGCCACGGCGCGTTGGTGACCACATGGATGGACGCACGTCTGTTTGGCGCGGTCGCTGGTGCGGGGTTTTATTTCTTTAAGCGTGGCAAAGGGCAGGCGGTACTGGGCACCATCATCGTGGGCATGGCGGTGTATTTGCCGTTGCATATTGGATTGGGGTGGTGAGCTCTCTAAAATTCAATTAGATCCTGTCTTGGCCATATATATAAATATGGAGTTATCAAGCAGCATAAAAATAAATCGATCCAATCAAAAGAACCTGCTAGCGCAAATGGAGCCTTTACAACCATGGTATCCCCTAGAAATGGGACGCTACCCGACTACCGTGCAATGTTGTTACGACAATGCCCCCCCTGATTCAACCCTCCGCCTAAAATGTCATAAAACATTCATACGGAGACAAACCCCATGCAAATCATCCGCTTCGCCGATCAGTGCGCACAGGGCCTGGCCCGTGGCAAACGCGTATTCATCCGCGCCGACTTGAACGTGCCTTTTGACGACCAAGGCCGCATTTCCGAGGACACGCGCATCCGCGCGTCTGTGCCCGCGATTCAAATGGCTTTAGACGCCGGTGCCGCTGTCATGGTCACGTCACACCTGGGTCGCCCGACCGAAGGCGCGTTCAAACCCGAAGATTCATTGGCACCTGTGGCCCAACGTCTGGCTGAGTTGCTGGGCCGCGAGGTGCCGTTGGTGGCGGACTGGGTGAGCGGCGTGTCTGTCGCCGCCGGTCAGGTGGTGATGCTGGAAAACTGCCGGGTCAATGTCGGCGAAAAGAAAAACAGCGAATCGCTCGCCCGCCAAATGGCAGCGCTTTGCGACATATATGTCAACGACGCATTCGGCACCGCGCACCGCGCCGAGGGCACGACTTACGGCATCGCGCAGTTCGCGCCTGTGGCTTGCGCCGGTCCTTTGTTGTCAGCCGAAATCGACGCCATCAGCAAAGCGCTGGCTGAGCCCAAGCGCCCGCTGGCCGCCCGCGTGGCCGGTTCCAAGGTCAGCACCAAACTCACCATCCTGCAAGCGCTGGCGCGCAACGTGGACCAGTTGATTGTGGGCGGCGGCATTGCCAATACCTTCATGCTGGCCGCCGGTTTGAAGATCGGCAAAAGCCTGGCCGAGCCGGACCTGAT